>JBEKVE010000050.1:0-17935 GCA_049514335.1 Acidimicrobiales bacterium
AGGCCAACGGCATCTGGGACTCGGTGTGGTGGTGGTACAAGAACCTGGCCGAGTTCATCTTGGAGTGGGAGGTGCCCCATCTCTCCGACGAGGAGAAGGAGAAGATGTTCCCCCTCCTGAAGCGCCAGATCGAGGGGAAGTTCGACCCCAAGTGGTTCTCCGAGGCCGACATGATCATCGTGGGCGACCCCGAGACCTGCATCGGCAAGATGGTGAAGTACGCCGAGCTCGGCGTGGACCAGCTCATCTGCTACGTGCAGTTCGGCTACCTGCCCCACGAGTCGGTCATGCGCACCATCGAGCTGCTCGGTACCAAGGTCATCCCCGAGCTCGCGCGCCGCGACATCCAGGTGAACGTCTCCGGCGTCGCCGGCTGACGGCGCAGGCCCGACCGGCTCCACGACACACGGCGCACGGCAGTGACGCGTAGCGACGACAGCGAGGTCCCCGACTATCCGGGCATGCTGCGCATGGACGGCCACGGCGTGGTCGTCATCGGCGCCGGCCAGGGCATCGGCCGCCAGGCCTGTCACGCGCTGGCCCAGGTGGGGGCGAAGGTGTGCTGTGTCGACCTCGACCCAGATCTCGCCGCCGACATCGCCGCCGAGGTCGACGGCGTGGCGTGGGTGGGCAACGCCACGCGCCGCGACGACGCCGAGCGCCTCTTCGCCGAGGCCCCGGGGGCGCTGGCCGGCATCGGGGCGCCCCGCCTGACCGGCATCGTCGACATCGTGGGCATGGCCCAGTACCGCAACCTCCTCGACCTCGACGACGAGCTGTGGGACTGGCACCACGACATCGTGCTGCGCCACGCCTATCTGGCCGTGTCGCTCGGGGGCCGGGTGCTGGCCGACGGCGGGGGAGGGGCCATGGTCTTCGTGGCCTCGGCCTCGGGACTCACCGCGGCGCCGCGCCACGCCGCCTACGGGGCGGCCAAGGCGGGGCTCATCGGGTTGGTGCGCTCGGCGGCGGTGGAGCTCGGCCCTCTCGGGGTGCGGGCCAACGCGGTGGCGCCGGGCATCGTGTGGACACCACGGGTGTCGGGTTATCTCGGGGACAAGGGCAAGGTCGTGAACGCCGCCAACTCGCCGTTGGCACGGGTGGCGCTTCCCCAGGACATCGCGGCGGCCATCGTGTTCCTCGCCTCGGACCTGTCGGCGTACGTCAACGGCCAGATCCTCTCGGTCGACGGCGGGGTGGGGGTGAAGTTCCCCTACCCCGTGCCGGAGCACCTGTGACCACCGGCCGACGGTGAGCCGGGCGCGTCCGTGACCGCCGATCCCCGCCGGTCTCCTGAGGTGGAGCCCTTCCTACGGGGCTGCGCCTACGGCGCCGTGCCCGGTGTCGCCTACCCCCGCTTCGATCCGCGCGACGTCGGGCGCGTGCCCGCCGACACCTGGCAGTGCGCCTGCATCCCCGCCGGTGTGCGCCTCGAGCTCGTGGGCGACGCCACGCACCTCGTGCTCGAGTACTCCACCGCCACCGAGGATCTCGGTTTCCGCGGCTCGGGGGCGGGCACGACGTTCGCCGTGTGGCGCGGCGGTGTCCAGGTTGACGAGCAGCCGGCCGCCGGGCCGGGTGCGGCCGACGCGTCGGGTGGACCCGCCTCGGTCGTCCTCGAGCTGGGCGGCCCCGCGTCCGAACCGGCGGTGGTGTACCTCCCCGAGGGCATGCGTCCCGAGGTGCTCGGCCTGCGGGCCACGGGGGGCACCGTCGAGCCCGCGCCGCGCCGGCCCCGGTGGGTGGCCTACGGCGACTCGCTCCTCGAGGGCTGGGTGGCGAGCGCTCCAGCCCTGGGCTGGGGGGTGGTGGCGGCGCGTCGCCACGGGCTCGATCTCGTGAACCTCGGCTACGCCGGTTCGGCGCGCGGCGAGATCCCCTGCGCCGAGGCAGTGGCCCGCCTCGAGGCCGACGTCATCTCCATCACCCACGGCACCAATTGCTGGGGCCGCACGCCCCACAGCGCCGGCATGTTCCTCGAGAACACGCGGGCCTTCCTCGACATCGTGCGCCAGGGGCATCCCCACACGCCGGTGGTGGTGGCCAGTCCGGTGCTGCGGCCCGACGCCGAGTCCACGCCCAACCGGCTGGGGGCGTCGCTCGCCGACCTGCGCGCCGCCATGGAGCAGGCCGCGCAGGAGCGCATCGACGCCGGCGACGGCGCGCTCGTGCTCGTCGGCGGTGCCGATGTCATCACCGCCGCCGACCTGGCCGACGGCATCCATCCCAACGACGCCGGCCACGCCCGTCTGGCCGACGTGTTCGGCTCGGCGGTGGCGACGGCGGCGGGCGCAGCAGCGGCCGCGGGTCGGGACACCTGAGCGGTGGCCGGCTCGCCGTCGGTGGGGCGCGTGGTGCGGGTCGTCGACTTCCTGGCGGCGCGGCCCGGCGAGTGCTTCGGCCTGTCGGAGCTGGCGCGTGGCGTCGGCATGTCCAAGGCCACCGCCCACGGCCTGTGCGCCGCGCTCACCGATGCGGGGTGGCTGCTGCGCAACCCCGTCGACAAGACCTACACCCTGGGCCCGGCGCTCATCGCCGCCGGGCACGCTGCCGGCGCCCGCCAGCTCAACCTGGTCGACCACGCCCGGCCCATGATGGGGGAGCTGGCCTCGCAGCTCGGCGCGCAGGTGGTGGCGTCGAGCACCGTCGGCGACGAGATGGTCCTGCTGGCCACGGCGGGCCGGCCCGGGCCGATGTGGCTCGCCTTCACCGTGGGCCAGCGCGTCCCGCTCGCCCCGCCTCTCGGGACCGTCTTCCTGGCGTGGGCCGCCCCCGCCGCCGTGGAGCGCTGGCTCGACCGGCTGGGACCGGGCGCCACCGAGGACGACAAGCAGCGTCTGCGTGCCGCGCTCGGGGTGGTGCGGCGCCGGGGGTACGCCCTCAATCTGGAGGCGGTGGCCAACTTGAACCTGAGCCGGGCCCTTTCCGGGCGCGACGACGCCGGCGCGCTGGCGGTGGTGGTGGAGGAGCTCGCCCACGAGGAGTACCTCCTCCAGGAGCTGGAGGAGGGTGCCACCTACCGCCTGAGCCAGGTCTCGGCCCCGGTGTTCGGTGCCGACGGCGCCGTGGCGCTCGCCCTGACGGTGGTGGGGCTACCCGAGAAGCTGTCGGGGGAGGAGATCCCCCGCTACGGCGACACCCTGGTGGCGGCGGCACGCCGGGTCACGAGCTCCATCCACGGCCAGGCGCCCCCGGGCGAGCAGGGTGCGGCGTGAGCGCGCCGCAGGCGTCCGGGGGTGGCGAGGCCTTCGCCGCATTCGATCTGCACGACAAGGTGGCCGTCGTGACCGGGGCGGCGTCGGGCATCGGACGGGCCTCGGCGGTGCTGCTCGGCGCGGCGGGAGCGGTGGTGGTGTGCGCGGACGTGGACGGCGGCGGCGCTGAAGCGACGGCCGCAGCCGTCGAGGCGGGCGGCGGCAGGGCCTTCGCCCGGCAGGTCGACGTGTCGGTGGCGAGCGACGTCGAGGCGCTCGTGGCCGGTGCGCACGGCGAGCTCGGGCGGCTCGACGTCATGGCCAACGTGGCCGGCATCATCGCCCAGGCGCCGGTGGTGGACCTCACCGACGAGGTGCTCGAACGGGTGCTGGCTGTCAACCTCAAAGGGGTGTTCCACGGTTGTCGCGCCGCGGCGCGCGTCATGGTGGACCAGGGCTCGGGCTCGATCGTCAACATGGCGTCCGCCGCCATCGACGCCCCCTCCCCGGGGCTGGCCGCGTACGGCATGGCCAAGGCGGCGGTGGTGCAGCTCACGCGCGTCCTCGCCACCGAGGTGGGACCGCAGGGGGTGCGCGTCAACGCCGTGGCCCCGGGATTCGTGGAGACCGCCATGACCTCTCGCCACTTCACAGCGGCGGACGGCACCGTCGACGAGGCGCGACGGACCGGGGTCCTCGGGGCCGTGGCCCGCACCACCCCGCTGCGCACGACGGGCCGGCCCGAGGACGTGGCCCACGCCGTGCTGTACCTGGCGTCCGAGGCCTCGCGCTTCGTGACGGGTCAGATCCTGCGCCCCAACGGGGGCGTGGCCATGCCCTGGTGAGGAGAGGAAGAGCCATGTACATCGACGTGCAGCTGGGAGAGGACGCGGATGGTCCCGAGCTGGTCGAGCCGGCAGACTTCACGCGGTTCCACGTGGCGGTGCGGGGTTCGGGTGACGCCGGCACCCTCGACGAGGCACTGCGGGCCTCCGACGTGGGCAGCGTGGACGGTGACGGCGAGGCCATGGTGCACGTCGACGCCGTGCGCCGTCTGGCCGGCGCCGCGGTCGACGAGGGCTGGGAGCAGGGGTTCGCCGCCATGCTCGACTACGCCCGCTCCAAGGGGTGGACGAGCGACGACGGCACCGTGATCCGGGCCCATGTCGAGTGGGGATAGCGTCGCGGCGGAGGTGATGTGGTGAAGACCCGGACCGAGACAGACTCGATGGGGCCCATCGAGGTCCCCGCCGACCGCTACTGGGGGGCGCAGACGGCGCGGTCCCTCGTCCACTTCTCCATCGGTGAGGACCGGATGCCCCGCTCGGTGATCCGGGCCATCGGCATCCTGAAGGAGGCCTCCGCCCTCACCAACGCCGAGCTGGGCAAGCTCGACCAGAGCCTCGCCGACCGCATCGTGCAGGCGGCGCGCCAGGTGACCGAGGGCACGCTCGACGAGCACTTCCCGCTGCGGGTGTGGCAGACCGGCAGCGGCACGCAGACCAACATGAACGCCAACGAGGTCATCTCGAACCGGGCCATCGAGCTCGCCGGGGGCGAGATGGGGTCCAAGTCGCCGGTGCATCCGAACGACCACGTCAACATGTCGCAGTCCTCCAACGACACGTTCCCCACTGCCATGCACATCGCCGCCGCCGAGGAGCTCCGCCACGCTCTCGTGCCGGCCGTGCAGGCGCTGCGCGACGAGCTGGCGGCCAAGGCCGAGGCCTTCGCCGACATCGTGAAGATCGGCCGCACGCACCTCATGGACGCCGTGCCCCTCACCCTGGGCCAGGAGTTCTCGGGCTATGTCGCCCAGCTCGACGCCGATCTGGTGTGGATCGAGACGTGCTTCGACGGCCTCTACGAGCTGGCCCTGGGGGGTAGCGCGGTGGGGACGGGTCTGAACACCCACCCCGAGTTCGGCGACCGGGCGGCGGCGCACATCGCCCGGATCACGGGCCTCCCGTTCCGCTCGGCGCGCAACAAGTTCGCGGCGCTGGCGGCGCACGACGCCCTGGTGCAGACGAGCGCCACGCTGCGCACGCTGGCCGTGTCGCTCACCAAGATCGCCGACGACATCCGCTGGCTCGGCTCAGGGCCCCGCAGCGGGTTGGGGGAGCTCGTGCTCCCGCCCAACGAGCCGGGCTCGTCGATCATGCCGGGGAAGGTGAACCCCACCCAGTGCGAAGCCATGATCATGGTGTGCATCCAGGTGATGGGCAACGACACGGCCGTGGCGGTGGCGGGCAGCAGGGGCAATCTCGAGCTCAACGTGTGCAAGCCCGTCATCATCCACAACGTGCTGCACTCGGTGGGGTTGCTGTCCGACGCGTGCCGCACCTTCCGCCAGTTCGCGGTGGAAGGGCTCGAGCCGGATCGCACGCAGATCGAACGGCACCTCGAGAACTCCCTCATGCTCGTCACCGCCCTCAACCCCCTCATCGGCTACGACAAGGCGGCGGAGGTGGCCAAGAAGGCGCACGCCGGGGGCACCACGCTGCGCCAGGCGGCGGTGTCGCTCGGCTACCTGAGCGGTGAGGAGTTCGACAGGGCGGTGCGACCCGAGGAGATGACGCACCCCTGAATGCACCCACCTGTCGCAGCGCCGGCGGGCACTTGTAGGCTTGGGTCCGTGGAGGTCCTCGACGCGTCCACCGTCGACACCGAGCTCGGCGGCACTGCCTGGGAGCGCCACGGTTCCGAGATCGTGTCGGTCCGGCGTGGCGCCGACTTCGCCGACTCGCTCGCCTTCGTCAACGCCGTGGGGATGCTGGCCGAGGAGATGGACCACCATCCCGACGTGGACATCCACTGGAACGTCGTCACCCTGCGCCTGTCGACGCACACCGCCGGCGGCATCACCCGTCGCGATCTGGAGCTGGCCCGCCGCATCGACGCCCTCACCGGTCGCGGCTGACGTCGGCGGTGCCGGTCCCGCTCACCTACGTCCCCGCCGAGCGCCTGGGAGGCCGGTCCCACGTCATGGTGGACGGCATGCCGCGCCCGGGCACGGTGCTGAGCCTGTCGCACTGGGCGGGGACACCCACCCCCGAGGACCTGTGGGACGACGTGTCGGCCGGCATCGTGCTGCGGGCGCTGGCCAAGCCCGGCACCGTGCCCGCCGGCGTCGAGGCGGCGTCGATCGACCACTACGACGAAGACGGCGTGCTCAGCTTGGGGTTGCTGTGCCTCGCCGGCCTGGCCGAGGCCCACGGGGCGCTGGTGGTGGAGGCGGCGCACGTCGGTGACTTCGGCGTGGTGCGACGTCGCCGGGCGGCACTGGTGGCCTTCGCCCTCGCCGGTGTGGCGCGCGCCGGGGAGCCCGTGGTGGCCGATGTCATGGCCCGCTGCGGGCGCCACGCCACCGACGCATTGGCCATCCTGCCGGCGATGGTGGAGGAGCCGGAACGGTTCGAGGACCTGTGGGGAGACGAGGCGAGCGCCTACGACGCGTCGCGGCGCGCCCTCGACGAAGGCCAGGCCACCGTCGAGGAGCGACCCGAGCACGACCTGGCGGTGGTGCGCGTCGACGGCGCGCCCGGAGCGCTCCGTGGCTGTGGGTGGGAGGGTGCTGTGCTTCACCGGGCGGCGGTGCACTCCGCCACGTCGTGCCTGCGGGTCTTCACGGTGGTGGGCCGTCGCTACGAGCTGCGCTACCGCTACGAGTCGTGGGTGCGGCTGGTGAGCCGGCGCCCCCGGCCCCGGGTGGACCTCGGTGCGCTGGCGGCGACGTTGACGGCGGCCGAGCCGACCGGGGCGCGCTGGGCCTTCGACGGCGCCGCCGCCATCACCGGCGCCCTCCACCTGGTGGGCGAGGCCGACAGCGGCCTCGAACCGGACCGGGTCCTCGACGAGGTGTGCCGGTGCCTGGAGCAGCTCGATGCCGGGCCGCCGGCGTGGGATCCCTACGCCGCGCCTGTCCGCCGGGTCTGAGACGGCCGGGGCCTGAAGCGGCGCCCGGGGCTGCGCCTCAGGCGATGGGGAGGTCCCAGATGGGGAACCACCGAGACAGGTCCGTCTCGATGGGCAGGTCCTCCGACACCACACTGCGGATGCGCAGCTCGAGCTCGGTGTCGCGCTGCTCGTTGCCGGCCGGGGCGAAGGGGTAGAAGGTGCCCTGCTTGGCCAGGTAGACGATATAGACCGGTTGGGTGACCGCATCGTCGGGCGCGGCGCCGGTGGCACCGGTGGCGTCGGCTCCGGGCGGTGCGGGGGTGAAGCCGAAGACCGAGCACAGCAGCTGGGTGCTCCACCCCGCGTCCTGCAGCGACGAGTGCACCATGTGGACCCTGGTGACGAGGTCGTCGATGCCGGCCGCCTCCACGATGATCCAGCGGTAGCCGAACTTGTCGCCCACGTGGCGCACGGTGGCCGGGGGGACCGGGGTGCCCGAGCCGGTCGCACCCGGTGCGGCCGGAGCGCCCGAGCCCGTCGGGTCGCCCGAGCCCGTCGGGTCGTCCGGCGTGGCCAGCAAGCGCTCCAACTCGGCCTGCACGTCGGCGAAAGGCTGTCCGGCCGGAGGCTTGAAGCACACCCCGGCGCGACCGGTGGGGACGAGACCCACCGACACCTGCAGCGTGACGGCCGCCGACGGCAGCGAGAACAGGGCGTCGAGGTTGGCCCGTACGGGCTTTGTGCGCCCGAGCAGCGTGTCGAACAGCCCCATCAGAAAGCCTTTGCCTGCGGTGCCCGGCTCCCGGGGCGACGGTCCCCGGCGCGGCTGGTCATGAAGGCTGGTTCATCTCGGCCTCGAGCTTGGCCAGCTGGTCGAGGCGCTTCTGCAGCGGCGGATGAGTCGAGAACAATGACGACAGGCTGGTGCCGTTGGACAGGGCGGGCGTGAAGAAGAAGGCGTTGAAGTGCTCGGCCGAGCGCAGGTCCCGGGTGGGGATGCGCGACATCTCGCCGCTCACCTTGACGAGCGCCGAGGCCAGCAGCGACGGCCGCCCGATGAGGATCGCCCCCGAGCGGTCCGCAGCCAGCTCCCGGTAGCGCGACAGCGCCATGGTGAGCAGGAAGCTGATGGCGTAGATGACGGCCGACACGGCGATCACGACCAACTCGATCATGGCCGCGTTCTGGCCGCCGCTGTTGCGGTTGTTACCGCCCCCGAAGCCGCCGAACAGCCCGGCGTAGATGGTGAAGCGGGTGACGAGCCCGGCGCACATGCCGAGGAAGCTGGCGATCGTCATGACGGCCACGTCGCGATGCGCCACGTGGGACAGCTCGTGGGCCAGGACCGCCTCGAGCTCGGGCTCGTCCAGGCGCCGCATGATGCCCCTGGTGGCGCACACCACGGCGTTGGACGGGTTGCGCCCGGTGGCGAAGGCGTTGGGCATGTCGACCTCGGCGATGGCCACCCGGGGCTTCTTCATGTCGGCCAGCGCGCACAGGCGGTCCACCACGCCGTGCAGCTCGGGCTCCTGCTCGGGCGTCACGATGTGGCCGTGCATCCCGAACAGGGCGATCTTGTCGGAGAACCAGTACTGGCAGAACAAGATGACGGCGGCGAAGACGAGCACCACCGCCACGCTGACGCCGACGGCGATGAGGATGCCGATGACGACGGCGTAGAGGATGACCATGAACAATCCGGTGAGGAACATCCGGAACGTGAGGCCGTGGTCGGCAGGGATGCGGCGGTTGATCGCCATCAGGAATTCACCTCTGGTCGGTTCGTTGTTGCGTCGTGGACAGGTGGGATCTCGGTGGCCGCACCGGCTCCGGGGGCGTCGAGCGCGGGGGCGGCCCCGGCGGGGGGGAGGGTGGGCGCAGGGGCGGCGGCCAACTCGGACTTGAGGGCGGCCAGCTCCCGGTCGACCTGGGAGGTGGCCGACACCTGGTTCAGACGGGCCTGGATGTCGTCGGTGCTCGACCCGAGGTCGGTGAGCGCGCCCGAGGCGAGCAGCTCGTCGATGGCACCGGCACGCGCCTGCATCTGGGTGATCTTGTCCTGGGCCCGCTCCATGACCATGCCGGCGTCGCCCATCGACGACGAGATGCCCGCCGCCGCCTCGCCGATCTTGGACTGCGCCTCGGCCGCGGTGTAGGTCGCCTTCAGGGTCTCCTTGCGGGTGCGGAACGCCGCCACCTGGGTCTGGAGTCGCTGGGACGTCTCCACCAGCTTGTCCTCCTGGGCCTGGATCTGGGCGTGCTGGGTGTCGAGGTCGCTCAGCTCCCCGGCGATCGCCGCCCGGCGGGCGAGGGCCTCGCGCGCCAGGTCCTCGTTCCCCTGGCCCAGGGCCAGGCGGGCCTGGTCCTGGAGCTTGGCCGCCTGCTGCTGGAGCTGGGTGGCCTGGATCTCGATGCGCTTGCGGGCCGTCGCCACCTCGGCCACGCTCCGGCGCATCTTCTGGATGTTCTCGACCTGCTTCTCGTAGGAGAGGTCGAGGGTGTCGCGGGGATCCTCGACGCGGTCGAGCACCTTGTTGGCCTTGGCCCGGAAGATGTTCAAGAAGCGTTGGATCACGCCCATGGCGTGCGGTTCCCCTTCATGGTGTCCCCGTCGTGGTGGGCACCGCCGGTCGCCCGGCGTCACCCCCGAGCATAGGGGAGGGGCATCGGGCTGACGCCGCACCGGGCGCCCCTGCGACGCCACGAGGTCCAGGTCGGGGGCCCCGCCGGGCCACGGGCCGGGGATGGCGGGTGTCTGAGGCCGGGGCTCGACGGGCCGTGACCGGGGCCGTCCGGCGTCCGGGTACCGTGAGGTGATGCGCAGCGGCCTGTGCCTCCTCACCGTCCACGCCCATCCCGACGACGAGGCCTCCAAGGGGCCCGCCACCGTCGCCCGCTACCACGCCGAGGGCGTGCACACCGTGCTCGTGTGCTGCACCGGGGGGGAGGAGGGCGACATCCTCAACCCCGCCATGGACACCCCCGAGGTGCGCGCCGACCTGCCCGCCGTCCGGCGCGGCGAGCTCGAGGCGGCCACCGCCGTGATCGGCTACGACGAGGTCGTCATGCTCGGCTACCGCGACTCGGGCATGCCCGACTCCCCGGCCAACGCCAACCCCGAGTGCTTCGCCCAGGCCCCCCTGGAGGAGGCCGTGGGGCGCCTGGTGGCGGTGATCCGCCGGGTGCGGGCCCAGGTCATCGTCACCTACGGCGACGACCAGCAGGGCTATCCGCACCCCGACCACCTGCGGGTGCACGACATCTCCGTGGCCGCCTTCGACGCCGCCGGCGACCCCGACGCCTACCCCGAGGCGGGGGAGGCGTTCCAGCCGCTCAAGCTGTACTACGTGGGTTGGTCGGCGGCCCGCATCCTCGCCCTGCACGAGAAGTTCCTGGAGCTCGGGATCGAGTCGCCCTTCGACGACGCCTGGCTCGAGCGCGCCACCAAGCAGCTCCGCCCCTACACCACGGCGGTGGACATAAGCGACTACGCCGACGTGCGGCGCGAGGCCC
This sequence comes from Acidimicrobiales bacterium, assembly GCA_049514335.1. GTDB lineage: Bacteria > Actinomycetota > Acidimicrobiia > Acidimicrobiales > UBA8190 > JBEKVE01. The sequence goes on from JBEKVE010000050.1 coordinate 10,605, forward strand.
TTCTGGCCCACGCCACGCAGGTCGACCCGGTGTCGCCGTTCTGGTTCGGGCTGCCCCCCGAGGTGGCGCGCGACGTCCACCCCGTCGACGAGTACATCCTCGCCCGCAGTCTGGTGGGCCCGCCGCCCCCGGCGACCGCCGAGGTGGTGCGCTCGTGGGCCGACGGGTCGGAGCCGGCGGGGCACGGGTCGCCGGGCGGGCGGGGGCAGGGGGACGGCCCGGGGGCCGAGGCCGAGGAGGACGACCTGTTCGCCGGTGTGCGGGACCTCGCTGCTCGGTAACATGCGGCACCACACGGCCGAGCCCCACGGCGGCCGGTGCTCACGAAACCCAGGGAGGGACGACATGTCGAAGTGGCTCACCCAGGAGTGGCTCGACGAGACCAAGAAGATGGCCGAGGGCCAGCCCGAGCGGCCCGGCGCCTCCGCCCGCATGCAGTACGTGGTCACCGGCGGACCTGACGGGAACATCGACTACTACTGGATCCTCGAGAACGGCAAGATCGTCACGAGCCAGCTGGGCACCCTCGACGACGCCGAGGTGACGCTCACCACCGGCTACGCCGACGCCCTCAAGATCCAGAAGGGCGAGCTCGACGCCAACGCCGCCTTCATGCAGGGGAAGGTGAAGGTCACGGGGAACATGGCGAAGGTCATGTCGCTGCTCCCCATCACCAACTCCCCCGAGTACAAGCTGCTGCAGAAGGAGATCTCCGACATCACCGAGTACTGATCGGTGGTGTCGCGGCGGGCGTGGCGCCCACCGCGGTGGTGAGGTGCGGTCCGATGCGCTTCCCTCAGGAGGCGCCGCGCATGAGATCGCGAAGCGGCCTGTACCCGATGAGGGTCACGCCCGCGTCGTCGAGCGCGCCGCGCAGCGTGGGGTCGTTCACGAGCAACCCGTGGTCGTCGACGCGCGCCTCCCAGTCCGGCGCCATGGCCTCGAGCTCGGGGCTGTCCACGGCGGGGTGGAGGTAGGCCTCGGTGACGCCCGGGCGCAGGCCGGGCAGGGCGTCGAGGAGGATCTGGCGACTGCCCACACCGGGCACGTACACGAAGTCGTCGGGATACAGCACCCCCGCCTCGGTGGCGAGGGCCCGGAAGGGGAAGCCGATGAGCGCTTCGGTGTCGGGTCCCGACAGCCGCAGCGGGAGGCGGAACTCCACGGCCAGGTCCAGATAGACGTCGAAGAACTCGGAGCGGATCTGCATGGTGCCCATGTGGGCGTCGAGGTGGCTGACGTCGAAGCCCCACAGGATGGCCCGCTCCACCTGGGCCCGGCACTCGCGCCGCACCTCGTCGAGATCGGCGTGGTCCCACACGTCCTCCACGGTGCGGGGGAACCCGCCGTCCCCGTCGAGCAGCGACGGGGCGTGCGTGATCGGACCCCAGCGGTAGAGGTCGTACTGGGCGTTGACGGTCAGGTGGACGCCGACGTCCTCACCCCGGTAGCCGGCCGCCGCGCCACGGGACCATGGGCAGGGCACCATGAGGCTGGCACTCGTCGCCACCCCGTCGCGCAGGGCCTGGTAGACGCCCACGTTGGCGGCGTGACAGAAGCCCAGGTCGTCGCAGTTGAGGATGAGGAGCTTGGCGTCCTCTGGGTATCCGAGCCGTTCGGCGAGCGAAGCCACGCGTTCGACGGTAGTGCCCCCGCCGGACCGGTCGTGCTCAAGCGGCGTCGGCGTGCTGGGCGGGGAGGTCCGACGACGTGCTCGCCAGGGCGGCCCGGGCCGCCGCCAGGCCCTGGCGGCCGACGATGCGGGTGGGCTCGTCGAGGCGCCAATCGCTGTCGGCGTCCGCCCGCGGGACACGGCGCACCACGTCGCCTGTCAGGGGCAGCTGCGGCTGGTATTCCACGACACGAGCATCGCGCCGGGGTGTAACACTGCTGCCCGTGGAGCGATTCGGCATCACCGTCCCCTTCGACGACGTCCCCCTGCGCGACCACCCGGCCTGGTACAGCCGGCTGGCGGATCTGGGCTACACCGACGTGTGGACGGGGGAGTCCAACGGCGCCGACGGCTTCACGCCGTTGGCGGTGGCGGCCGTGGCGAGCGACCGGCTGCAGCTGGGGACGGCGGTGGTTCCCGTGTACACCCGGGGGCCGGGGCTCCTCGCCATGCAGGCCGCAACCATGGCCGAGCTCGCCCCGGGCCGCTTCGCTCTCGGGGTGGGATCGTCGTCCGACGTCATCGTCGAGCGCTGGAACGCCACGCCGTTCACCGCCCCCTACGCCCGGGTGCGCGACACCGTCCGCTTTCTGCGCCACGCCCTCACCGGCGAGAAGGTGGACGCCGCCTACGAGACGTTCTCGGTGCGCGGCTTCCGCCTGGCTCGGCCGCCCGAGCGTCCGCCCCCCGTGTACGTCGCCGCCCTGCGCCCCGGCATGCTCCGTCTGGCCGGGCGCGAGGCGGACGGTGCCATCGTCAATTGGCTGTCGGCCACCGACGTGGCCACGGTCGTTCCCGAGGTGGGCGGAGGCAAGGAGATCGTGGCCCGCATCTTCGTGTGCCCCACCGAGGACGCCGAGCGCGCCCGGTTCGTGGGACGCATGGCGGTGGCCGCCTACCTGAACGTCGCCGTCTACGCCGAGTTCCACCGCTGGTTGGGGCGCGCACCGCTGCTCGAGGGGATGTGGTCGGCGTGGGCGTCCGGCGACCGCAAGGCGGCGCTGGCTGCCATCCCCGACGAGGTCGTGGACGATCTCGTCATCCACGGATCGGCGTCGGCGTGCCGCGCCCAGGTGCAGCGCTACGTGGACAACGGGGTCACGGTCCCGGTGCTGGCCGTGCTGGCCAGCGGCGACGAGCTCACGAGCGCGGTCGAGGCGCTGGCGCCGTCACATCCCTGAGGGTCGTCGTGCCCGAGCGAACGGGGGGCCGGCAGCGTCAGCGAACAGCGTCGGTCAGCCGCGTGAGCGTCAGGCGCGTCACCGGGCGCCCAGCACGGCGTCGAGCGCCACGTCCAGGCTGGGATGGGCGAAGCGGTACCCGTCGCCGAGGACGCGTTCGGGCAGGACGCGCTGGCCGGCCAGGATCATCTCCGAGGCGAGCTCCGAGCCGAGCGCCAGGCGCAGCGCCACCCCCGGCACTGCGAGCACCGCCGGGCGGTGCACGGCCTTGCCCAGCGCGGCGGTGAAGGCGCGGTTGGTGACCGGGCCGGGGGCGGTGGCGTTGACCGGCCCCACGAGCGAGGCATGGTCCAGGGCGTGCAGGATCACGCCGACCTCGTCGTCGATGGTGATCCAGCTCAGCCACTGTCGGCCGTTGCCCAGGCGGCCCCCCACGCCCAAGCGGAAGAGCGGCAGCTGGCGGGCGAGCGCCCCGCCCTGCGCGCTCAACACCACTCCCGAGCGCAGCCGCACCACCCGGATACCGGCCTCGGACGCGGGCGTGGTGGCGTCCTCCCACCCCCGGCACAGATCGGCCAGGAAACCCGTTCCCGGGGCGCTGGCCTCGGTCAGCTCCTCGTCGTCGCGGTCGCCGTAATAGCCCACGGCCGACGCGCTCACGAGGACCGAGGGTCGGCGCTCCAGCCCGGCCAGGGTGCGGCACAGCACGGTGGTGGCGGCGAGGCGGCTGGACACGATCTCGCGCCGGCGTGCCGGCGACCAGCGCTTGTCCCCGAGACCGGCCCCTGCCAGGTGGACCACGGCGTCGGCGCGGCGAAGGGCGTCGAGGGCGTCGTCTCCCACCGTCCCGGCGGCGGGGTCCCACCACGCCCCGCCCGCCACCGGTCGGCGCAGAAGGGGGACCGCCTCGTCACCCCGGGTTCGCACCGCGGTGACGAGGGCGCCGCCGATGAGGCCGCCCGAGCCCGTCACCACCACCCGCATCTCAGGTCCCTCCGGCTCCGCCGTACCGGGCGCGGATCTCCTCGTCGGCGGCCCGCACCTTGGTCGCCATGGCCCGGCGAGATTCCTCCAATGCCGCCGTCAGCGTCTCGTCGCCGAGGGCGAGCATCCGCACGGCCATGAGCGCGGCGTTGCGGGCACCGTTCACGGCCACGGTGGCCACGGGCACCCCGGCGGGCATCTGGACCATGGCCAGCAGGGAGTCGAGCCCCCCGAGGCCCCCGACGGCGACGGGAACGCCGATCACGGGGAGGGGGGTGGCGGCGGCCAGCACCCCGGCCAGATGGGCGGCCCCGCCCGCTGCGGCGATGATGACCCCGAAGCCCTTCCCGGCCGCGTCGCGGGCGAATTGGAGCGCGTCGTCGGGGGTGCGGTGCGCAGAGAGGACCCGCACCTCCACCGGCACGTCGAACTCCCGCAGCGCCTCCACCGCCGCCTCCATCACCGGAGCGTCGGAGGCGCTCCCCATCACGATGCCCACCCGTTTCATCCGGCCTCCGGTCTGTCGTCGGTCCCGCCCGTCGGGGCCCGTGGTGGCGCATTCTGCCCCGACACCCGCCGCCCTCTCACCTCCGGGTACCGCCGCCCTCCGGGGGACCCTCCCGTCCGCCGCATCGGCCCCACGTGCCCCGTCGTTTCCGGTCAGCTCTGACGACCCGTCGGCTCCGTCAGCCCGGTGGTGCGCTCACCCGCCGTAGGGTGCCGCGCAGGTGGAACGAGAGCGGCACCCCCACGGCGGCCATGTCGAGCTCGTACTCGAGGTTGTCGCCCTCGACGGTCACGCGCCGCACCAGGGCTGTGATCTCCTTGGCGCTCGTCGTCCGGGCCACGGCCACAGACGCCAGGACGACGGCGCTGTCGGTGCACGGGCCTTCGCTCACCTCCACCACGCCGGTGGGATGGGCGACGACGAGCTCGGCGTGCCCCGGCGAGGGACAGCGCCAGTAGCCCGTCTCGGCGTGCAGGGGGCGGCCGTCGTCGAGGCTCCAGGTGCGCTGGGCGTAGGCCAGGAAGGGCTTGCCCACGTGCGAGATGGTGACCTCCTCGCCGTAGTGGAAGGCTTCGACGGTGGGGTAGTCGCCCTCGCCCTCGCCCGCCCACCGGCCCACCAGGAAGGCGAGCGGTGCCACGTCGGGGTGGATGGGGGCCGGCCCCGAGGTGCCGTGCCCGGTCGTCACGGGGCGCTCCGCCGGTGCACCGACACCGCGTAGTCACCGCCGGAGTACGGGGCCCGCTCCCACGTGGCCCAGCGGTGCACGAGCTCGAGACCCGCACCGGCGCACAGCTCGTCGTAGCGGGCCACGGTCAGCTGGCGGCCGACCTGGAACCCGGCTACCACCAAGCCCCCGGGGCGCACGGCGCTCGCCATGGCCCCCACCACGGCCCCCTCGGTGCCGAGCTGCACGAAGATCATGACGTTGCCCGCCGCCAGGACGACATCGAAGGTGGCGTCGTTGCGGTCCTCGGCGCCCAGGTCGCCCAGGCTGGCCAGGTCGGCCCGGAGCCAGTCGAGCTCGGGAGCCTTGGCCCGGGCCACGTCGAGCATGGCCGGCTCGATGTCGACGCCGAGGACCTGATAGCCGCGCCGTGCCAGCTCGATGGCGATGCGGCCCGTGCCGCAGCCGGCGTCGAGAATGCGGGCCGGCGGGTCACCCACGAGGTGGGTGACGAGGTCGGCCTCGCCGTGGAGGTACTGCCCCTGCTCCGCCAGACGGGCGAAGCGGGCGTCGTACTCCTCGCCGCGTAGAGGCACGGCGCCCACGGTACTGCCACCATGGGCGGAGGCGAGCAGAAGGGGAGCGGTCCATGCGCATCGGAATAGGGCTCGACATGTTCGGCACCATCGACGCCGTCGTCGATCGAGCGCGTACCCTGGCGGCGACCGGGGTGGCGTCGCTGTGGTCGTCGCAGATCTTCGGCTGGGACACCCTCAGCGTGCTGGCCGTGGTGGGTCGCGAGGTGCCCGGGATCGAGCTCGGCACCGCCGTCATCCCCGTGCACCCCCGCCATCCCATGGCGCTCGCCCAGCAGGCGCTCACCGTGCAGGCCGCCACCGGTGGCCGGTTCACGCTGGGCGTAGGGCTGTCGCACCAGGTGGTGGTGGAGGGGGCGTGGGGGTACTCCTACGACCACCCCGCCCGGTACATGCGCGAGTACCTGTCGGTGCTCGTGCCGCTGCTGCACGGCGAGCAGGTGTCGTTCCAGGGCGAGGTGATCACCACCAACGCCTTCGGCCCCCTGGACGTGGCGCCCACACCCGCACCCGACGTCCTCGTGGCGGCGCTCGGCCCCACCATGCTGCGCATCGCCGGCACGCTGGCCGACGGCACGGTGACGTGGATGGTGGGACCGGGTACGGTCGGCGACCACATCGCCCCCGCCATCACCGCGGCGGCGGCCGAGGCGGGGCGCCGCGCCCCGCGCGTGGTGGTGTGCCTGCCCGTGAGCGTCACCGACGACCCCGCCGGGGCCCGCGCGCGGGCCGACAAGATGTTCGCCATGTACGGCCACCTGCCCGCCTACCGGGCCATGCTCGACCGCGAGGGAGCGGCGGGGCCGGCCGACGTGGCCATCGTGGGTGACGAGTCCTCGGTGCAGCAGCAGATCGCCGGCGTGGCCGAGGCCGGGGCGACCGAGTTCTCGGCCGTGGTGTACGGCTCGCACGAGGAGGCGGCCCGCACGAGGGCGCTGCTCGGGTCCCTGGCCGCCGCGTCCTCGTGAGCGGCCCGGCGCCGGTCGCCGGCGTCTGGCTCAGCGCGAGATGGTGGTGTACTTGAACTCGTTCAGCTCGGGGCGCTCGTCGATGAGCGACAGCACCTTGTCGATGGTGTCGCGGGCCCGGGCGCCGTCTCCCTCGGGGCGCGTCATGATCCGGACGAACACGGCCCGGTCGTCGAGGACGAACGTGGGCACGCCGAAGACGTGGTGGTCGGTCACCGCCGCCTCGTGGGCGGCGCGGAACGTCTGACGGGGCCCGCCCTCGGCCACGACGGCGAACACCCGATCGGCATCGACGTCGGCATCCTTCAGCACCTCGCGGATCACGGCCTCGTCGCGCAGGTCGCGTCCGAGGTCGTGCCGGGCGGCGAACAACCCCGTGTGGACGTCGAGGAAGTGCTCGGCATCGGTGTCGCGCACCACCAGGCTGGCCTCGATGGCGAAGAGGTCACCCGCCTTGTCGGGGTCGTCCCACACGGCCGGGCCGCCCTCCTCCACGTGGGCCTGGGACAGCGAAAAGGGGGCGAAGTCGACGTCCCAGTCCGCTCCGGCCCGCAGCGCCGCCACGACGTGCTCGTGGGCGTTGCGGGCGAAGGGACAGCGGTAGTCGTAGGTGACGGAGAAGGCGCGTGTGCTCACAGGGGGTGCAACCCCGCGCCGTCCCCCGGCATTCCAGGCCCGGCCGGGACCTCAGTGGGCCGGGACCTCAGTGGGCCGGGACCTCAGTGGGCCGGGACCTCAGTGGGCCGGGACCTCAG
>JBEKVE010000051.1:0-17822 GCA_049514335.1 Acidimicrobiales bacterium
CCGCCCCCGCTCCCGCCCGGGCGATCCCCGTCTCCGCCCCCACGTCCCCTTCGGTGCGCCGACGACGCTTGTGGGCCTTGGCGGCGATCTCGGCGTCGATCTCGGCGTCGAGCGCGGCGCGTCGTTCTTGGCGCGCCTGGCGCCGGGCGTCGCGCCGGGCGGCCCGTCCTTCTCGCCCAGCTCGCTCGTCCTCCTCGAGGGCGCGGGCGGCGAGCTCGCCCAGATTGTCGAGCGGCGTCTCCGGCGCGCCGTCGGCGTCGGGCTCGGGGCTCATGTGGACACCGGTCCGTCCGTGGGGGTGCTCACGGGACGGCCGGCACCTGATCGGCTCCGCTCACCTCGCCCGCCCCTCCGGACCCTCCCGGCCCGCTGCTGTCCGCCGTCCCGGGGTCGGAGCCGGGGCCGCCCACGGGCTCCGCGCCGCGCCTGTCGCGCAGGCGTGCCACACCGGCGGTCACCAGGTCGCCGATCTGGTGCATGACTTGGGCCATGCCTCCCGGCAGGTAGAGGATGAACGCCATCAACCCGATGCCGCTCGTCAGGAGCTGGGTGGTGCTGGTGGTGCCGAAGATGGCGGGCAGGCCCACCAGGTACACGGCACCGAGCACCGCACCGGGGATGGAGTCGAGGCCGCCGATGACAACCATCGACACCACCAGGAGCGACACGGTGGGATCGAAGGTGTCGGTGCTGAAGCGCTCGCTGGCGAACGCGAAGCATACGCCCGCGTAGCCGGCGATGAAGCCCGACAGGGCGAAGGCCATGAGCTTGGTCCGAATCACGGGGATGCCCGCCGCTCCGGCCGCCACCTCGTTGTCGCGCACCGCGATCAGCCGGCGGGCGACGCCCTTGTCGCGCCACACCCGCACCATGAACACGGTAAGGATCAGGATGGCGAGCGAGAACCAGGCGAAGGCCCGCTCCGACGTGATGCCGAAGCCGAACAGGTTCGGCCGTGAAATGAGCGTCGACTGGGGGTCGGGGAGGCCCGTGCAGAGCGTGCGGTGGAGCAGGGGCACGGTCCAGCACGGTGTGGCCAGCACGGCCGTCTGCATGAAGAGGGCGAAGCCCAGAGTGCTCACCGCCAGGTAGAGACCCCGGATGCGAAGTGCCGTCAACCCCACCAGGGCCGACACGATGCCGGTGACGACGCCGGCGAAGGGGAGCAGGAGCACGAGGGGAACGCTCGTTCCGAGGTGCGCGGCCATGTCCGTGCCCACCGCCACCAGCGCGAACTGGCCCAGCGAGACCTGCCCCGCCCATCCCGTGAGCACCGTCAGCGACAGGGCGATGACGCCGTAGATGCAGATCTGGGACATGAGATAGGAGTTGCCGACGCTGAGCAGCAGGGGCAGCGCCACGGCCACGGCCAGGGTCGCGCTCACCCCAGCGGTCCCCACCTTGGCGCGCAGCCCCCCCGCCGCGCGCCGGAAGGCGAAGGTCCCCGACGTCCACGACACGCGTTCGGAGGTGCGCGAGCCCTTCTGCAGCGACGACGCCCGCACGAGCAGGGCCCCCAGCAGGAGGAGGAAAAGGATGAGCTCGATGGTGGCGGATCCGGTCGACGGGTTGGTGATGTTCCACTGCAGAACGTCCAGCACGATCCCGACACCCACGCCGGCGAGGAAGGCCACCGGGAGGCTCACCATGGCCCCCAGGAGCGCGGCCAGGAGGGCGAGGAGCAGCAGGTCGGGGCTCAGCACCTCGGTGAGGGCGCTCGTCTGGGAGGGGGAGGCCAGGATGGCGGTGATCGCCGACAACCCGCCGGCCAGCGTCCACGCCACCGTCGAGGTGCGCCGGACCCACACCCCCGACAGGCGCGCCGACTCGGTGTTCTCGGCGGACGCCCGCATGGCCAGGCCCCACGGGGAGAAGCGGATGAACGCCGCCAGCCCGAGGGCCACGATGGGCGCCACCACGAGGGTGAGGACCTCCCCGGGGGGGAATTCGAACGTCCCGATGTGAAACGACCAGTGCACGGGGACGGGGAACGCCCGGAAGAGCTGCTTGGGCCGGATGAAGGGCAGCACGGTGAAGAGGAACAGGAACTGCGACAGCCCGATCGTGGCCACCATGAGCATGACCCGGGGTCGGTGCTGCAGACGGCGCAACACGAGCTCGGAGAGTGCGCCCACCAACGCCGACAGGGCGACCGCGGCGATGGCCGCCGCCACGTAGTTGATGTGGTAGTCGTAGTACAGCTTCACCAGGAACACGGCGGCCACGACGCCGAGTTGTCCCTGGGCGAAGTTGATGACGCGGCTGGTGCGGTAGATGAGCACCAGGCCGACAGCGAGCAACCCGTAGTTGAGGCCGAGGATCGCCCCCTCGACGATGATCGACGAGGGAACGGATACGCCGATCACGACGGGTCCCGCGCCATCGGGTCAGGACCGGGGGGATCGCCGGGGCGCTCCCCGCCGTTGGCGCCACTGGCGTCGGAGGCGCCGCCCGAGTGAGGCGTGCCGCCGATCCACAGGTCGCCGGCACCGGGGAGCGTCGGACCCGTGTTGGGCTTGGCCCCCTCGGGAGCGCTCGAAGCGCTCGAAGCGCTCGAAGCGCCCGGAGCGACAGGAGGAATGGGGTGGGCATCGTCGCCGCCCACCCCGGTCCCGTGCCCGTCCGTTCCCCCGCCGACGCCGAGGCCGCTCCCTCCGACGCCGAGGCCGCTCCCTCCGGCCGGCGCGCCGTTCCCACCCAGCGAGGCCCCGTTCGCATGTGAGGCCCCGTTCGCATGTGAGGCCCCGTTCGCACCCGTCGAGGCCCCGTTGCCGAGGACCGAGCTGACGCTGGTCAGGAAGACGGGGCGCAGGAGGTCGTCGCGTTCGATCAACTCGGAGATGGACCCGTCGAAGCGGATCTGGCCCCGCTCGAGGAAGATCGCCCGCTCCGCCAGGGTCATGGCCCTGTTGACGCTCTGCTCCACGAGCACGACGGTGGCGCCGTCGGCGTTCACGCGCCGGACGATGTCCATGAGGCGCTCCACCGTCATGGGGGCGAGACCGAAGGCGAGCTCGTCGATCATGAGAAGGCGCGGCTTGGTCATCATGACCCGGGCCAGCGCCAGCATCTGCTGCTCCCCGCCCGACAGCGTTCCCGCCGGTTGCTCCAGACGATCTTCGAGCTCGGGGAACATGCCCACCGCATCGTCGAGGGCGGACTTGGCCCGTGCCGAGTCGCGCCGGAATGTGTGCTCGCCGATGCGCAGGTTCTCCCGGACGGTGAGCCCCGGGAAGGTCATCTTGCCCCCCACGAGCAGCGCCGCGCCCAGGCCGATGATCTGCTCCGACTCGAGGTAGGTGCAGTTGGTGCCGAAGACGCGGATCACACCGCGATGGGGATGGTCGAGTCCGGACACGGCCCGCAGCAGCGTGCTCTTGCCCGCCCCGTTGGTGCCCAGCAGGGCCACGATGGACCCCTCGGGGACCTCCAGGTTGACGTCGAACAGTACCTGCTGGGTGCCGTAGAAGAAGTCCATGTTGTGGATCTGCAGGGCGGGGATGGCACCGCCCGCCTTGCGGCGCTTGCCCTCGGCGTAGCGCTCGATGACGTCCTCGATCACGAGGGTGATGTCACCGCGCACGAAGCGCGAGCCCACGAGGAGCAGCACCCCGCCGACCGCGCACACCGGGCCGATGACCGTGAGGGCCGTGGTGACGTTGGTGGCGTCGCTGATCGCTCCGAGCAGGATGCCGCCCGCGAAGCCGCCGAACACGAGGGCGTACACGCCGAACAGGCCGAAGCAGATGGCGCGCATCTCCGGGGGAGCGGTGGCCGCCAGGGTCTGGAAGATGCAGATCGACAAGGGGGCGACCGCCGCTTGGGCCAGGAACTGCAGCACCACGACCATCCACAGGTGCGGCATGTAGAGCGAGGCCGAGTACAGGCCGCCGAATGCCGTGATGGCGATGCCCGCCACCACGAGGGGCTTCTCAGGGGCACGTCGGAAGAGCCGGTCGCCCACCAGGAATGCCACCGGCAGGCCCAGGAACGACGACAGACCGGTGATCGACAGCACGTCGGCTCGATGAGCGACGCCCAGGTGCCACACCCGCGAGAAGTAGAGGGAGCCGAACAGGGGGATGCCGGTGCCCGCGAACCCGAGGATGGCGACCGCCACGAGCTCGTAGTACAGCGACCGGATACGCAGCAGGCGGGTGATGGCCGAGCCGAGCAGCACCTTGGGGGCGTGCTCCTGCTCCGACTCGATGTCCATGCCTGCGGCCCGCAGGATGTGGCTCGACTCGTTGGCCCCCTTGTCGGGCTCCCGGATGCGGAACGTGAGCAGGGCCACGGGAATGCCGACGAGTGCCAATCCGAGCCCCCAACGCCAGTTGTGGGTGGCTGCGGCGATGTAGCCCACGAGCAGGATGCCGATGGTGTTCGACACCGGGTCGTTCATGTTGTGCCAGGCGAAGATGCGGGCGCGTCCGTTGGTCGGGTAGGCGTCGGACAGGTAGGCGTTGTGGACCGTGTCGCTCGAGCCCAGCCCGATGGCCGCCCCCAGGTACAAGAAGACGAAGGGCCACACGTTGTGCACGAGGCCCATGAGGGGTACGAGGATCGAGAAGATGAGGAGCGTGACGGCGGCCACGACCTTGCGCCGGCCCCGGTCAGCCCACACCGCCACCGGCATGCCCCAGGCGATCTGGGCCACCGCACCCACGAAGAAGACGGCCCCGAGGGACGTGTCGCTCAGGTGGAAGGACTGGCGGATCTCGGGTGCCACGACGCCGAGCCCGTTCACGATGGTGTCGGTCACGAGCGCCGACATGGTGAGCAGGATCAGGGGGGTGAACCCGTGCTCCCGCAGGATGCCGAGGAGCGGGGGAGGCTTGCCCTCCCCGGTGCCGGGCATGAGCTCGACGTCCGCCACCGCCGCCTTGTCCCGGCTGCGGCCGACGGCCTCGGCCAGCAGCTCATCCGGGACGATGAAATTGAAGAGCGGCTGCTCCCCCTCGAACATCGCCTGCTCCCCGAGGAGCGGGTCCCCCATAACCCGGACACGCTAATCCCTGACGTGATCGTCAGAGAGTCGAGACCTCCGGCGCCTCCGGCGCCGCCACCCCAGGGGGAGCGCCGGTCATGGAGCGGTGGCGACGGTGAGCGGTCCGAGGGGGAGCACACCCAGGTGGGCGCCGGTGCCGGCGTCATCGAGCGCCTCGGTCACGGCGTCGCTCACGTCGGCCACGGGCCGCAGATGCGCGGCGCGCACCTCGTCGTCGGCCAGCCCCTCGGCGCGCAACCACACGTCGGCCTGCGCCAGCACGCGGCCGAGCACCTGGGCCTGCCAGCGGTCGGTCTCAGGCGGGCCGTCGCCACCGCCCAACGTGCCGGGCCCCGTTGACTCGGACAGGAGCCGGGCGAAGGCCCCGCCCCCCGGGGTCCCGTCGGCGCACTCGGCCGCCATGACGATGGTGCCGCCGCGCCGCACGACCCGCTCGGCCGCCGCCATGCCCTTGACCGTCTGGTACAGGTTGCGATCGAGCGGATAACCGCCGTTGGTGCTGAGCACGACGTCGAAACGCTCCGGCACGCGCTGCACGGCGGTCTCCTCCACGAAGCGGCAGGCCGCATCGTGGCCGTCGGGCAGGGTGCCGGCGAAGACGGCGGTGAGCCGGCGGCGCCGGTTGATGGCGACGTCGAGCGAGAGCGCCGGAGGCACCATGGCGACCGCCCGCCGGACGAAGTCGTGGACCGGGTTCCCCTCTCGGACGAGCCACGTGGCGTCGGCATCGGCGATGCGGGCCGGGCTGTGCGCCTCGAGCACGGTGGCCAGTGCGGCCAGGCCGGGGCAGGCTCCTTTGGGCCCGCCGCTGAATCCGGCGAAGAAGTGCGGCTCCACGAAACCGGTCAGGATGCGCACGTCGGCCTCGACGTAGCGCCGGTCGATGAGGATCGGCGCCCCGTCGACCGTGCCCACCTCGACGTGCTCGGGCCCGGCCTCGGCGTCGTGCTGGTGGATGCGGTAGCGCGCCACGATGTCGGGACCGACCAGCTCCACCATTTCGTCGGGAGTGGCGGCCCGGTGGGTGCCCGTGGCGCACAACAGCTCGACGTGTTCGGGCCCCGCGCCCATGCGCTCCAGCTCGGCCAGCAGGGGGGGCAGCACGGTGCGGTTGGGCATGGGCCGGGTGATGTCGGGGAAGACGACCGCTACCGTGAGCCCGCCGGCTGCGCCCCGCCGCGCCGCAGCACGCGCCGCCGATCGCACGACGTCTTCGAGCGGCGGTCCCGACACCGGTGTGCGCAGCGACTTGACCACCGCACCCCGCTCGTCGGCCAGCCCGGGGAGCTCGGTGGGCGTGACGACCACGGCGTCGTCGGGGACCCGCGCCACCAGGCCGGCGCGCCCGTAGGCCAGGGCCACGTCCTTCACCGGTCGGCTCCGAGGCCGATGACGGCGCGCGCCGCGGCGTCGACCGACGGGCGCAGCGCCCGGTAGGCGGCCACCGCCGACGGCTCGGCGGCGACGTCGTCGACCACCGGGTCCAAGCGGTCGAGGTCGAGCCCGTCACCGATGGCGTGCGCCACCACCAGCGCGGCGCCGGCGGAGGCCGCCTCGCCAGACCGCCGACGGCGCGCCGGGAGCCCGGTCACGGCCGTGAGGACCTCGACCCACGAGGCGAGACCCGACCCGCCGCCCCCGAGCGCCAGGCCGGCGGCCGCACCGGTCACCGCCGCCAGCGATGCGACGCAGCGCTCCACGTCCCAGGCCACGGACTCGAGCACCGCACGCGCCAGGTCGGCGGCGTCGTGGTCGAGCGACAGGCCCACCACCGCCCCCCGGGCCGAGTCGCGCCACCACGGAGCCCGGGCCCCTCCGAACCAGGGCAGCACGGTGACGCCGCGTCCACCGGGCGGGCTCGCTCCGGCCCGGTCGAGCAGCTCGCCGGCGCCGATGCCGGTGAGACGGGCCAACCAGTCCACGAGGGAACCCGCCGCCGACAGGCCGCCCTCGAGCAGCCACCCGCCGAGGGCGGCGCGCGTGACGACGACGGTGTCGGGCGCGTCGTGGCGCGCCGACGCCGGCACAGGCACCGACACGTTGGCGGTCGTCCCCCACGACACCATGGGCCGGTCGGGCGTTGCCCCCGCCCCGAGCACCTCGCAGGCGCGGTCGCCGGCGCCGATGACGACGGGCACGCCGACGGGCAGTCCCAGCTCGTCGGCGGCGGCGACGACGAGCGCCCCGGTCACCGAGGCCGAGGCGCGCAGCTCGGGGAACAGCGCGTCGTGGTCGCCCACCAGCTCGGGCAAGGGCGCCACCGGTGCGGACGGCGGCTCGTCCCCGGGGGGCACCTCGGTCCAGGACCACGTGTCGTACAGGCCGGTGGCCGATGCCAGGGTGGGATCGGTGCACAGCTCGCCCGTCATGCGCCACGCCAGCAGGTCCCTGGGGGACAAGAGCCATCGGGCCCGGCGCATTCGCTCGGGCTCGTGGCGCACCAGCCACGCCACCTTGGCCGCCACCGACGCGGCATCGAGCACGATGCCGGTGCGGCGCCGCACGGCGTCGGCGCCCCCGCCCGCCGCCGCCAGAGCCGCCACCTCGTCGACGGCGCGCCGGTCCGACCACACGAGGGCCGGCCCGACGGGCGAGCCGTCGGCGGCCACCGGCACGACCGTCTGGCGGGCGGCGGAGAACCCGAGGGCGCGCACCGCCGAGAACGCCGAGGGCGCTTCGGCGCGCACCGCGGCGCAGGCGGTGGCCGTCGACGACCACCACGAGGCCGGGTCCTGCTCCACCCGGCCGCCGGGGCCGTAGGCGCACGCCACGGGAGCCCGGGCCAGCGACACCAGGCCGTCGTCGTCCCACAGCGCCACCTTGGTGGCGCTCGTGCCGAGGTCGACGGTGAGGATCAGCGTGTCACCCTGGCGCGCCGCGCCGGGGTGCGCTACGCACGGCCTCGGACACGAGCCTGGCCATGGTGGCGGGGTCCGGGTCCTGGTACACGGCGCGCCCGATGGCGAGCCCGGCGGCGCCGCCCGCCATGACGTCGTGCACCTCGGCGATGACGCGGTCGCGCACCACACCCGGATCGTCCGTGGCCGGCGCCGTGGAGCCGTCGGGCCCCGAGGGGCGGGGCCCGCCCAGGAACAGAACGGGAACGCCCACGCTCGCCACGATGCGGGCGGCGGCGTCGACGCGCGCCGCGCCGGGTTCGGTGTCGGGCACCGGGACCTTCAACACCGGGGCCCCCATGTCGTGGGCCACGACGGCGGCGAGGACGATGGCGTCGGTGTCGCGGGCCATGTGCCCGTCGCGCCACGACAGCGACTCCACCAGCGCGTCGAGGCCGGCGGCGCGGGCCCGCTCGAGCACCTGCCCCAACAGCTCGAGCGCCGGGGCCGTGAGCGGATCGGTGAGGTCGATGCGGGTCATGTGCTTGATCCCCGTCCAGCCCTCCGCCGCCGCGGTCTCCACGCTCACGACCAGCCGGTCGTCGAGCTCGAAGGCGCTGCCCGCCAGCCCGGTGCGGTTGAGCGACAGGTAGGTGCGCTGGGCCGGGGTGACCGCACCCGACGCGGCGAGATCCCGCAGGGGCTGGACGCTGGCCAGGACCCCGTCGCAGAAGGGGAGGGCGGCCGACAGCGCGTCGACGTAGTGACGGTAGGTCTCGACGGTCAGCACGGCCCGAGCGCGGTGATCGGCGGCCAGGATGAGCGCCGGTCCCGCCAGGGTGTCCACCGCCGGCGCGCCCGCCCCCGGCGCGTCCATCTCAGTCCACCCCTGACAGGCGGAGCACCACCTTGGCCAGGGCCGAGAAGTCCTCGCGCCCGAAGCCGGCCGTCGACGCGGCCGTGAGCGCCTGGCGGGCGTTGGCGGTCATGGTCATGGGAACGCCGGCGCGGGCGCCGTAGGAGAGGGCAAGGTCGATGTCCTTGGCCATGAGATCGGTCATGAAGCCCGGTTTCCACCCCGTGGAAGCGGGGCTGTCGGCGATGACGCCGGGGACGGGCAACCGGGTGCGCACCGCCACGCAGTCACCGGTCGAGTGGAGGAGCACCTCGAGGAGCTTGGCCATGTCGACACCGGAGCGTTGCGCCAGGGCGGTGGCTTCGGCCGTCGCCACCATCTGTGCCGCGTAGATGAGGTTGTTGCACAGCTTGACCACCTGGCCCATGCCCGGTCCACCGACGTGCACGATGAGTCCGGCCATGGGCTCGAGGGCGGGCCGGGCGTCGTCGAGGGTGGCCGGGTCGCCCCCCACCATGAGCGTGAGGGTGCCGTTCTTGGCGCCGACCGTGCCGCCCGACACCGGTGCGTCGAGGTACCGGCCTCCGGCACCGGCCACCCGCTCGTGCTGGGCCCGCTCGACGTCGGGGTCGATGGTGGAGCAGTCGACGACGATGGTGCCGGGGCGAAGCGCCGGCACGACGGCGTCGAGCACCGACACCACGTCGGGCGAATTGGGGACGCACAGCACGAGGACCTCGCTGGCGGCCGCCGTGTCGGCGGCGCTGCCCCCGTCGGTGGCGCCGAACGCCACCGCCTCGTCGATCGGGGGTCGGCTGCGCGAGGTCACGGTGACGTCGTGCCCGCTCGCCACGAGATTGCGGGTCATGGGCAGCCCCATGGCCCCGAGGCCGACGAAGCCCAGCTTCACGGCTACCTCCGTTCGTCCGTGGTCGGGTCGGGGTTCAGCGCGTCACGGGCGGGCGAACTGCGGGAGCCACCGCGCCGTGCCGGCCAGCAGTTCGTCCACCATGGCCTCGGTGTCGCGCATGTCGCCCCGTCCGGCCAGGGGGTCGAGGGCGAAGGCGGAGTGGGCGAGGGCACGGTCCCCGCTCAGGGCCGCCTCCACCGTCATCTCCTGCACGGCGACGTGGCGGCGTAAGAGCTCGGCGACCGGTGCCGGGGCGCGGGCCGTGTCGCGCCCGCGCATGCCGTCGCCGTCCACCACGCAGATCGACTCCACCACCGCGTCGGCGGGGAGATCGGGGCACTGGCCGGTGTTGGGGAGGTTGAGCGGGAGCTCGCGTCGCGTCCCGGTCAACAGCGAGTCGATGACCGGCGCCACCAGCTCACCGGAGTCCCATGTCTGGAGCTCCTCCTTGCCGGCCAGCACGGCGTCCACCTCGGCCACGTATTCGGTCTGGTGCTGCTGACGCGTGGCGATGGGGGTGAGGTCGATGCCCCACACCGCACCCCACCCCGACTCGGCCGTGAGCACCGAGGGCAGGAACTCGGCCAGGTGGCGATCGTTGGCGGCGGGAAGCGCGCCTTGGCGGTCGAGGATCGTCAGCTTGAGCAGGTGGCGCACGGCGAAGTCGAGCCGGCTGAAGGGGTCGGGCTCCGGTCGCTTCGGGTCGGGGGCGAGCGCGTCGAGACCGCCGAGCTCCTCCACCATGTCGTGAAGCAACCCGAATCCCTCCTCACCGTCGATGTCGAGCCCGGTCACCACGGGGAAGTGGTTGATGCCGGTCACCACGGGCCGGATGGCGGTGTGGGGCTTGCCGAAGGCGATGGCGAGCACCATGCAGAAGTTGCCCACCTCGTGGCACAGACCCACCGTCTTGATGGACGTCTCGCGGCACACGGACCGGGTGAGCGTGGTCATGGGGTTGGTGATGTTGAGCATCCACGCGTCGGGGCAGCACTCCTCCATGTCGCGGCCGATGCCGACGAGGACCGGGATATTGCGCAGCGCCCGGCTGATCCCCCCGGGCCCCACACTGTCTCCCACCGACTGGTGGATGCCGTGCCGGGCGGGGACGTCGAGATCGACCGACATGCTCTCGAAGCCGCCGGTCGAGATGGTGACGACGACGAAATCGGCGCCCTCGAGTGCCTTGCGCTGGTCGGTGGTGGTCGACACGGTGGCGCCGGCGCTGAGCTTGTCGTTGGCCAGCCGGGCGATGGCCGCCATCTTGTCGAGGGGCTCGGGGTCGATATCCTCGAGCACGAGGTGGACGCCCGCCAGGGACGGCGTCCCCAGCAGGTCGGTGATGAGCTTGGGAGCCCACTGGTAACTGCCGCCGCCGATGATCGTCACCTGCATGCGCTCATCCTTCCATCTTCTCCACGGCGGGACGGCTTCCCCACCACGTCGGACGGCTTCCCCACCACGTCGGAGGGCTTCCCGACGGCGGGACCGCTCTTCGACCGCGGGCTGCTCCTCCACGGACCCGTCTTCCGCTGGGGCGCCCGGGCACCCGTCCTAGAACAGGTTCTATACTGGAGAGTCGGGCATTCCCGGCCCCGGCACTTCGGAGGTAGGCAGATGGCACGTCCCGTGATCGTCGAGGCGGTGCGCACGCCCATCGGCAAGCGCAACGGTTGGCTGTCTGGGTTCCACGCCGCCGAGCTCCTGGCCTCGGCGCAGGTCGAGCTGGTGAAGCGGGCCGGCATCGATCCGTCCGACGTCGAGCAGATCGTGGGCGGGTGCGTCACCCAGGCCGGCGAGCAGGCCTCCAACGTGACGCGCACCGCCTGGCTGAGCCAGGGCCTTCCCTACGAGACGGCGGCCACCACCATCGACTGTCAGTGCGGCTCGGCCCAGCAGGCCAACCACTTCGTGTCGAATCTGGTGGCAGCGGACGCCATCGACGTCGGCATCGCCTGTGGTGTCGAGGCCATGAGCCGCGTCGGTCTCGGCGCCAACGCCTACAACGGTCCGGGCAGCTCGCGCCCCGACGACTTTCCGTGGGACATGCCCGACCAGTTCGGCGCGGCGGAGCGAATCGCCACCAAGTACGGCATCACCCGCGCCGATGTCGACGCCCTGGGCCTCGCTTCCCAGCAGAAGGCGCGCCGCGCCTGGGACGAGGGACGCTTCGACCGCGAGGTGTTCACCATGGAGGCGCCCGTGGTGGGACCCGACGGGCCGACCGGGGAGCGCACGCTGGTGCAGCGCGACCAGGGGCTGCGCGACACCACGGCCGAGGGGCTTGCTTCGTTGAAGCCGGTGCTCCCCGATGGCATGCACACCGCCGGCAACTCGTCGCAGATCTCCGACGGGGCGGCGGCCGTGCTGTGGATGTCGGAGGACCGCGCCCGTTCGGGCGGGTTCCGTCCCCGGGCCCGCATCGTGGCTCAGGTGCTCGTGGGGTCCGATCCCTACTACCACCTCGACGGCCCCATCGCCGCTACTGAGCGGGTGCTGGCCAAGGCGGGGATGACTGCCGACGACATCGACATCTTCGAGGTCAACGAGGCCTTCGCCTCCGTCGTGTGCTCGTGGCAGAAGGTCCACGGCATCGACTGGGACAAGGTCAACGTCAACGGCGGCGCCATCGCCATCGGTCACCCGGTGGGGTCGACCGGCAGCCGGCTCATCACGACCGCCCTGCACGAGCTCGAGCGGCGCGACGCCAACCTGGCGCTCGTGTCGATGTGCTGTGGCGGTGCGCTCGCCACCGGCACCATCATCGAGCGCCTGTAGCTCCGCAGGCACGGGCCAACAACTCCGCTGCGGCTGAGCCCGGGCTGCTTCCCGGCCCGGATGAGTCCCGGGCTGCTTCCGCGGCCCGACTTTGCACCACCAGACCCGGCCCTGCCCGGCCCTGCCCGACTTGGCCCGGCCCGGACGGTGCACCCACCCTCCTCGACAGGCCGAACGGCGCCCTGACCTGAAGCTCCGCGCTGACGCGTGCGGTGGCGCGCCGAGCCGGACAGGATGGGTCGATGGCGGTCGGCGACAAGGAGCGCGGTATGCGAATTCCCTCGGTCCGGCGCGGCGTCCACGTCGCCCTCTTCCTCGTTGCGGGGAGCGCCGCCGCACTTGGTCTCGCCGCGACCGTGCCGGCCACGGCTGCCGGTGCGGCCTCCGCCGCACCGGGGGCCGGCGCATCGGCGCTGGTCGCCACACCGCATGCCACCCCGACGCAGAGAGCCACCTTGGACGCACGGCCGCGCGCTGTGTTCGGTTCTGATTGGCCCGTCTACCACCAGGACGGCATGGGAAGTGGCGTCGACACCTCGGGGACCGACCTGAGCCCCGCCACCACGGCGTGGACGTCGGCCGCCCTCGACGGCCCGCTGTTCGGCGAGCCCCTGGTGGAGGCGGGCCGGGTCGTGGTCGCCACCGAGAACGACACCGTCTACGAGCTGGCCGCAGACACCGGCGCGGTGTTGTGGTCGACGCACGTGGGGACGGCGGTGCCGTCGGGCAACCTGCCCTGCGGCGACGTATCCCCGACGGTCGGGATCACCGGCACGCCGGTCATCGATCCGACGCGCGGCGAGGTCTTCGCCGTCACCGACGAGGCGGCGGGGTCGTCGGCACAGCACTTCCTGGTGGGCCTCGACCTTTACACCGGTGCCGTCCTGCTTCACCAGGCCATCACGCTGCCCGGCTCCGACCAGCTGGCCGAGCTCCAGCGCACAGGCCTCACCCTCGACGACGGCAACGTGGTGGAGGGCTTCGGCGGCAACGACGGGGACTGCGGGAATTACCACGGCTGGGTGGTGTCCATCCCCGAGGGCGGTGGGCCCGAGACCACCTTCGAGGTTTCCTCGGCAGCCGGCGACAGCCAGGGCGCGATCTGGATGGGCGGCGCCGCACCTGTCGTCGACGGGCAGGGTGACATCTGGGTGGCGACGGGCAACGGCGCCTTCAACTCCGCATCGGACCCCTACGACGACAGCGATGGCGTGCTCGAGCTGTCCCCGTCGCTTCAGCTCGTCCAGTACTTCGCCCCCGCCACCTGGTACAGCGACAACGGCAGCGACCTCGACCTGGGCTCGAGCGTGCCGGCGCTCATCTCCAACGGCCTCGCATTCCAGGCCGGCAAGTCGGGGCTCGGCTACCTCCTCTCGCAGGCGGCACTGGGGGGCATCGGACACGAGGCGCGCGACGTGCCCTCGTTCTGCAGCGGCGACGTCGACGGCGGGCCGGCGGTGTCGGGCGCCACGGTGTACGAGCCGTGCCAGGCCGGAGTGGTGGCCGTGGCCACGGCCCAGCCCAACAACGTCGATGTCCTGTGGCACACCTCCACCGGTGCGGGCGCCCCCCCCATCGTGGCCGGAGGCCTGGTGTGGTCCATCGACACCGGCAACGACATGCTCGACGCCCTCGACCCGGGGACCGGTGCCTTGGTGCAGAGCCTTGCGCTCGGGTCCGAGGCCAACCACTTCCCCACGGCCAGCGTGGCCGACGGACTGCTGCTGGCGCCGTCGTCGGATCAAGTGCACGCATTCGACGGGCTCGCCGGGCTCCCGCCGCCCCCCTCGCCCGCCCCGGCGCGTGCCGGCTACTGGACGGCCGCGTCCGACGGTGGTGTTTTCAGCTTCGGCGGGGCCCAGTTCCACGGATCGATGGGCGGCACCCACCTGGTGGCGCCGGTGGTGGGCATGGCCGCCACCGCCGACGGTGGCGGGTACTGGCTGGTGGCGTCGGACGGGGGCATCTTCGCCTTCGGCAACGCCGGCTTCTCGGGGTCGATGGGAGGGAAGCACCTCGCCGCGCCCATGGTGGACATCGCCGCCGCACCTGACGGCGGCTACTGGACGGTGGCGTCGGACGGTGGCGTGTTCGCCTTCGGCGGCGCCGGCTACTTCGGGTCGATGGGGGGCACGCACCTCGCCGCGCCGGTGGTGGGCATGGCCGCCACCGCCGACGGCGGCGGGTACTGGCTCGTTGCGTCCGACGGCGGGGTCTTCGCCTTCGGCGACGCCCGCTTCGCCGGGTCCATGGGAGGCAAGCACCTCGACGCGCCCATGGTGGCGATCGCACCCGCCCCCGGTGGGGGCTACTGGACGGTGGCGTCGGACGGTGGCGTGTTCGCCTTCGGGCAGGCTGGCTACTTCGGCTCCATGGGCGGGCGGACCCTGGTCAAGCCGGTCGTGGCCGTGACGCCCACCTCCGACGGGCAGGGCTACTGGGAGGTGGCCTCCGACGGCGGCATCTTCGCCTTCGGCGACGCCCCCTTCGAGGGATCGGTGGCCGGCGTCCGTCTCGTGGCACCCATGGTGGCCATCGCCGCACCCCCGCTGCCCTGAGGGGAGGGGACCTCCGTCGGCGTACCGGGCCAGGCCGGACAGGACGCGGTCTCGGGCGGGTCCTCCTCGGCCGTCGTCGGTCCTCCTCGGCCCTCGTCGGTCCTCCTCGGCCTCGTCAGTCCCCGTCGGTCCGGCCGAGACCGCGTTGCTCGGCTCGGCGCCGCACGGTGCGCTCCGCCACCGAGCGGATGCGCGACGGGTCGAGAACAGCGAACTCGCCTTCGGCCTCGACGCACACCACGCCGTCCTGGACGAGGCGCCCCCGACTGGTGACGCGTCGCCCGTCGGACTCGACCACCTCGGCCTCGAAGCGGGCCTCGACCCCGACCAGCGTGGGGCGGCGGAAGCGCACGGTGAGCCACACCGTGGGCCCGGCCGCGCCGGCCAGGTGGTTGGCGGCGGTGAGGACGATGTCGAACGTGGCGGCGATGGCCGATCCGTGGACCCAGCCAGGGCCGCCCTCGTAGGGGGTGGTGAAACAGGCCGTGCCGATGGCGAGGGGCGGTTCGAAGGTGATCTCGACCGGCAGGGCCAGGGGGTTGAACCGCCCGATCACGGGGTCGTAGGGCATCGAGGCGTGCATGGAGGTCGTGATCGGCGCACCAGCGCTGGCCGTGATCCCCTCGGTCTGGTCGGTGCCGCTGCGGCCCTTCTCAGCGGTGCCGGTGCCGGTGCCGCCCGTGTCGGCCGTGTCCTCGGCCGGCTCGACGAAGCGGGGCTGGGGCTGGGCGGGCACGTGGGCCGCCAGCGATCCGGCAGCGCTGCGTAGCCCGGCGACCACCTCGTCGAGGACGGGGCCGGGCGCCATGGTGGTGACCGTCAGCGCTGTGAGCTGGCGCACGGCGTCGGCCAGGTCGGCCATGGGCCGCTCCCGTCCGGCGATGGCGGGATGGGCGCTCGGCGGGGTCCGGGAATCGTCGTTCACGGCCTGACTGTCTAGCGCCGTCTGTCGGCGGAACTGGAATCCGTTCTAATGTCGCCCCGGGCCGGTGCGACGCCCCAGGACCGCCGTCCGATCGGGGCCCGAACCGGCGCCGACGCCGGGATTGCACCGGCGTCACCAGGAACGACTCGTCGAGGAGACAGCTATGCCCGGCACCGAGCACCTGACCTTCGAGCGCCAGGGGGCGACCGCCATCGTCACCATGAACAGGCCCGAGGCGAAGAACGCCCTCAGCCTCCCCATGCTGGTGGGGATGGTCGACGCCTGGCGCGAGATCGACGACAACGACGACATCCGCTGCGCCATCCTGACCGGGGCGGGCGGCACCTTCTGCTCGGGTATGGACCTGAAGGCCATGTCGGGACCGGAGTCCGAGCAGTACCGGCACCGCCACGAGGAGGATCCGGACCTGCACTGGAAGGCCCTGCTGCGCCACTACCAGATGCGCAAGCCGCTGATCGCCGCTGTCGAGGGCTGGGCGGTTGCCGGCGGCACCGAGATCCTGCAGGCGACTGACATCCGGGTGGCGGGTGAGGGCGCCAAGTTCGGCGTGTTCGAAGCCCGCCGCGGGTTGTTCCCACTGGGGGGTTCGACGGTGCGACTCCGGCGCCAGATCCCCTTCACCGTGGCCATGGACCTGCTCCTCACGGCCCGGGAGGTGAGCGCCGAGGAGGCGCTGCGCATCGGTCTCATCGGCCGTGTGGTCCCCGACGGGCGCGCCCTCGAGGAGGCACTCGGCGTGGCCGAGGTCATCTGCGCCAACGGTCCCCTGGCCGTCGAGGCCATCAAACGCTCCGTGCGCGAGACGGAAGGCGTACCCGAGGTCGAGGCGCTCAAGATCGAGCTCGAGATCGGATGGCCCATCTTCTCCACCGAGGACGCGGCGGAGGGGCAGAAGGCGTTCGCCCAGAAGCGCACGCCCGAGTACAAACGGCGGTGACACCCGACCGGGAGCTCGGGGTCTCGGACTTCGGGATCTCCGTCGGCGGTCCGCCGGCAGCGTCGGACCCGACAACCCGCGGCGCAGGGAAGTCGGGGGACGGGACGGAGTCGGGGGTACCGACCGACCTCCGCTTCGAACTGGCCGCGCAGCTGCGTCGCGTGACGAGCGCCATGGTGGGCCTTCCCCTGTCGGACCCAGACATCACCGACGCCACCGATGCGGTCCGCCAGGTTGCGGACACCCTCGAAGCTCACGCCGGTCCGGGGCGCCGGCTTCGGGCCCAGCCCGACCCCGCCGGACATCCCCAAGAATTTTTCCCGACGAGTCCCGTGATCGGCTTCGCCAACCCCGTGGCGCCCCCGGTCGTGGTGGAGGGGGTCGACGGCGAGCTGCACGGCACCGCCTTCTTCGACTTCCAGTACGAGGGGCCGCCCACCTGTGTGCACGGTGGTGTCATCGCCATGGTCTTCGACGAGATGTTGGGGGCAGCCAACATCTTGGCGGGGAGCCCCGGCATGACTGGGACCCTCACCATCCGCTACCGCAAGCCCACGCCCCTGCGGACGCCCTTGCGTCTCGAGGCGCGTTTTCTGGGCCGCGACGGCCGAAAGATACGGACGTGGGGGGCGATCTACCACGACGACGTCATGACGGCTGAAGCCGAAGGGATCTTCATCGAGCTCATCCCCCAGCGCTTCCTGGCAATCGTGACGGAGCACTCCGACTCCCCGGAAGCGGTCGAGCAGGTCCGCGCCGACGCCCGCCGCCTCGGGTTCGCCGACGACACCTCGACCTGAGTTCGCCAGCAGGGTGAGCCCTCCGGGCGGGCCCGCCCACCCTGCCTGCGGCCTCGGCCGGCCACCGTCGCCTGCCTGACCGGCCCTGCCTGACCGGCCCTGCCTGACCGGCCCTGCCTGACCGGCCCTGCCTGACCGGCCCTGCCTGACCGGCCCTGCCTGACCGGCCCTGCCTGACCGGCCCTGCCTGAC
>JBEKVE010000052.1:0-18196 GCA_049514335.1 Acidimicrobiales bacterium
CACGCCCAGATAGACGAGATAGAGAAACCCGTGGAGCGTGCCCACCACCTCCGCCACCTGGGGCCGTCCCGCCGCGAATTGCAGGGGAACGCCCACGAAGACGAGCACGAGGAGGAGCGTGGCGGTGGTGAAGGCCATGACCCGGTACCGGACGAGGACGCCGGGGGGAATCGGGGCGCTACGGGGTCCGGTCCCGCTCACCACGCCGCCCAGGCTTCTTTCAACGGCATGACCACGCTGGCGCCGAGCGCCTCGATCTGCGCCCGGACCTCGCCGGGGGTCATCCCCGGCAGGTGCACCCGGAGGTCGAGCCCGTCCACGCCCGTCTCCGCCACGATGGCGCGCAAGCGGCCGGCGATCTCGGCCGGGTCGTCGGCCGCCACGGTCTGGTCGTCGCCGAACGAGGCGGCGGTGGGGGAGTAGCCGTCGTAGACCGCCCGCTGGCGCTGCACGAGATCGCTTCGCAGCGCGCCCAGCCACACCCGTCGGATGAGGATCTTCGGTCCTGTCCCGCCGGCGGCGTCGTAGGCCTCGGTGAGGCGGGCCACGCGGTCAGGGGCCGACATGCCCTCCATGAGGATCCCCGCACCGCAGCGCGCCGCGCGTCGCGCCGCGGCGAGCGACACGGCGGCACTGAGCACCGGGACCGGATCGCTCAGACAGGCGCGCAGCGCCGGGTCTCCCTCGAGCGGGCCCAGTTCCTCGCCCCGGAGCATGGCCACGAGCCGGGGGAGCTCGGTCTTGAAGCGCGCCACCGCCTCGGCCGGGTCCAGTCCGGCTGTCTCGAAGTCGAGCGGGAGCGCACCGGCGGCCACACCGACGCCGACCCGGCCCCGGTGGCGGGCGGCCAGCCACGCCATCTCCTCGGCCACGAGTGCGGTCGGTCGGAGGGGGAGGAGCAGCGGGCACGCCGCGGCCCAGCCCCGAGGGTGCTCGTCCAGGACGAAGGACGCCATCTGCAGCGGCTGGGCCATGTAGCCGGCGAAGCCACCGTGGTGCTCGCTCGTCATGACCCCGTCGAAGCCGGCGCGTAGCGCCATGCCCGCCTGCGTGCACAGCTCCCGCACGATGTCGTCGGCGCCGAGCTCGTTGTGCGGGTAGAGGCGGATCGAGACCGAGCCCCTGGCGAAGACGGTCAGGCCGGCTTCGCTTTCACCATGCGCTCGACCAGGTTGGCGGGCATGACGTCATAGTGGTCGTGCTCGGCCCGGAAGCGCCCGCGTCCCCCGGTGAGCGAGCGCAGGTCGACGGCGTAGCGCTGGATCTCGGCGCTCGGCACGATGGCCGTGATCTTCTGCAGCCCGCCGTCCACCGAATCGGTGCCCTGGACCCGCCCCCGGCGCGAGTTGAGGTCCCCGAGCACGTCGCCCTGCATGCTGGCGGGAACGGTGACCTCGATGAGCGACACCGGCTCGAGCAGGACCGGCCCCGCCTTGGCCATGGCCTCTCTGAAGGCGAGCGACCCCGCCATCTTGAAGCTCATCTCCGAGGAGTCGACGGGGTGGAACTTGCCGTCGAAGCACGTCACCTGCACGTCCACCACGGGGTACCCGTGCACACCGCCCTGGCCCATCGCCTCGATGACGCCCTTCTCAACCGCCGGGATGTACTGCTTGGGGATCGCACCCCCCACCACCTGGTCGACGAAGTGGAAGCCCTCGCCGCGCTCGAGCGGCTCGATGCGGATCGACGCCACGCCGTACTGTCCGTGCCCGCCTGTCTGCTTCTTGTACTTGCCCTCGGCCTCGGCCTGCTGGGTGATGCTCTCGCGGAACGGGACGAGCACCTCCTCGGTGGCGACCTCGACCCCGAACTTGCGCGCCAGGCGCTCGGCTGCCACCGCCAGATGCGTCTCGCCCGTGCCCCGCAGGATCGTCTGGTGGGTCTCGTCCACGCGCTCGACGCTGAGTGCGGGGTCCTCCTCGCACAGGCGGTGCAGCCCCGTCATGAGCTTGTCCTCGTCACCCTTGGACTTGGGCCTGATGGCAACGGCCAGGACCACCGCCTCGGGAGGGGTGGGGGGGACGATGACCGGCGTCCCCTTGGGCGCCAGGGTGTCGCCGGTGGTGGTGTCCGACAACTTGGGCACGGCCACGATGTCCCCCGCCTGGGCCTCGGTGGCGGGTTGGGCCTCCTTGCCCCGCAAGAGCTGCAGGACGTGCAGGCGCTCGTCGGCATGGGCGCGGGGGTTCATGAGGACGCTGTCGGGGCGGATGGTCCCCGACAGCACCCGCAACAGCGAGATCTTGCCCACGTAGGGGTCGGAGATGGTCTTGAACACCCGGGCCAGCGGCTGGCCGGCGGGGTCGCAGGCGACCTGCTGGACCGAGTCGCCCGCCCGCACCTCGACGGGGGGTCTCGAGTCCGGTGTCGGGCCGATCTCGGCCAGGAGGGTCGCCAGACGGTCGATGCCCACCCCGGTGGCGGCCGAGCCGCACACCACGGGGAACACGAGGCCCTGGGCGACGCCGTGGGCCAGGGTGGCCTCGAGTTCGGCCCCCGAGGGGACGTCCCCGTCGAGGTAGCGCTCCATGAGGGCGTCGTCGCCCACGACGATCCCCTCCACCAGCTGCTCGCGCACCTCGTGCTCGGTGGCGGCCAGGTCGTCGGGGATGGGACCGGTCTGCGGCTTGCCGCCCTCGTAGATGATGGCGGTGTCGGTGAGGAGATCGGCGATGCCCCGGAAGCCCGACTCCTCTCCCACGGGGAGCTCGAGGGGGGCGATGCCGGCACCGAAGCGCTCTTGCAACCCGGCCAGGGTCCTGTCGAAGCTGGCCCGCTCCCGATCGAGCTTGTTTATGAACACGAGGCGGGGCAGACCGAGCTCGGCAGCCAGGTCCCACGCCGCCTCGGTCTGCGCCTCGAGGCCCTCCACCGCGCTCACCACCACCACCACCAGGTCCACCACCGAGCAGGCGGCGCGCACCTCACCGAAGAAGTCGGCGTAGCCGGGGGTGTCGAGGATGTTGAGCTTGACGTCACCGACGATGCACGGCGTCATCGCCAGCGACAGCGACATGTGGCGCTTGATCTCTTCGGGCTCGAAGTCGCTGACGGTCGTGCCGTCGTCCACCTTGCCCTGACGGGTGACGGCGCCGGTCGACAGGAGCAGCGCCTCCGCCAACGTCGTCTTGCCCGAGCCGTTGTGGCCGACCAGGGCGACGTTGCGGATGCGGGACGGTGGATAGCTCGGCACCCCGCGTACCTCCCTCCCTCGAAAGACCTGCCGGCCTCCCTCAAGACCCCTGCGGGCGGCCCTGGCTGGCAGCCTACTGGCGACCCCGGGGCGCCCGCCGGGGCCCTGCCGGGACGCAGTGCCGGGCGCACGCAGGCCTGTGAACAGTGGGTGAACCGAATCCGAGGTCAGAGGCCGGGCGGGAGGCCGATGGTACGCTGGAGGTGAGACCAGCGGAGGAAACGCACCCCCATGTTCGACGGTCGCTGGCGCGACGCTGTGGACCGCACCACCAAGCCGGTGGGATCCGCCCTGGTGCGGGCCCGCATCAACGCAGACGTCCTCACCATCTTCGGTCTGCTGGCGTCGGTCGCCACCGCCGTGGTCATCGGCACCGGGCATCTGGTGTGGGCCATCGCCATGCTCTTCGCCACCGGCCTCCCCGACCTCTTCGACGGGCCGGTGGCCAAGGCGTCGGGACGGGCGTCGGTGCGCGGCGCATTCTTCGACTCGGTGGCGGACCGGGTCTCCGACGCCTTCATGCTGGGCGGGGTGGCGTGGTACCTCGAAGCCCGTCATCACGGGCAGATGGTGCTGCTCCCCTTCGCCGTGCTCGCCATCACGTCGCTCATCTCGTACCAGCGGGCCAAGGCCGAGCTGCTCGGCCTGTCGGCCAAGGGCGGCCTCATGGAGCGGGCCGAGCGGTTCATCCTCCTCGGCCTGTGCTTCATCGCCGGATCGATCTCGGCGTCGGCGTTCGTCCCGGCGCTGTGGGTCTTCTTCGGGCTGCTCGGCGTCACCGCCCTCGGCCGGTTCGTGAACGTGTGGAAAGAAGCCGAGGGCCCGCCCCGGCCCGTGCCGGTGGTGGTCGCCGTGGCCGACGGGGACGCCGATGTCACGCGCCGGGCGCTCGCCCGCTGGCGCGAGGGACGCGTCGATTCCCGCTGGCGTGCGTGGCGCGAGACGCGTGCGCAGCGCGACGGCACCGGTGGGCGCGCCACGCTGCACCGCCGCGCCGCACAGCCGTCGGGCCGCTGGCGGGCACGTCGTGCCGGCGTGCCGTCGAGCCGCACCGGACGGGTCTGGCGTGACCGACGGGCGCAACGGTCGCCCTCGCGCGCCGGACGACGGCCGACCTCGCGCGGCGTCTGAGCACCGGGCGGGCCAGGAGCGGTGCCTGAAGAGTCGCGTCCGGGCGGCCTGCGCCCCTGGGCCGTGTACGCCGCCTACCGGTCGCTCGGCACGGCTATGCAGAAGCTGCCCGAGCCGGTGGCCGCAGCAGCGGCCGCGGGTGTCGGCCTGGCGCTCTCCGCCGTCAGCGGTGACACGCGGGCCGTGTACTCGCGCCACCTGCGACGAGCCGTGGGACACGACCTGTCCGACACCGAGGTGAGCGCGACCACGCGTCGGGCCTTTCTGTCGTATGCCCGCTACTGGCTCGAGGGAGCGCGCCTTCCCGGGCTCGGCCCCGACGTGGTGGCGGACCGCATGTCGGTGGAGAGCGGCTATGAGCACCTGGTGCGGGGCATGGAGGCGGGGTCCGGGGTGATCATGGCGTTGCCCCACATCGGCAGCTGGGAGTGGGGCGGGTACTGGCTCGCCATGCAGGGGTATCCGATGACGAGCGTGGCCGAGCCGCTCGAGCCCCCCGCCCTGTACGACTGGTTCGTGGCCCAGCGCCAGAAGATGGGCCTCACCATCGTGCCGCTCGGTCCGGGGGCGAGCGGTGCGCTGTTGCGCACCCTGCGCCAGGGAAAGCTGGTCGGCCTGCTGTGCGACCGTGACATCCAGGGAAACGGCATCGAAGTGGAGTTCTTCGGCGAGCGCACGACACTGCCCGGCGGGCCGGCCACGCTGGCGCTTCGCACCGGGGCGGTGGTGCTGCCCACCGCCGTCTACAGCGGGCCCGGGCGCGAGCACACGGCGGTGATCATGCCCCCCGTTCCCGTCGAGCGGACCGGGTCGTTGCGCCAGGACGTCACCCGGGTGACACAGCTCATCGCCAACGACCTCGAGACGCTCATCCGGCGCGCCCCCGAGCAGTGGCACCTCTTCCAGCCCAACTGGCCGAGCGACGGCGGGCCCGGCGCCCGGAGCGGGGCGGGGGCGACGGGTGACGCGCTCGGCGGCTCCGCCGCCTGACGGCGGGCCACGGTGCGCGTCGCGCTGCTCTGCCCCTACAGCCTGAGCCGGCCCGGTGGGGTCCAGGGTCAGGTGACGGGATTGGCGCGCGCCCTCGTCGAAGCCGGGCACGGGGCCTCCGTGCTCGCCCCCTTCGACGGCGGCGGGGTCGTGCCCGGCATCGAGCCCGACGGTGGCGTCGGGTTCGTGGCGCTGGGCCGGTCTCTCGGACTGCCCGCCAACGGCTCGGTGGCGCCGGTGGCGCTGTCGCCCGGGGCGGCGCGCCGCGCCGTGCGCGCCGTGCGCGGGGGTGGGTTCGACGTCCTGCACCTCCATGAGCCGCTCGCCCCCGGGCCCGGTCCGGTGTGCCTGGTGGCGTGCGCCCTTCCCAAGGTGGGGACCTTCCACCGCTCCGGCGACAGCCTGGCCTACCGCCTGCTCGGCCCGATCGCCCGCGCCGGCGCGGCGCGCTTGGCGCTGCGCTGCGCGGTGTCCGAGGAGGCGGCGACGACGGCGCGCCGCGCCCTCGGGGGTACGTACCGGGTGGTGGGCAACGGGGTCGACCTCGCGCACTTCGCCACCGCCCGGCCCTGGCCGACGCAACGCCCCACCGTGCTGTTCGTGGGACGCCACGAGGAGCGCAAGGGGTTGTCGGTGCTCCTCGACGCCGTCGCCATGATGGTCGCCGCCGCGCCCGGCACCGACGCCGCACCACCCGTGACGGTGTGGGTGGCGGGGGAGGGTCCGCAGACCGAGGCGCTGCGCCGGCGCCACCCGCCGAGCGACAGCCTGCAGTGGCTCGGCCGCGTGGACGACGACGTGCTCGCCTCTCGGCTGGCCGGCGCGCACGTGCTGTGCGCCCCGTCGCTCGGGGGGGAGTCCTTCGGCATCGTCCTCCTCGAGGCCATGGCGGCCCGTGCCGCCGTGGTGGCGAGCGACATCCCCGGCTACGCGGCGGTGCTGGGTGGGCACGGTGCCGTCGTCCCCGCCGGCGATGCCGGTGCCCTGGCGCGGGCGCTGTCGCAGGCGGCGTCCGATGCCGCCACGGGGTCGGGGCTGTGCGCACCAGCGGCGCTCGACGCCGCCTTCGACCACGCCTCGCAGTGGGCCATGTCCACCGTGGAGGAGCGCTACGTGGCGCTCTACCAGGAGGCGGTCTCCCTCCCGGCGCCACCCTGAGCACCGCCGGCGTCGGGCTGGCGACGCCTGGTCGTACACTGCGTCACCTATGGCGGACCCCCCCGGCGAATCACCTCCGCGACCGTCGGGCTCGGGTGGTCGGCCATCGGGGGGCGGTCCCGAGGGCGCAGGAGAGCAGCGAGCGCGCACCGGCGGCCAGGGCGGTGGCAGCGGCCAGGGCGGCGGTGGTCAGCGGCGACGTCGCAGCCGAGGTGGCGGTGGCCAGGGCGGGCGTGGCCAGGGCGGCGGCGGCCAGTCCGGGGGCGGCGGTCAGGGCGGGGGCGGGCAGGGGGGCAGTGCCGGCAAGGGTGGCGGCGGTGCTCGGGCCGGCTCGTCCCGACCCGGCGGCGGTTCGGGCGGCGGTGGTGGAGGCGGAGCCGGCCGGTCCCGCCAGGGCGGAGGATCCGGCGGTCGTCAGGGTGGTGGAGCCCGGGGAGGTGGACCGGGCCGGGGCGGCCAGGGCGGGCGCGGCCAGGGTCAGGGGGGCCGGTCACGAAGCGGCTCGTCGCAGAGCGGGCGATCTTCGGGGTCGCGCCACGGTGGCGGCCGGGACGGACGGGGTCGGCTCGAGGTGGTGGCGGCGGTGCCCGACATGGCCGACAAGGCGTCGTCGTCGTTGCTCCTCGGAGCCGGCGACGACGGAGCGGAGCTGAGCCGCAATCACCGGCTCGCCCTCGCCATCGCCGCCGCCCCCGCCGTCGTCGTCCTGGTGGTCGTGGCCGGGGTGTGTACCGCCGTCGGGCTGGCGGTGGAGGGCGTGGCCGTCGGCGTCGTCGCCGGCATCGCGCTGTGGGCGTGGGTGTGGCGCGGTGCCACCGCCAGGATCCTGCGTGCACTGCGCACCCGGCCCGGTGGCGACGCCGAGCTGGCCAGGGCCGAGACGTTGGCCGAGGGCCTGTGCGCCACCATGGGGGTCGAGGTCCCCGACATCCTCGTCGTCGACGACACGGCCCGCCAGGCTCTGGCGGTGGGCCGGTCGAGCGCCACGGCCGTGCTGGTGGTCACGTCGGGACTGCTCGAGGCGCTCGACCCCGTGTTGCTCGAGGGCGTGCTCGCCCACGAGCTGGTCCACGTGAAATGGGGCGACATCGCCCCGGCCACGGTGGCCGCCGCCGTCGCCCTGCCCCTCGCCCGCCTGGTGCCCGTGGCCGGGCTCGTGCACACCCTCGCCGGCCGGGGCCGGGAGCTTCGCACCGACCGGTTGGCGGTATCGGTGACGCGCTATCCGCCCGGCCTGCGCGACGCCCTGGCCCTCATGGCGGAGGGTCCCGCCTCTCGCCCCACCTCGCCCCTGGCGGCCCGGGGCGTGGGTGACGCCACCCGGTGGCTGTGGACCGTCGCCCTGCCCGAGGACCCGGGCGCCTCGGCGCTGCGCAGCGGGCTCGTGGACGAGCTCGACGCGCCGGCGCTGCGTATCGCCGCGCTCGACGAGTGGTGAGGCCGGTCCCGCCCCGGCGGGGCCGGGGGTCCTCCGGAGTAGACTGTG
The DNA here is from genome assembly GCA_049514335.1 of Acidimicrobiales bacterium. GTDB lineage: Bacteria > Actinomycetota > Acidimicrobiia > Acidimicrobiales > UBA8190 > JBEKVE01. Next base: position 7,962 of record JBEKVE010000052.1, read on the forward strand.
GTCATGGATGGCGCGCCCACTGCACGGTCGGTGCCGGAGGCGTCGAACCCCGTAGCCGGCGCAGCAGCGGCTGACGCGACCAGGGACACGAGCCGCACCGGGACCTTCACCGTGAAGCGCGGGCTCGCCGACATGCTGCGCGGCGGCGTCATCATGGACGTCGTCACCGCCGAGCACGCCCGCATCGCCGAGGACGCCGGTGCGGTGTCGGTCATGGCGCTCGAGCGTGTGCCGGCCGACATCCGCGCCCAGGGCGGCGTGGCCCGCATGAGCGATCCTGCGCTCATCGAGGCGATCCAGCGCGCCGTGACCATCCCGGTGATGGCCAAGGCCCGCATCGGGCACTTCGCCGAAGCCCAGGTGCTCGAGGCGCTCGACGTCGACTACATCGACGAGAGCGAGGTCCTCACCCCGGCCGACGAGGCCCACCACATCGACAAGTGGGCGTTCCGGGTGCCGTTCGTGTGCGGCGCCACCAACCTGGGCGAGGCACTGCGCCGCATCTCCGAAGGTGCCGCCATGATCCGCTCCAAGGGCGAGGCCGGCACGGGCAACATCGTCGAGGCCGTCCGCCACCTGCGGTCGATCCTGGGGGACATCCGCAAGCTGACCCAGGCCGACCCGGCCGAGCGCTACGCGTGGGCCAAGCACCTCTCTGCCCCGATCGGCCTGGTGCACGAGGTGGCCGACAGCGGCGCCCTGCCCGTGCCGCTGTTCTGCGCGGGCGGGATCGCCACGCCGGCCGACGCCGCCCTCGTCCTGCAGCTGGGGGCGCAGGCGGTGTTCGTGGGCTCGGGGATCTTCAAGAGCGAGGACCCGGCCCGCCGGGCGCGCGCCATCGTGGAGGCCACCACCCACTTCGACGACCCACAGATCGTGGCCAAGGTGAGCCGCGGGTTGGGGGCGTCGATGCCCGGGCTCGACGCCAGCCAGCTCGACCAGCACATGGCCGACCGCGGGTGGTGAAGGCGTTGGCCACGCACGCCGAGGTGCCCCCAGGTGGACATCGGCATCCTGTCGCTGCAGGGGGACGTCGCTGAGCATCGCGCCGCGCTGACCGAGGTCGGCGCGCGGCCCCGCCCGGTGCGCCGGCCCGGGGACCTCGTGGGCCTGGACGGCATCGTCCTCCCCGGCGGCGAGTCCACCACCATGTCGATGCTGCTCGACTCGTCGGGCCTGGCCGGCCCCCTCGGCTCGGCGCTCGATGCCGGCATGCCCGCTTTCGGCACGTGCGCGGGGATGATCCTGCTGGCCGCGTCGATCGCCGACGGGCGCCCCGGACAGCGGTGCTACGGCGCCATCGACCTCTCCGTGCGGCGCAACGGGATCGGACGGCAGCTGGAGTCGTTCGAGTGCGACCTCGCCGTGGCGGCCGTGCCCGGCGGGCCGGTGCACGCCGTGTTCATCCGGGCACCGGTGGTCGAGTCGGCCGGACCCGGTGTCGAGGTGCTCGGTCGGTGGAGGTCGTCGGCCGTGCTGTGCCGGCAGGGAGCGATCCTCGTCTCCGCCTTCCACCCCGAGCTCACCGCCGATCGCCGCATCCACCGGCTGTTCGTGTCGATGGTCGAGCACCGTGCCGGCGGGGCGGGGGGAGCGCTGGTGACAAAGAGCAGTGGGCCGCGACCCGTGGCAGACGGCGTCGTGGCGGGAACGAGCGAAGGACAAGGACGGTAGCGATGTCAGGCCATTCGAAGTGGGCGACCACCAAGCACCGCAAGGCGGCGGTCGACAAGGTGCGGGCCAAGGTGTTCGCCAAGTTGATCAGGCAACTGGAGGTCGCCGCGCGCGAGGGGGGTGGCGACGTCAACACCAATGCCACCCTGCGCACCATGTTCGAGAAAGCCCGGTCTGCGTCGGTGCCCCTCGACACCATCGAGCGCGCCATCAAGCGTGGGACGGGCGAGCTCGACGGCGTGCACTACGAAGAGGTCGCCTACGAGGGCTACGCCCCGGGTGGGGTGGCCATCATCGTCGAGTGCCTCACCGACAACCGGAACCGCACCGGGGCCGAGATCCGAAACGTCTTCACCCGCAACGGCGGTTCGATGGCGGAACCGGGGGCGGTGGGGTGGCAGTTCGCCCGCAAAGGCGCCATCGAGCTGCCGCGCTCGCTCGACGAGGACGCCGTCACCGAGGTGGCGGTGGAGGCCGGGGCTGAGGACCTGACCGACGACGGGGACCGGTGGCTCGTGACCAGCGCACCCCAGGACCTGGGAGCGGTGCGCGACGCCCTCAGCGCGGCGGGAATGACGCCGGACTCCGCCGAGCTCGCCATGGTGCCCTCCACCACGGTGCCGGTGACCGAGGAGGGCGAGGTCCGCCGGGTCCTGCGCCTGCTCGAGGCGCTCGACGACCACGACGACGTCCAGAACGTGTGGTCCAACTTCGACACGCCCGACGAGGTCCTGGCGGCAGCGGCGGCCGACTGAACCACGGCGCGGGCTCTCGGAGCCGTCGGCGCGGCACCGGCGCGGGTCCACCGCCGGCCGGCGGCGCCTTGCTATCGTCGAACGCGTGTTCGTCCTGGGCATCGACCCCGGTCTGTCTCGCTGCGGCTACGGGGTGGTGCGCCGCTACGGCAGCGACCTCGCCGCCACCGCCGGCGGGGTGGTCACGACCGAGCCTGGTCTCCCGCTCCAGGAGCGTCTCCGGGTGCTGTACACCGAGTTGCGCCGGCTCGTGGCCGAGGTGCGCCCCGACGCCGTGGTGGTGGAGCGCGTGTTCTTCCAGACCAACGTCCGCACCGCCATGGCCACCGGACAGGCCGGCGGGATCGCCCTCCTGGTGGCGGCCGAGACCGGGTGCGAGGTGGCCCAGTACAGCGCCAACGAGGTGAAGATGGCCGTGGTCGGGTACGGCGGGGCCACCAAGGACCAGGTGCAGCGGATGGTGGCGGCGCTCCTCGCCCTCGACGAGCCGCCCAAGCCGCCCGACGTGGCCGACGCCCTGGCGTTGGCGGTGTGCCACCTGACAGCCGAGCCCCTGCGCCGGGCCATCGCCGCGGCGGGGCCGCCGGTCCGGTGACGAGGGTGTGGCGGCGGGGGCGTCGCGGCGCCCATGCGGACTCGATGGTTCTCGACAGGAGGGGTGCGGTGCAGAGGGTGCTGATGATGTCCACGACGGGTGTAGCGCCGCGCCCCCGAGGGCCACGGTGATCGGCTGGCTGCGGGGTGAGCTGATCGCCCGCACGCCCGAGGGCGAGGTCCTCGTCGACGTGGGCGGGGTGGGGTACCGGGTGTCGGTGCCTCCGGCCCTGCTGGCGGCGGTGGGCGAGCGCGGCGCGCAGGTGGAGCTGCATGTGCACACCCATGTGCGCGAGGACGCCATCGTCCTGTACGGGTTCGCCACGACCGAGGAACGGCGCTGCTTCGAGGCGCTGCTGGGCGCGCACGGCGTCGGACCGGCGCTCGCCCTCGCCGTCCTGGGCGCGCTGCGGCCGCCCGAGTTGATCCGGGCCGTGCTCGACGAGGACCTGGGGGCGTTGTGCGCCGTCCCCGGTGTCGGCCGCAAGACCGCCGCCCGTCTGGTCCTCGACCTGCGCTCGCGCCTCGAGCTCCCCGAGTTCGCCGGCGACGGTGTCCCCGGTGGCGCCGGCACCGTGACCGAGGCGCGCGGCGAGGTGCGTGCCGCGCTGGCCGAGCTGGGGTACAACCCCGAAGAGATCCGCCACGCCCTCGAGGGTGTGCCCGTCGAAGGAGCGGTGGAGGAGCTGCTGCGCCAGGCCCTGCGGGAGCTGGCGGGGGCCCGGTGAACGGACGGCGCGAGGTGCTCGCCACCCACGACGCCGAACCTGTCACCGCGCCCGACGACGCCGAGGCGGCCGAGCGCCCCGTCAATCCGCTCCCCGATCCGGCCGAGTTGGCCGACGAGGTCCGCCTCCGGCCCCGGCGCCTCGAGGAGTTCCTGGGACAGCCGCAGCTCACCGAGCACCTCGACATCGTCCTCGAGGCCGCCCGACGCCGTCATCAGCCGGTGGACCATCTGCTCTTCGCCGGCCCTCCGGGACTGGGAAAGACCTCGCTGGCCGGCATCGTGGCGGCCGAGATGGGCGTGGGCCTGCGCATCACCTCGGGTCCCGCTCTCGCCCGCGCCGGTGACCTGGCGGCGTTGCTGACCGACATGCAGCAAGGCGACGTCCTGTTCATCGACGAGATCCACCGGCTGCCACGGCCCGTCGAGGAGGTCCTCTACCCCGCCATGGAGGACTTCCAGCTCGACATCGTCATCGGCAAGGGCCCGACGGCGCGCTCGATCCGCCTCGATCTTCCCCGCTTCACCCTCGTGGGAGCGACGACCCGTACCGGCCTGTTGACCGGACCGCTGCGCGACCGCTTCGGGTTCGTCGCCCGCCTCGATCTCTACGCGCCGGAGGACCTCAGGGGCATCGTGCTGCGTTCGGCGGGGATCATGGGGGTGCAGGTGGAGGTGGAGGGGGCCTGGCAGATCGCCTCGCGCTCGAGAGGGACGCCGCGTATCGCCAACCGCCTCCTGCGACGGGTGCGCGACTTCGTGGAGGTGCGCGCCGAGGGTGCGATCACGGCGTCGCTGGCGGTCGAGGGTCTCGAGCTCTTCGGCGTGGACGACATGGGCCTCGACAAGGTGGACCGCGCCATCCTCGACGCGCTGTGCCGCCGCTTCGACGGCCGGCCCGTCGGTCTCGTGACCCTGGCCCACTGCGTGGGCGAGGAGCCCGACACCGTGGAGGACGCCTACGAGCCCTATCTGTTGCAGCAAGGCCTCCTGCAACGGACACCGCGGGGACGGATGGCGACGCCACGCGCCTTCGCACATCTGGGAGAGGCCTACCCGGCACACGAGCTGCAAGGGGTCGCTCCCACACTGTGGTGACAACCTGACCGAGCGGGACCGGGCGTCCGCGTCGCCCCCGCCGCCACCTTGGCCGTGACCTGCGGCTGAGCACCACCTGCATCCCCCGGTGGGACCCCGTGGGACTATGGTCAGGGATCCGGAAAGCCCCTGGAGAGCACCATTCCCCTTCCCCTGACAAACGCGCACGTTGCCCTGTCTGCCCTGGTGGCGACGGCGAGCTCATCGTCGACCAAGACGAGCGGCAGCTCTTCTGTCTCGTTCTTGATCCTCGTGGTCATCATCGCGGTGGGCTACTTCGTGTTCCTGCGACCGCGGGCCCAGGCCGCCCGCCGCCAGCGCGACACCCTCATGGAGCTGTCGGCCGGGGACGAGGTCCTGACCGGAGCGGGCATCTTCGGGACGGTCCTCGACGTGGAGCCCGACCGGGTCACCCTCGAGACGGCGCCGGGCACCCGGATCACGGTCCTGCGCTCCACCATCGCCCGACGCATCACCGAGCCCACCGTGCTCGACACCGAATGGGACGAGCACGACGAGCACGAGGCGCGCGACGCCTACCACGAGTACGAGCAGGACCACGAGGACGACGAGCACGCCGGCGACCACGACGAGCACGACCACGACGAGGTCGAAGGGCACGCAGACGAAGAGCGCGATGCGGACGCCGAGCAAGACGCGGACGCGGAGCACGCCGAGGCCGAGCCCAATGCGAACGCCGAGCACGACGAGGCCGTGCACGACGAGGCCGTGCACGACGAGGCCGACACCAAGGGCGCACCGGTCGTGGAGAACGGCGCCTCTTCCGACGGCGCCGAGCACACCTCCGACACCGAGGAGCAGGGCACGGCATGAGACGCTCGCTCACCATCAGCCTCTTGGCCAGCGTCGCCATCGCCCTGATCGCTTTCGGCGCCACCCTGGGCGCGGGGTGGGCGCCCAAGCTCGGCCTCGACCTGGCGGGCGGATCCGAGGTCGTCTACAAGCCGGCCCACGCCATCTCGAGCGACCAGATGACCACCACCGTGAACATCATCCGGAACCGGATCGACGGCGCCGGGGTGTCGGGTTCCGACGTCAACTCCCAGGGCGGCAACGTGGTGGTGCAGTTCCCCGGTGAGAAGAACCCCAGGGCGCTCATCAACCTGATCGGCCAGACGGCCCAGCTCTACTTCCGCCCCGTGCTGTGCGGGGCGCCTCCCTACACGGCGCCGGCCAAGGGGACGGCACCGCCGTCGGCCACGCTTCCCACCTGTGGGTCGCAGTACCTGACCAACACCGCCAACCTGGCCGTCACGCCCGACTCGAGCGCCACCAACGGCTACAACGCCAACGCCGTCCCCGACGACCCGGCCTTCGCCCCCTACCAGTCCACCCAGGGCCAGGACGACAGTCCCACCGCCGACGTCCTGCTCGCCGCCGACCCGTCGGCCGGGGCCCAGCAGTACGACCGCTTCCTGTGCGGGCCCTCGGAGCTGCGCGGCGACGCCATCCACTCGGCCTCGGCCGTGTTCGACACGTCCATCGGGGCGTGGGCGGTGAGCTACACCCTCACCGGCTCGGGCTCGCCGGCATGGGACAAGGTGGCATCGGAGAACTTCCACCAGTACGTGGCCATCGACCTCGACGGCTACGTGGAGTCGGCGCCCATCATCCAGCCCACCCAGAGCACCTTCACGTCCTTCCAGGGAAAGGGCGAGATCAGCGGGAGCTTCACCGAGACCACGGCCAAGAACCTTGCCCTCGAGCTCAACTACGGCGCCCTGCCCGTGCGCCTCAACCTCCTGACCCAGGAGACGGTGTCGCCCAGCCTGGGCAAGTCCTCGCTCAAGGCGGGGCTCGTGGCCGGCATCGGGGGCCTCGTCCTCGTGCTCCTGTACACCATCCTGTACTACCGGGTCCTCGGCATCGTGGTGGTGGCGGGCCTGCTCACCACGGCCGCCCTGCTGTGGGCCATCGTCTCCGCGCTCGGCCATTCGGCCATGCACCTCACCCTCGACCTGGCCGGCGTCACGGGCGTGATCGTGTCGGTCGGGATCACCGTGGACTCCTATATCGTGTATTTCGAGCGATTAAAGGACGAAACGCGTGCGGGCCGATCGGTCCGGACCAGCGTCGACCGGAGCTTCAGGGGCGCCTTCCGCACGGTCCTGGCCGCTGACTCGGTGTCGCTCGCCGCCGCCGTCGTGCTCTACATCTTCGCCGTGGGCACCGTGCGCGGGTTCGCGTTCTTCCTCGGCTTGTCCACCCTGCTCGACATCTTCACCACGTTCTTCTTCACCCGGCCTCTCGTCATCATGCTGGGCCGCAGCCGGTGGATCACAGAAGCCGGGCGGTTCGGCGTGGCGCGGGGCCTCGCCATCGGGAGCGAGACGGCATCATGACGACCATCGAGACCGACGAGCTCTCCGAGCAGGAGCCGCAGGCGAAGCGGCCCAACCCCTTCGTCCGGCTGTACCGGGGCGAGACGTCCTTCGACTTCGTGGGCCGCCGACGGTGGTGGTACGCGCTGTCGGCTGTCGTGATCGTGGCCGGCATCGCCTCCTTCGGCGTGAAGGGGTTCAACTGGGGCATCGACTTCAAGGGTGGGACCTCGTGGCAGGTCCCCGCCCACGGCGCCACCGTCAGCCAGGTGCAGACGGCCGTGACCAAGGCGGGCCTCACCGGAGCGACCATCCAGGTGCTCGGTGCGGGGTCCAACGCCACGGTGCAGGTCGAGGCCGACCTGAACAAGGAGTCGGCGGCCCAGCAGACCACGGTCAAGAACGCCGTGTCCGAAGCGCTCGGCACCATCGGCCACGTTCCCGCCGAGCAGGTGTCGATCTCCGACGTCGGACCCACCTGGGGCAGCCAGATCAGCGACAAGGCCCTTCTGGCCGTGCTCGTGTTCTTCGTGGTGGTGGTGATCTACATCTCGTTCCGCTTCGAGTGGAAGATGGCCATCGCCGCACTGATCGCCGTGATCCACGACTTGCTCGTGACGGCGGGGGTCTATTCGCTCACCGGGTTCCAGGTCACGCCGGACACCGTCATCGCCGTCCTGACGATCTTGGGATATTCGCTGTACGACACGGTGGTGGTGTTCGACCGGGTGCGCGACAACAGCCGCGGCCTGGGGGCGTCGGGGCGGATGACGTACGAGGACGTGGTCAACCTCTCCATGAACCAGACCCTGGCCCGCTCGATGAACACCTCGCTCGTGGCCATCCTGCCCGTGCTGGCCGTGCTCGTCATCGGCGCCCAGCTCCTCGGGGCCACCACGCTGCAGTACTTCGGCCTGGCGCTCGTGATCGGGCTCACCTCGGGGGCGTACTCGTCGATCTTCATCGCCTCCCCGGTGCTGTCGATGCTGAAGGAGCGCGAGCCCCGGTACATCAACATCCGGCGCAAGCTCGACACCCGCAGCGACCGCACCGGCCTCCTGACCCCGCGTCAGGCGGCCGTGCTCGCCATGGCGGGCGGCTCGTCGGGCTCGCGCTCGGGTTCGGGGTCCTCGGGTGGCCGGGGTACATCGGGATCGGCCTTGTCGGACGCCGCCGCAGCGCGCCGCCAGGCGGCGGTCCTGCGCCCGGGCTCGGCGGCGGCGCGCCGCAGCCGGCCGGCGGTGGACGACGACGTGATCGAGGAGGACGCCGCGCTCAACCCGGTCCCGGCGCCGGCCCGCCGCAGCTCGGGCGGGGGCGGAGCGCGCGGCAGCGCCAACGGCTCGGGCGGCTCGGGCGGCGGCGCCAGGGCGTCGGGTCCCCAGCGGCCCGCCCCGCGGCCGCGCAAGGGCAAGGGCGGCAAGAAGGGCGGCCGCCGGCGCTGACGGGTGGCAGATGCCCCGGCGCCCGGCGGCGTGCCGAGGCGCCCGAGGGCCCCATGGGGCAGGTACGGTGAATAGGTGGTCACCGTCGAACGCCTGGCTGCTCCCTTCCGCCGCCCGGCGGTGGGTGACGACCTGGTGGGGGGCGTGCTCAACGCCTACGACGCCCGCCGGCCGCGTTCGCAGGCGGGCGACCGCAAGCTGATCGCCCGGGCCGGGCAGATGGCGGAGGAGGCTCACCGGGGCCAGCTGCGCCGGACGGGGGAGCCCTACATCACCCACCCCGTGGCCGTGGCCACCATCGTGGCCGACCTCGGCCTCGATGCCCGGTCGGTGGCCGCCGCCCTCCTCCACGACGCCGTGGAGGACACCGGGCTCACCCTCGACACCGTGACCGAGGAGTTCGGGCCCGAGGTGGCCGTCATCGTCGACGGGGTCACCAAGCTCGACCGCCTGCAGTTCGACTCCAAAGAGGCCCAGCAGGCGGCCACGGTGCGCAAGATGCTCGTGGCCATGGCCGACGACTGGCGGGTGCTCGTCATCAAGCTGGCCGACCGGCTCCACAACATGCGCACGGTGGCGGTCATGCCGGAGTGGAAGCAGCGCCGCACCGCCCAGGAGACCCTCGACATCTACGCCCCCCTCGCCCACCGGCTCGGCATCCAGGAGCTCAAGTGGCAGCTCGAGGACCTGGCCTTCGCCACCTTGCACCCCAAGCGCTACGCCGAGATCGAGCAGATGGTGGCCACGCGTGCCCCCGAGCGCGACGAGTACCTGGCGCGGGTGCTCGTGGCCGTGCGCCAGCGCCTCGAGGCGTCGGGAGTGAAGGCCGACGTGACGGGTCGCCCCAAGCACCTGTGGAGCATCTACGAGAAGATGGTGGTGCGCGGCAAGGAGTTCGCCGAGATCCACGACCTGGTCGGCATCCGCGTCATCGTGGAGTCGGAAAAGGACTGCTGGGCCGCGCTGGGCTCGATCCACGCCATCTGGAGCCCGGTGCAGGGGCGCTTCAAGGACTACATCAACAGCCCGAAGTTCAACCTCTACCAGTCGCTGCACACCACCGTGATCGGCCTCGAGGGAAAGCCCATCGAGGTCCAGATCCGCACCAACGAGATGCACCGCCGGGCCGAGTACGGCATCGCCGCGCACTGGGGCTACAAGGAGCAGTCGAGACCCTCAAGCTCGACCTCGAGCAGGACGAGGTGTACGTCTTCACCCCCAAGGGCAAGGTCATGGCCCTGGCGGCGGGGGCGACACCCATCGACTTCGCCTACTCGATCCACACCGAGGTGGGGCACCGCTGCATCGGGGCCAAGGTGAACGGCCGCCTGGTGCCGCTCGACACGCCCCTGCAGTCCGCCGACACGGTGGAGATCATCACCTCCAAGGTCCCCTCCGCCGGGCCGTCGCGCGACTGGCTCCAGATCGTGGCCTCGCCCCGGGCCCGCAACAAGATCCGGCAGTGGTTCTCGCGCGAGCGGCGCGAGGACGCCATCGAGAGCGGCCGCGACGAGCTCATCAAGGCGCTGCGGCGCGAGGGCCTGCCCGTGCAGAAGCTGGCCGCCTCCAACGCCCTCGAGCGCCTGGTCGCCGACATGAA
>JBEKVE010000053.1:0-30004 GCA_049514335.1 Acidimicrobiales bacterium
ACGGGGAGTTCGGGGCCTCGGCCACGAAGTGGCGCTCGACGAGATCGGGATGCCGGGGGGCCTCGGGATCGGGCCTGGTCGTCTTGCGCTTCTTGCCCTTGCGCCAGCCCTCGATGCCGGTCTGGCGCATGAGCCGTGCCACCTGGTCGCGCCCGAGGTCGTGGCCGGCCCGGCGCGCCGCCCGCCAGAGTTTCCTCGCCCCATAGACCTTGCGGTTCGTGGTCCACAGCGCCACCAGGACCGGCACCAATGCCGCATCACGCACCGCTCGGGCCGACAGCGGGCGGCTCTTGGCCGCGTAGTAGGTGCTCGGGGCCACCTGCAGCTCCTTGCAGATGGGCTCGACCCCGAACTCGTCTCGGTGCTCGTCTATGTAGCGGACGGTCACTTCTGTGGGCGGTCGAGCTCCGCCGCGAAGAAAGCCGAAGCCGAGCGCAAGATGGCGTTGGACCGCTTCAGCTCGCGGTTCTCCTTCTCGAGCGCCTTCAGCCGGGCCCGCTCGTCGGTGGTGAGGCCGCCACGCTTCCCGGCATCGATCTCGGTCTGCTTCACCCATACCCGCAGCGACTCGGCCCCCACCCCGAGCTGGCGGGCGATGCGGCCGATGGCGGCGGCGTCCTTCGGGTCCTCGCCCGGGCCTCGAGCACCAGGCGGACCGCCCGCTCCTTCACCTCAGGTGGATATCGCTTGGAGGTGTTCCTCTTGGCTTCCATGGCTCCAACCTTTCCAAGGTTTGGAGCCTCCAGGAAACCCAGGGCGTTTCACTATGCTCATGCCGAACACGTCATCGTCTCCGGGATGCGAGCAGGATCGGTAGGCGGCTCGGCTCCTTGACGAGGTGTACACAGTTAGGTACACTTCCTACATGAGTAAGACGGTTCCCGTTCGAGAGCTCCGCAGCGAACTCAGCCAGTTCATCGATCAGGTTGCTGACCTCCGAGAGCACGTGATCGTCACCCGGCGGGGCCGTCCCGCGGCTGTGCTCGTCCCTGTGGACGAATACGAGGCCCTGGAGGAGACCGCCGAAATCCTCTCCGATACCGGCGCGCTCACTGCCGTCGAAGAAGGACGTCAAGAGATCGAGCGAGGGGAAACTGTGACGCTCGATGAGCTGCGCCGAGAGCTCGACCGCCGACACCGGTAGGTGAGTCGGGTCGAGCTCGCCCGACGGGCCCGTAAAGAGATCGTCGATCTCGACTTGCTCCTGTCCGATGCCGTCGTGGAGGCGCTCGGCCTTCTTGAGCGCGAACCGGATGCAGGTCACGCGCTTCGAGGGCGCCTTCGCGGCCTCCGGTCGCTTCGCGTCGGTGCGTACCGGATCATCTACCAGGTCGACGGCGACGAGCAGGTCGTTCGCGTGCTCGCGGTCAGGCACCGGTCTGCGGCTTACGTCACGGATCCACGCTGAGCTGAACTGCACAGAGGAGCGCCACAGCTAACCAGAGCCGTCGCGCAAGTCGGCGAGCTCTGCATCCGAATGACGACGGTCTTCCTGAGCGGGTCGACTGCAATGTCTGCCCATCGTGGTCGACATGGAGGCGATCTCCTTGGCCATTCCGTGGTCCATGTGGTACATGAATCCGTGGCTCGCGCTCCACAACAAGCGCACGCGCAATTGATATGTACAGTCATCAGTGGTGTGTTGTGGTCAGCCGAAACGCCGATCACGCTGCGTCGATCCGTAAAGGTGCAGGCAGAGGAGTTGCACCTCTTCTATTTGCCAAGGTGAGGGTCGCGGGTTCGAATCCCGTCGTCCGCTCCAAGAAAGTCCAGGTCAGACCACCTAAGCAGTGCTCTCCTCCGCTTCGGCCACGAGGCCCAACTCGAACTTCGTCCGTCCCTTCTCCGTCTCAGCAGGGTCGGTACTTTGAAAAGTGGGCCTCCGGTGTTCTGCAAAGGGCAGTTCGCGCGCTCGGGAACAGGTGTCCGTAGCGGCCGGACGCGACTCGGATGGAGCTGTGGCCCAGGTGGTCATTGCCCTCCTCCATATGGCGTCCGTTGGCGATCAGGATGGCGGCATAGGCGTGACACAGGTCGCGATATCGGAGTCCCTCCGGGATTGCCTCGTCCTCCCTGCTCTCACTCGAAATCTGGCAGCTGGATCCGGCAGCTGGTGGTCAGGGCATTGGGCGCTTGGTGAGAATGTAACCGCGACGCGTCGCCACCTCGTCTGGGTAGTTCCTCCTCTCAAGTTGAGCCTCAACCTCGAATCCGACAGCCTCTATGGAGGCAATGACGTCCGGGACTTCAACGAACTGGAAGTCAAGGTCTACCGCTTGGCCCCACCATTCCTCTCGGTGCCGTAGCTCTGATCCGATGTGAAAGGTAACGAGCCCGACACCGCCCGGTGCCAAAATGCGTCTCATCTCTTCGAAGGCGGGACGCAGTTCATCGACTCTGAGGTGAATGATGGAGTAGAGGGCGACAGCGGCTCCGAACTCGCCGTCGCTGGCCGGTAGGGAAAGCAGATCGCCTAGTCGAAACTCGACATTGGGGAACGCCTTCCGGCCGGTCTCGATCATGGAGGGTGAGAGGTCGATGCCAACGGCCTGCGCCCCATGGTCCGCCAGCCATGCCGCCACGTGGCCTGGACCACAGCCAAGGTCGGCAACGGGGAGGCCACCCACCGCCTGCTCGATGACGGCTCCCAGCAACGCGCGGTCGAGCGGTTTACCGTCGAGTTCGTTGCGGAAGTGCTCCAAGTAATCGTCCGCTATCTGGTCGTAGCTCTTCTGTGTCCTCTCGTGGGCTGGGATCTCGCTCATCGGCCCGACTTGGTCGCTTCTGGGAGGGGACCCAGGACTGCGTCGACGAACGCACTGGCCCAGACCTCGATCTCGTTGTCGGTTCCGTCAACGGGTGGTCGGCCGTAGACCCGCGTGGTAGCGGAGAGGGTGCAGCGGGTCGGTGTCTCAGTCACCGTCTGCTCCTCATCGGTCCTGGCTTTGCCACCGTGCCCAGGGGTCGGTTGGTGAGCGTCATCGGCCCAGGTGCCTCGGCTCGTCTGAATGAAGTCGGTCGCATTCTAGAACGTGGGGACCCAAGAGGCTGTGTGACGGGTCGACAACACAGGTGAGAGCTAGAAGAGCATCTGTGTGCTGGTAGGTCCGATGAGGTGCGCCCTCGGGTCGTGTCCGCTGGGAGTTTGCGCCCGACTCCGACCGGCCGAGTCATTCGGGATCCGACTAGAGAGGAAGGAAAGCAGTCGGTCCAGGGTCAAGGGTGTCGCATAAAGGAACCCTTGCCCAGTCTGGCAGCCTTCTTCTTGAAGTTGCGTGAGTTGCTCGGGGGTTTCGATGCCTTCGGCGACGACCTCCATGTGGAGGGATGTACCCAAGCGGATGAGGCTACGGACAAGCATTCGTGCCTCGCCGGATTCCGTCATCGAAGAGATGAACGAGCGGTCGATCTTCAGGATGTCGACGGCAAGGAAACGCAAGCGAGACAAGGCGGAGTACCCGGTCCCGAAATCGTCTATCGCCACGCGCACCCCCGTCTCTTTCAAGGCGAGGATTCGCTGCGCTGCCGCATCCCTGTCGATCATGAGAGTGCTCTCGGTGAGTTCCAGAACGAGGGAGCCAGGGTCAAACGTCGAATCGGCGAGCGCTTCTGCTACGTCGGAGACCAGTGCATCAGTCTCAAACTGGCGCGCCGATACATTCACCGACATCGTGAGGGGGAGGTTCTGGGCGTGGAAGAGCGCTCCCACGCGGCAAGCCTCTCTGAGGACCCATCTTCCGACGGGCACGATCAGACCACTGGATTCAAGGATAGGAATGAACTGATCAGGGCCGACGACCCCTTGTGTTGGGTGAGCCCATCTGAGGAGCGCCTCGACTCCTGTGGGCGTTCCAGAGGCGATTGAAAAGGTCGGCTGGAAGGCGAGGAAAAACTGCCCGTCAGTCAGTGCGGCCCGAAGCTCCATTTCAAACTGGAGGCGCTCGTCAACGACTTGCTGCATGGTGGGCTGGAAGACGGCGTATCGGGCATTGCCTGCAGCCTTTGCCTCATAGAGGGCGACATCCGCGTCCCTGAGCAGTTCTCCTGCCGTCATGCGGTCCCCGCAGGCGATGCCGATTGAGGCCGTCACCACGTACTCAAGAGGCCTATCCGACCCGAGAGAAAGAGGCTTACGGATCGCCGCCAGGATCCGTGTGGCGACGACCTCAGGGCCGTCAGCATCAGCGCGGCCTTCACTCAATACGACGAACTCATCACCGCCGAGTCGTCCGACCGTGTCAGTCTGCCGAACGATGTCGGCCAGGCGGTCACCCACGATCCTGAGGACAGCGTCCCCGGCCTCGTGTCCCAGGCTGTCGTTGATGCCCTTGAAGTCATCAAGGTCGATGAACAACGCGGCGGTCACCGATCCGTTGCGCCGACTTCGGGCGAGCATCTGCTCGGCTCGGTCCAAGATGAGGCTGCGATTTGGAAGGCCGGTCAGGCTGTCGTGGAGCGCAAGGTGGCGAAGGTCGGCAGTACGCTCCTGGACAAGGTCGAGGGCGCGGCTCCGGGAACGGACGAGTGTCTCCAGCATCAGTGCGATGAGCAACGCGGTAATGATCACGGCCAGCGAGGCCAATCCTCCTTGGATGGTTCCCGAAGCTATCCCTGTGGCCGGGGTGCCACTGACGTCGATCGACCAACGCCCGTCTGCCACGACAGTCACTTGGCTGTGTGGACCACCTGCGGTCTGCTTCGGCCCTCCAGTGTCGATAAGTTGCCACTGAGACGTGCCCGGGTTCTGTCGCCGCAGGGTGACGAAGATTCCGCTGTCCGAAGCAATTGCAGGGTCGACGATCTTGCCGGTGTCGAACATTCCGGCAACCCATCCAATGATCCCTGACCGCCTGGCAGCCACAGTCGAAGGCACAATGCCACCTTGGTAGACCGGGGCTTCGATGTAAACGGCGTCTGACAGCAGACCTGAGATGACCCGTAGCAGAGAACTCGCTGCGCCCGGAGAAGCTCCGGCATTGACGAACTGAATACCGAGCAGATGTAGCGAACTCGCGTCTAGAACCGGTGAGAGGACGAACTGACCAGTGTCACGAGACAGCGCCAGCAACGGGCCGAGAGACGAGGCGCACCAGTCGATGCCTGGTGGGACCTGGACACCCGACGCGTACCCTTGGGCCCCAAGGTCCAACGACAAGAGGCGCGTGAGGCAGAATGGGGGCGTGGCGTCAGCGGGATTGAGTACGAAGGGCGTCGACGGCGCACCGCTCACGGGGTCGTTCGTGACCGCCGCCTTGAAGGCATTCAGTGCCGATGGCGACACCTCCTCGGTGTAAGCGACACCAAGTGCACTTGGAAAGCGCGTTGTCGCCTGAAGACGGGTGAGCCACGAGCTGAGGCCCTCGTTCGTGAGCGTGGGATCCGACTCCACGACGCTGCGTGCCATGGCGGTGAAGTCGGTGTCCTGTTGCAGCGACCCCGAAACAGCGGCCTCCACCGCCGAGGCTTGTTTATCGAAGGCATCCAGATTGCGGTGGCTCACTGATGAGCCCCACTGCCACCCAGTCGCCACGGCGAGGATGAGACCCACAGCCAGGACGAGCACGGGACGACCGTGCCCACCGATCCGGCGTAAACGAGCCCAGGGCGATCTCGCCTGTCCACGGATTAGCGGAGCAGGGTCTTCCGGCGATCTTTCCGTGGTGGGTGGGTCCGGCACTTCCTTCGCCTTTGTCCAGTTGAGTGGCAGTGTGACCACTATCGGTGATACTTCGGGCCGTCTGCAGGAGCAAAGGTCCCATTTCTGTGGGTCATTCGATTCAGCCCGGGGAGAGGGCGCGGCTCGATGTCGGCGCCCTGACCAGGTCCTCTGACGCCGACAGGGCCGTGACGGCGCTCGTCGCTCCTTCCGTGTCCGGGGCGGCGTAGACGGCTGTCACCGTGGGCGAGCTGTGGCCCGAGCACTCCCGCTCGAGGGCTTCGTAGCGAGTTCAGCCAGTTCATCGATCTGGTTTGCTGACCTCCGAGAGCACGTGATCGTCACCCGGCGGGCCCGTCCCGCGGCTGTGGTTGTCCCTGAGGACGAATATGAGGCCTGGAGCAGACCGTCCGTTGCGGTCAGCGAAAACGCCGGCGATGGGTCCGCTCGAATCCTGCCATCTCCGCTTTCCCGCGTTCAGGTGTGGTGGCGGATCAGCAGGACTGGACATGGGGCGTGATGGGCGACGTAATCGCTGACTGAACCGCCGAAGAGCCGGCGCAGCCACCCTTTGCTCGACGCGCCGACCACGAGCACGTCGGCGTGTATCTCGCTGGCGACACGGTCGATGACCGCCCCTGTCCTCTCGTCGTCCGGAACCAGACGGACCTCCACCTCGGTTCCGAGTGCCGCCGCGGTGCGATCGAGTGCGGCTTGCCCCTCGGTGGTGGCCTTCTTCCAGTCCTTCTCTGCGTCTTTGTAACTGATACCTGGGCCCTCTATGCCCCCTGCGTCACTCATGGGGTCCTCATACGCGGGGATGACCGCGATGAGTACAACGTGCGCCCCGGGGCGCAGCAGGTCCGTAGACCGGCGAGCCGCGTCGATCGCAGACTCCGATCCATCGGTTGCCATGAGGATGTTCACGTGCTCCTCCGTTCATGGACGCCGAATCGTTGGTCACCTCGTCAGGTGCAACCGACGCAGCGCCGACCAGTCTCGCGCCGAGGACGGCCCGAAGAAATGGCCCATAGCCTCGAGCTCCCGCCGTATCCCGTCCCGAGGGTGCCGGTTGAGGGCGGGGCGGGGGCCGGGGCCCTTCCCTCAGGGCCTCTTGCTGGCAGTTCTCGGGCGGCTGCGTCCCGTGGACGGCGCGGCTCTCAGGAAAGGGATTCGAGCAGGGCGTTCGCCCGTCGCTCCAGTGCCCCAAAGCCGTACTGCCGGGCGGTGGCGAGCGCCTCTTGGACCATCTCCTGGGCCCGCTGCACATCACCGGGCTCAGCCCGATCGACCAGCAGGTCGGCGTTGTAGAGCTCGGTGCGGGCTATGGCCTCGTGAGCGCCCAGACGGTTGTGGGTGGAAAGGGCGTTGGCGAAGAACGTCGCAGCCTCTTCATGAAGGCCGAGAAGGTGCGCCAGTCGGCCTAACGGCAGCGAGAGTGCTCCTTGCATCGTGCCATGATTGAAGACGATCAGATCCGCGAACGGGCACAGCTTGTCGTAGAGAAGTCGGGCCGCCTCCCGGTGTTCGAGCTCCACCGCATTGTCCGCACACAAGCTCATCGCGGTCGTCCACGAGACATCGCGGGGGAAGTCGGCGAATCCGTTGGCCACATCGGGCTCGAAAAGCCGCCGGGCCTCGTCGAGGCGGCCCAGCGCACAGTACATCCACACGACCACCGCCCGAAGAGCGGCGATGGCCGGGTTGTCCGTTGCGGCCTGCACGAAGAATTCAGCAATCTCGTCCAGGCGTCCCTGCTGACGGCGGGTTTCCCAGAGAATGGCTCCGTAGACCCCCATGGCAGCAGGAGCACCGATCCGTGCCCCGATCTCCAATGACTCGTCGATGGCGGTTTCGGCGCCGGCCAGATCACCCGACAGCGTGAGCCGCCAGGACCGTGCGATGAGCTGCTGCCATTGGTAATAGGGCAGACCGGTCTGGCCGACCAAAGCGTCCATCTCGTCCAACCGGCGGTCGGCCTCGTCCAGGTCACCGG
Source organism: Acidimicrobiales bacterium (assembly GCA_049514335.1). GTDB lineage: Bacteria > Actinomycetota > Acidimicrobiia > Acidimicrobiales > UBA8190 > JBEKVE01. Next base: position 7,653 of record JBEKVE010000053.1, read on the forward strand.
CCTCCATGCAGGCATGGACCCGATTGAGCCGGGCCTGGATGCGCGCCACCGACTCGCCCAGGCGGTCAGCGAGCGCGACCGCTTCGTCGGTTTCGACCAGTCGATCCGCCAATGACTCCGGCTGGAGCAGGGAGGGATAGCAATGGTTGATGACCTGCAAAGCGGTGGCCGGGTCGGAAAGCCTGGCTGCGATGGCCATCGCTTCGGCGGCCAGGTCCCGGCGGGACTCCCATTCCCGGGCATCGGTCACCTCGACCAGCGCCACGAGGAGGAGGGCCTGAGAAGCGGGATCGGAGTCCCGCACCCCATCGAGGGCTGTCCGCAGGACCCTGATCTGATCGTCGTCACCTTCAGCAAGGTGCGCCGCTCCCCGAGTGCCGGCCAGGGCCGCTGCCACCAGAAGATCGGTGTCACCCAGCCCGTGGGCGATCTCCGCTGCATCCAGAAGCGTCTGTCGATACTCGTGCTGACCCGCTTGGCGCTGAGCGGTACCGAGCCCGACCAGAAGGGCACAGCGCTCTCGCTCCTCCACGAGCATCTGGCGGTCGAGCAGGTCCAGGGCCTGGGAATACCAGGTGATGGCGTCGAGGGGTGCGTAGGCCGCCAGGGCCACATCTCCAGCCCGGCATGCGTAGTAGAGGGCTCTCGATACATCGCTCGGTCGTGTGGCCGCCATCCAGTGCCGGGCCAGCTCGATCAGGTGTTCGTCCTCGGTGCCCAGGCTCTCGAACGCCTCGGCCACCCGCCGGTGGGCCCGCTGACGACGAGTGGCGCCAAGGTCCTGATACAGGGTGTGCTGGATCAGAGCGTGGACGAACTGGTACCGCCCGATCGTGTCGTCGGACTCGCTCACGAGTCCTGCCCCGATCGCGTCTTCGAGGAGGTCGAGGAGGGTCGCCTCGTCGGTGTCGAGCAGACCCGCAAGCACGTCCAGGTCGAAGTCACGACCGATCACCGCAGCCAGTGACAGTGCCTGCTCCGTCGCTTCGCCGAGACGGGCGACCCGATGGGCCACGACCTCCCGGACGCTGGTGGGGAGGCCAAGGTCCTCGAGATCGCTCGACAGCACCCAGCGACCATCTTCGTCCTGGATGAAGGCCCCCGTCTCGGCCAGGTGGCGGATCACCTCCACCACGAAGAAAGGGTTCCCTGCGGTCTCGCGGCGAATCGCATGGGCGAGGCCGATGCCGTCGCCTGGCATGTCGTGTCCGGCCGCCGACTCCAGTAAGTCGATGATCTCGATGTCTTCGAGCCCGACGAGATCGATGCGCTCGACGCAGGCTTCCCGTCGCAGCCCGGCCAGAGCCCCGGTGAGGGGATGCGATCGCGACAGGTCGCTCTCCCGGAACGTCCCCACCACGGTCAGCGACATGGGGATTGCAGAGGCCACCAGATGACGCAGCAGCTGCAGGCTTGCGGCGTCCACCCAATGCAGGTCATCGAGAACCACGACGAGCGGTCTTCGTGCGGACGCCGTGGCGAGGAGACGGGCGGCACCTTCGAGGATCAGGAAGCGATCGGAGTCGGCGTCGGCTCCGGAGCCCGGTGGGTCGACAGACAGCCGACGGGCCAAGTCGGGAACCAGGCGGGCCAGCGCCGCTCCGTTGAATTCGGCGAACTCCCTCAACAGCATGATGTCTGCCTGGTCGATCAACTGTGACAGGGCCGGGATCCACGGCTGGTAGGGGATACTGAGGTCCTCTTCACAGTTGCCATAGAGAACGTTCGCTCCCCGGGCGTGGGCGGTGCGGGCCGCTTGGGCCACCAGTCTCGTCTTGCCGATGCCGGGTTCGCCGGAGATCAACACCACCTTGAGTTGGGCCTCGCCGGCACTGGCCTTCTGGGTGTCGCTCAGCCGATTGAGCTCTTTCTCTCGACCGAAGAAGGCGAAGAGGCTCCCAGCCGAGGCGCTCACGAGCCGAGCGGGCAGTGGGAACTGACCACCGTCTTCGTCGCTTGTCTGGGCCGGCTCCCAGACGACCTCGACAGTGCGCACCGGGTCGGGCAGGCCTTCGAGCTCCAGGTCGCCCAGCGATTCGAACTCCTGGGTGGCGTGGCGCCCGGCCATGGTCGTCACCGTGTGGGCCGCCAAGATGCGGTCGCCTTCAGCGGCGGCGCACAGCCGGGCCGCCTCGACCACCGGATCCCCGAAGAAATCGCCGTGCTCGGAGATGACCTCGCCCCCGCTCAGGCCGATCCGAAGTCCGAAGGGGTTCCTCTGGGCTCGATTGCCGCGTGCGATGCCCTGCTGCATGGCAACCGCGCACGACAAAGCCGCCGAGGGGCTCGTGAAGACGACCATGAGCCCGTCGCTCGCGCTCTTCACCTCGGAGCCGCCGGACTGGGCGACCGCACGGCGCAGAATGGAGAAGTGGTGCCGACGGAACTGGTCCACGAGATCCGGTGCCAGCCGTGATGCCACCTTCATGGAGTCGACGACTCCGGTGAACAGCACCGCCAGGTCGCCGATGCTCTGTGGCGCGTCGGGCAGGAGCGAAACCGCGGGCTGGGTCTGTCGGGCGATGGCACGATCGAGGGCGACCAGGTCAGGGGATGGTTCGGTGCCGATCTCGTCGACGAGGAGCCTCCGGTAGCTCTGGAAGGCCCGGAGGGCGTCGACTCGGCGCCCGGAGTCGGCCAGGGCCCGCATCAACAGCCCCCGGGGCCTGTCGCGAAAGGGGTGGGCGATGATGAGGGGCTCGAGCGTGGCGATGGCCGCACTCCACTCCCCGCCGTCGAGCAGCAGCTCGGCCAGGTCCTGAGCGGCGTCCGCCCGCAGCTCGGCCAGGCGCTGCACCTCGGCCGTGGCCCACCGCTCGTGGGCGAACTCGGCATAGGCCTCGCCACGCCACGAGGAGATGGCCTCTTCGAGGAGCCGGCGTGCCTGCGTGGCGTCGCCGGCCACCGCTGCGGCCGCCAGGCACTCCTCGAAGCGACGAGCGTCTACGGCGTCGGCACGCAGCTCGTACCCGGGTGGCACGCTCAGCAACGTGTCGAAGCCGAGGAGCCGGCGAAGCCGGCTGATCGTCGTCCGCAGGGCGCCGGGCGAGACCTCCAGGTGGTCGGCCAACGCGTCAGCCGACACCGCCGATCCCCGGACAAGGAGGAAGCACAGCAGGCGGCGCTGGGACGCGCTTGGCAGGTCGACCTGGACCCCGTCTCGCCCGATCAGCTCGAGCGAGCCGAGCACCCTGAACTCCACCCCCGCCCCTTCCGCCGGACCCAAGAATATCGCATAGTCCCAGGTCATCGGGGTCGCCAACGCCACCAAATTGCGGGTGGGCGCGGCGGACAGGATCGGCGCATGCGCCTCGGTGCCATGCGCCCTTGGCCATCGGCCTCTGAAACAACAGGGACTTGCTTGCGTGGGTTCACCGGGCCCCGGGCAGCGACACGACGAGCCCCTCGTGGAGAATCTGGTGGAGCCCTCGGAGGAAACGTACGGGCGCTCGGCGTCTTCTCCCATGCCGACCACCGCCAGACAGGAGAATTCGAGCGATGTAAAAATGGACCCCGACCGCACCGATGCCGTACCCCGGATCCCCCGACGCCAGCGACGGAGTCAGACCGCCACGACGAAAGGACTCCCACGTGCCAGTACCGAAGGTCAGCTTCGATGCCGACATCAAGCCGTTGTTCCGCGAGAAGGACCGCGATTCGATGCGCAGAGCGTTCGATCTGTGGTCCTACTCCGACGTTCAGGCCCACGCTGATGCGATTGCCGAGCGCTTGAAGAACGGCTCTATGCCGTGCGACGGTGCGTGGCCCCCGGAACGGATCGAACTGTTCGAGCGCTGGGTCGAGCAGGGCATGTCGAAGTAGGTACCGCCACGGGGCGGGCGCGTCGACGCGCTGGGAACGCTCTCGTCGGTACCGTGACGCTCAGGAGGTTTCGGTCATGAGCACCGCCGTCATCGGCACGGGAGGGATCGGATCGGCCATCGCCCGCCGACTGGCGTCGGGCGGCGAGACCCTGCGGCTAGCGAGCGCCGACCGTGCGTCGGCACGAAAGCTGGCCGAGGAGATCGGACGAGCTGCGGCTGTCGCCGCCGACAACCACGATGCGCTGCGAGGTGTCGGCGCCGTCGTCCTGGCCCTGCGGTTCGGCGTGCTGAAAGGGGTCATCGACGAGATCTCCGACGCGCTCGGGGACAAGGTCTTGGTCGTTCCGAGCAACCCCGTCGGCCTCGATGCACAAGGCAACGTCGAGCGTCTCTTGCCGAAAGGGCAGGTCTCCGGGGAGGTCGTCGCCCGGTGGTTGCCGGCGGGGGGGCGCTTGGCCATGGCGTTCGGCACCATGTCAGCCGATCTTTTCGAGTCCTCCGCCCACCGGTCCCCGGAGCCGGCCGTCTTGTTCTACGCCACCGACGATGACCGTGCCGGCGTCGAGGTGGAGCGGTTGATCCGAGCTGCCGGCTTCGAGCCGCTCATGGTCGGCGGGATCGACCAGTCGAGCCGGCTCGAGGTGGGTGGCGATCTCCACGATCTCGTCATCGGGCCCCGAGAGGCGCGATCACTGATCGGCGGGGCCTGATTCTTTCCTTGCCCTGGCCGGGGCAGCCGCGGGTGGGGCAGCGGCGGGCAGGACGAAGCGCTCGACGGCGTCGGCGAAGCCTTCCTTCTCGTTGGTCCCGGTCACTTTTTGGGCAGCTCGCTGCACCTGCTCGTCGGCGTTCCCCATGGCGATGCTCAGGCCCGAGTGGGTGAACATCAAGACGTCGTTGGGCATGTCTCCGATGGTGGCGATCTCATCGGTCGACAGGTCGTATCGACGGGCGAGGTATGTGGCCACAGCGCCTTTGTTGGCGTCGGGGTGGGTGACGTCCAGGTAGTAGGGCTGAGACGCCGCTGCCGTGACGTGACTCCCGAATTGCTGGTGGGCTGCCGCTGAGGCCTTCGACACGGCATCGTGGTCGTCGCTCACGCCCACGATCTTCGCCACGTTTGCGGTGAGGCCCTCGATCCCGGACATGACCTTCGGCTCGAACTTGACCGTCCACGCCTCACGGTCCACGTGGGGGCCCTTCGGGTCTGGGACGTACCAGTCCGCTCCACGGTAGAGCCACACGCTCAGGTCGAAGGAGGTCATGAGGGCGGCGATGGGACTGACCAGGTGTTCGGGGAGGACGCGCTGCTCGATGACCGTCATGTGGCGGTCGACGAGGAGCCCGCCGTTGAAGGCGGCGATGGGCGTCTGCAGATCGAGCGGCTCGACGAGCATCGCCATGCCACGAGGAGGGCGCCCGCTCGTGATGGCGAAGAGGATGCCTGCATCGCGCAAGCTGTGCACCGCCGCGATCGCCCTGTCGGTGAGGACCTTGTCCTGGGTGACCAGGGTACCGTCCACATCGGCCAGCATCAGGCGAATGCCCGCTGCGGTCATGGCGCGGCCTCGGTCCGTCCGCTGGTGGCCGCGCTGTAGGCGTCGATGAGCCTTCGGTAGCGGTCGGCGATGACGTGTGTCGCTTCGGTGGCCGAGGACCGGCCCGCGATGTGATCGGCCAGTGCGTCGTGCCACAAGGTCCGCCCGACGGCGAAGCCCGCAAACCCCGGTACGCGCGCACCGACCTCGAGCCAATGGACGACGCTGTCCCAGTCCGCGCCGCGTCCGAGGACGATGCACACCACGCCGTCCCTTCCGCCGGAGCGGGCTTGGCGGACCACGGCAACGGCATCGTGTTCGGTGTCGAGCCCTTCGACCTTCCAGATGTCGGGCTCCACTCCGCCGGCCTGCAACGAGGCGAGGGTCTGCACGACGAGCTCGGGGCGCAGCTGACGGTCGTAGTCCTGCTGGTGGCCGTCGAAGCTGTCGAGTTGCGCCGTGGTGGCCGGCACGAGCAGCTCGAAGAGAAAGGCGCGGTCTCGGCCCCGGAGCCACGCGCTCAGTTGGGCCAGCCGGTCGGTCTGGCGGCGGTTCAGATCGGCGTCGCCCTCGGGGTTGTAACGGACGAGGACTTTGACGAAGGTCGGGTCGAAGGCCTCGATGTGCTCGGCGAAGTGGTCGCCGTACTGGAATTCGAACTCGTCCTGGCCCGATCGCTCCACCGGCATGGCGAGCGGGACCCCCGCCTCGTGGGCGCGTCGGGCCACGGCCGAGCCGAACTCCTCGTCCACGAGCACTCCCGCCTGATCACGGGGCACGCCGGACCTGACCGCGAGCTGGTTGGCCTCGAAGATGATCCCCTTGGCTTTGACGATGCCGTCGCGTACCTCGGGCGAGACTGGGGGGGTGGCGCCGAAGAGTCCGCGCTCGAACGAGGAACGGTGGTCGAAGGCGAGGAAGTACAGGGGCGTGGCGTAGCCGGATGCCATTTCAGTCCTCGTCGGGGAGATGCCAGCGGTGGGGCGCGACCACGGTGTCGATCGAAGCTGGGCCCCAGGAGCCGGGCGCATAGGGCTCCAGAGGCGGAGGGTGCTCGAGGAGCGGCGCCGAGACCTCCCACAGCCTCTCCACCTGGCCGGCGCTCGTGAAGAGGGACTGGTCACCGAGCATCGCCTCGAGGAGGAGGCGCTCGTACCCGGTGAGGTCGTTGGAGGCGCCGAAGGAGTCCTGGTACCGGAAGACGAGCTCCGCATCTCCGAGTTGCATGACCGGGCCCGGCTCCTTGGCCAGGAAGCGCACGCCGATGGAGCCCGGGTCGCTGAAGTCGATGCTGATCTCGTTGAGCCGAGCCCCGGGTTTGGAGCGAGACTCCACCGGGAACATGCGAAGGGTCGGCTCGCGGAATCCGAGGGTGACGACCTGGCAGCTGGCACCGAGCGACTTGCCGGTGCGCAGGTAGAAGGGGACGCCGGCCCAGCGCCAGTTCTCGATCTCTGCCCGCAGGGCCACGAAGGTCTCGGTCTGGGACTGCGGCGCCACCCCGGGCTCGGCCAGGTAGCCGTCGTACTGGCCGCGTAGGACGTGCCTCGTGTCGACGGGCCGCATCGAATCGAAGACCTTCTGCCGTTCGTCTCGCAGCGCATTGGCCGACAAGGTGGTCGGCGGTTCCATGGCGACGAACCCGAGGACTTGGAAGAGGTGCGTGACGATCATGTCGCGAAACGCCCCCGTGCCCTCGTAGAAGGCGGCCCGCCCCTCGATCGTCAGCGTCTCGGGCACGTCGATCTGCACGTATTCGATGTGCTCCCGGTTCCACACCGGTTCGAAGAGCCCGTTGGCGAAGCGAAAGGCCAGGATGTTCTCGACGGATTCCTTGCCGAGGAAGTGATCGATCCGAAAGATCCGAGACTCGTCGAACACGCCGTGCACCGTGTCGTTCAAGGCCTTGGCTGATGTGAGATCGGTGCCGAAGGGCTTCTCGATGATCACCCGAGCCCCCTGTGCCAGGCCCGTGCTCCCGAGCATCTGGACCACCGATCCGAATGCGACCGGGGGAACGGCCAGGTGGAACAGGCGCTGGGGGTGGCCGCCGATCGCTCGTTCTGCGTCCTGCACTGCCGAAACGAGCGGAGAGGGGTCCTCGGAATCGGAGGGGGCGAAGGCCAGTGTGTCCTCGAACGCCTCCCACGCCTCCCCCTCGGGCTTGGTGGTACCGAATTCGGCCACTGCTTGCCGAGCGTGCTCCTTGAATGCGGCTTCCGACGGGGCGTGCCGGGACGGGGACGTGCCGACGACCCGGTACTTCGGTGGCAAGAGGCCCGCCACGGCGAGGTGGAACAGCCCAGGGAGCAGCTCACGCTTGGCGAGGTCCCCCGTGGCGCCGAACAGCACGATCACGTGGTCCTTCGGACGCTTCGAGGCGGGCCGAGCTTTCGTGTGTGGCGAGGTGGGACTCATGTCGACCTCCCGGACGCACGTCCGTCGATCACGGTCACCGGGCGGCCCGGAGACCACGAGTGGGCTTCAGATGGCAGTGGGGGTTGCGGACCTCGAACCGTGCGGCCCATCCTGGGTGGCGATGCTCTCCGAAGTGGAGAAGGAGAAACAGCGTGCCGCCCGGGCGGCGGCCGAGCTCGTGGAAGACGGCATGACCGTCGGGCTCGGCACCGGCACCACCGTGGCGTATCTGCTGCCCGCCCTGGCAGCCCGGCACCTCTCGCTTCGGTGCGTGGCAACCTCTCCGGCCACCGAGCAAGCTGCCACCACGCTCGGCCTCCGGGTAGAGCGCTTCACCCTCGAACGGCTCGACATCGCCATCGACGGGGCCGACCAGGTCAGCTCCGACGGGTGGTTGGTCAAGGGCGGCGGGGGTGCCCACACCCGCGAGAAGCTCGTGGCGGTCACCGCAGACCGCTTCGTGGTGATCGCAGACTCCACCAAGTCCGTGTCGGCGCTGCACGCGCCGATCCCGCTGGAATTGCTGGCCTTCGGCCTCGAGTCGACGCTGGCACGAATCGGGTCGGTCCGGGTGCGGGACGTGCCCCCCAGTCCCGACGGTGGGGTGATCGCCGACTTCACCGGTGACGTGGGCAAGCCCGACGTCCTGGCGGCGTACCTCGAGGAGATTCCCGGAGTGGTCGAGCACGGCTTGTTCCCGCCGTCGATCGTGAGCACCGTCTTCGTGGCGCGCGACGGGTCGGTGCAGCGGATCGACCACCCCTCGGTGTGACCCCGACCCGTCGACTCGACCCTGCAGGGCGTCTCGGCGGGTCATGGCGACAACGGCTCTTTCTCAGGTTGCGGACGAGTCGGCGAGAATCGTGGAGTGCCGGGCCTGCACCCGACCGGCGGGGATCGACCGGTCCCCGGCGAGCAGCTTGGACAGCGCAGCGCGCTTGTCTTCCCCGCTGATGAGCCAAAGGATCTCGTCGGCTCGTGCGAGTGCCGGATAGGTGAGCGTCATCCGTCGGTGCTCCTGATAGGGCTGGGTCACCGCTACCAGCCTGTCGCTCACGTCGAGTACCGGGTCGTCAGGAACGAGAGAGGCGGTATGACCGTCGGGCCCGAGTCCGAGATGCACGAGGTCGAATCGCTCCGGGAGCAGCTCGGAGTACGCCGCCGCCGCCTCCTCGAGATCCGGATTCCCGACGGGCATCGCCAGCACCGTGGCGGGAGCCTGGCCCAGGCTCTGGCGGAGGTGGGTCAAGTTGCGGTCGGGGTCTCCATCGGGCGCGACCCGCTCGTCCACCTGGAAGATCTCTACGGCCTTCCACGGGACGTCTTCATGAGCCAGCTCGGCGAACATCGCCCACGGGGTCTTTCCTCCGCTCACCGCGAACCGAAACCGGCCCCGGTCAGACACCGCGGCGCGCGCCCGCTCTGTCACGAAGCGTGCCGCCCGGGCGGCCAAGGACGCAGCATCGGGCACGATCACGAGGTCGTGCTCCATCGTTACCCCTTCTTCTCGGCGTGTCCGCCGAACTCCGAGCGCATGGCCGACAGGATCTTGTCGGTGAAGTCCCCGTTGCCCCTGGACTCGAAACGCTCGTAGAGAGCGGCCGTGATCACTGAGGCCGGGACGCCGGTCTCGACGGCTGCCTCCACGGTCCAGCGTCCTTCGCCCGAGTCCGAAACGCGGCCGGCGAAGTCGGCGAGGTCGGGGGAGCGGGCAAACGCATCGGCAGTGAGGTCGATGAGCCAGGATCCCACGACCGACCCTCGGCGCCATACCTCGGCCACCTCGGCCACGTCGATCTCGTACTGGTACACCTCAGGGTCGCGAAGCGGCGTCGTCTCCGCGTCCACTTCGGCTGCGGCCTTCTTGCCGGCATCGGCGTGCTCGATGATGCTGAGCCCCTCGGCGATGGCGGCCATCATCCCGTACTCCACGCCGTTGTGAACCATCTTCACGAAGTGGCCGGCTCCGTTCGGCCCGCAGTGCAGGTAGCCCTGTGGCGCGGTCCCACCGTGGCGGGTGCGATGCGGCGTCGGGGGTGCGCTCGCCTCGCCCGGGGCGATCGTCTTGAAGATCGGCTCGAGGTGCTCCACCGGTCCGGCCTCTCCGCCGATCATGAGGCAATAGCCCCGCTGGAGCCCCCAGACCCCACCGCTCGTGCCGCAGTCGACGTAGTGGATCTTCTTTTCGGCCAGCTGCTTCGCTCGCACGATGTCGTCCCGGTAGTAGGAGTTGCCACCGTCGATGACGATGTCGCCTTCGTCGAGCAGGCTGGCGAGCTGGTCACGATGGCGGCGGGGACCATGATCCACAGCGCCCGTGGCCGCTCCAGCCTGGCGACGAAATCCTCGAGGGACGCCGAACCCGTCGCCCCTTGCGTTTCGAGCGCCTTGACGGCGCCCGGGCTCACGTCGTACACGACGCAACGGTGCCCGTCGCCCATCAGCCGGAGAACCAGATTGGCGCCCATACGTCCGAGCCCGATCATGCCGAGCTGCATCGGCTTGTCCGTAGCCAAAGGAACTACCCTCCTTCAGTTGTCGCTCTTGTCCTTCAAGAGTGCGTCTTACCCCTGCGGCATCGCTTTCAAGGCGCGGTAACGACGGATCAACGAGTTGGTCGACGAGTCGTGCTGCAGATGGGGCTCGCTGTCGCTTTCGAGCTCGGGGATGATCTTTGTAGCCAGCACCTTCCCGAGCTCTACGCCCCACTGGTCGAAAGAGTCGATGCCCCAGATTACTCCTTGGGTGAAGACGCTGTGCTCGTAGAGGGCGACGAGCGACCCCAGCAGACGAGGCGTCAAGATCTCGGCGAGCAGGACGTTGGTGGGGCGGTTCCCTTCCATCACCCGATGAGGTACGACGTGTTCGGGTGTGCCCTCGCCTCGCACCTCCTCCTCGGTCTTGCCGAATGCGAGCGCCTGGGCTTGGGCGAAGACGTTGGAAGACAGGATGTCATGGTGATCGCGCAGCGGATTGAGGCTCTTGCCGAACCCGATGAGGTCCACCGGGATCACCTTCGTCCCTTGGTGGATGAGCTGGTAGAAGCTGTGCTGGCCATTCGTGCCGGGTTCGCCCCAGTAGACCGCCCCCGTCTGGTAGTCCACGGGCACGCCCTCGAGCGTGACGTGCTTGCCGTTCGATTCCATGGTGAGTTGCTGGAGGTAGGCGGGAAAGCGCTTCAGGTACTGGTCGTAGGGCATGACGCCCGCTGTCTGCGCGCCGAAGAAGTTCCCGTACCACACCGCCAGCATGCCCATGATGACGGGGAGGTTCCTTTCGAGCGGCGTCGTCCGAAAGTGCTCGTCCATCTCGTGGAACCCGGCCAGCATCTCCTGGAACCCCTCGGGGCCCACAGCCAGCATGGTCGACAGTCCTATGGCGGAGTCCATGGAGTAGCGCCCGCCAACCCAGTCCCAGAAGCCGAACATGTTGGCCGTGTCTATGCCGAATGCGGAGACTCGCTCGGCATTGGTGGACACTGCCACGAAGTGCTTGGCCACGGCCGCTTCGGCGCCGAGTTGGCCCACCACCCAGTGGCGCGCCGAGGTGGCGTTGGTGATGGTCTCCAACGTGCCGAATGTCTTCGACGCCACGATGAAAAGGGTCTCTTCTGCCGACAGGTCGGCCGTCGCCTCGGCGAAGTCGGTCGAATCGACGTTCGAGACGAAGCGAAAGGTGAGGTCGCGGCGCGAGTAGTGCCGCAGGGCCTCGTATGCCATGACCGGTCCGAGGTCGGAACCACCGATGCCGATGTTCACGACATTGCGGATCGGCTTGCCCGTATAACCCTTCCACTCGCCTGACCGGACCTTGTCGGTGAAGGCCGTCATGGCGTCGAGAACCGAATGGACCTCCCGCACGACGTCCACCCCGTCCACGACGAGCGTGGTGTCCCGGGGCATGCGGAGGGCGACATGCAGGACAGCCCGGTCCTCGGACACATTGATGTGCTCGCCGGCGAACATGGCGTCACGCCGCTCTTCGAGGGCCGACTCGCGCGCCAGCTCGACGAGCAGGCCCAGGGTCTCGGTGGTGATCCGGTTCTTCGAGTAGTCGAGGAAGAGGCCGCAGGCGTCGGCCACGAAGCGATCGGCACGCCCCTCGTCCTCGGCGAAGAGGGCGCGCAGGTGCAGATCCTTGATGTCGTCGTAGTGCGTCTCGAGCTTCTGGAACGACGGGCGCTGGCGGAGGGGGGTCGGTGACACTGGTACTCGCCCTTTCTCGTGACTCGGGGTGGAAGGTGCGGCTCTGAGGGCGGTGACGCCACCCTGGCACCGGCACGCCCTCTCGGAGGCTGGTGGCCCAAGCGGGCGCCTGGTTCATCCGACCTGGCTCCGGAGGGTGGAGGTCGTCTCGCCTAGGCGGGCTGGCGCGCCGCCCCGATCTGGGTGTGGAGCGCCTTGAGGGCGGCGACGTAGATCTCCGAGAAGGTGGGGAACGGCTGGATGGTGTCGCGCAGGACGTCGAGCGGCACCTTGGCCCGTATGGCCAGGGTGGCTTGCTGGAGCCACTCGCCGGCCTCCGGGCCCAAGGCGTAGGCGCCGGTCAACACGTCGCCGTCGCTGAGGAGCGTCAGAAAGCCGTTCGACTGTGCGTAGGCGTGAGTGTAGGTGGCGGTCTTGGCCACTTCGGAGAGCGGGGCGGTGGCGCTGAAGGGGGCTTCGGTGGCACCCACCGACGCCGCCTGGGGGTCTGTGTACACGACAGAGGGAATGGCGTCGTAGCTGACCTCACGGGGCTCTCCCAGGATGTTGGCGGCGACCACCTCGCCCTGGTACTTCCCCACGTGGGTGAGCAGCCGCACGCCGGTGACGTCGCCGATGGCCCACAGCCCGTCGCCGACGCGCAAGTGGGTGTCGACCGGGATGCCGTGCCCGTCAGCGTGGACGCCGACAGTTTCGAGACCGATGCCGTCCACGCGGGGGCGCCGGCCCGTGGCGAGGAGCAGGCGGTCACCGCGCAACTCCCGGCCGTCGTCGAGGACCAGGACGTAGTCATCGCCGTCGCGCCGGGCCGCCGTCGCCCGGGCGCCCAGCACGAGCTCGACACCGTCGCCGCGCAAAACCTCCCCCAGCGCCTCGCCCAGCGGCGCGGGCTCATGGGCGAGCACCCGTTCCGCGCCTTCGATCACGGCCACGTCACCGCCCAGACGCCGGACGGCCTGGGCCATCTCGGTACCGACCGGACCGCCGCCCAAGATGAGCAGGCGCCGCGGCACGGCTTTCATGCCGGTCACCTCGCGGTTGCTCCACACGCCGGGCAGGTCGGCCAGGCCCGGGACCGGCGGGACGACCGGATCCGACCCGGTGGCAACGACGATGTCCTTGGCGGTGTGGGGCACACCGTCCACCTCGACCACACCCACGCCGGCCAACCGGCCGGTGCCGCGCAGGAGGTCGATACCCTTCTTCGCCAGCCAGTCCTGCTGGCCGGCATCGGAGTAGTTCGAAACCATGAAATCCCGGTATGCCAGGGCCGCTGCGACATCGACCTGGGCGCTGGCCGCTGCCTCGCGTGCCTCCTGGGCCGCCTCCCCGGGGCGCAGCAGCGTCTTGGACGGGATGCACGCCCAGTAGGAACACTCGCCTCCCACCAGCTGGCGCTCGACGAGGGCGACGAGCGCTCCACCATCGGCCAACTCGCCGGCGCAGTGCTCGCCAGGTGAGCCGGCTCCCAGGACGATGACGTCATAGCTGCTCATGTGTTCGCCCCGGGGCCGGGCTTGCCGGAGGACCCGGACTGCTCGTCGGTCATGAACTGCGCGTACCAATCCGGCCAGTCCGCATCGGGATGCCCGGTCTCCTGTTCGTGCCTGGCGTGCGCACCCTCGGCCCGGCGCAGGGCGGCGGCCAGATCGGTGGCGGAATCGTAGGTGGCTGACATCGGGTACCTCCTGCTGGTGAAGGGCGGCCGACCCGGCGAGTCTCCGCTCTCCGTGTGGTCACCGTCCCGGAAGGCGCGTGGTCACCTCTTGGAGGAACCAGGCATTGCCGTCCGGATCACTGAACGAGGCAAACGACCCATAGGACTTGTGCTCCGGAGCCGGGCCCGGGGCGCGTGCCTCGGTGCCGGCGTGGTGGAACACCCCACCGCTGTCATGGAACACCTCGCTCACCGCGACGCCACGGCCGACCAACTCCGCCCGCGCCGCCTCGATATCGGTAACGACGAGCTGCAGACCCTCAGCCGATCCGGGCGCGGCGGCGGTGACCCCACTGCCGAAGATGACCGAGCAGGCGGACCCGGGCGGCGTGAGCTGCACGACCCGGAAGCCGCCGTCACCGGGAAAATCTGCGTCCTGGCGCCACCCGAGCGAGACATAGAAGTCCTTGGCCCGGTCGACATCGGATACGGGCACCACTACCACTTCGAGCCTCATGTCCACGACGGCAGCTCCTCCGCGCCGGGGCCGATCGCAACTGCCCCGCCCACCGGAGCCGGTCCCAGCACCACCCTCGCGCTGCTCGTTGTCGAAGTCCAGCGCCCGCATCCGAGCGGTGGCGCCCCCGTGCCGAGGCCGACACCGGCGCGGGCCGGGGAGCCTCCCGGGTACCACCGGGGCGGGATCGAGCCTCGAGCGGGCTCGCCCGGAGCGCCCACGCCCGCCTCCTCCGGCACCCTCCCCGCCTGACGCGGTGGCGGGGACCTGTGCTAGGAAACTCGCAGCAGGTCCCACTTCGAGCTGTGGCGGCGTTGGGTTACTCCCTTACCGAATCGGGAGGTCCATCAACGATGGGGATGCATCAACCGGGCCAGGCTGTCTTCAGGTCGGTCCTGCCCGAGGACATCGACTGGAAGCCGTTCCCGGCGTTCCCGCCCTCGGCACGCCTGGCGATCGTCGTCGGCGAGCCCTCCGATCCGGGGCCGTACGTCATCAGGGTCAAGGTGCCCGACGGCGTCAAGCTGATGCCGCACGAGCATCCGGAGGACCGCGTCTACACCGTTGTGTCCGGAGTGTTCTACATCGGGCTGGGGAGCCGGTTCGATGACGAGCAACTGCAGGCGTACCCGCCGGGTGCCGTGGTGGTGCTCCCGGGCGGCACCCCTCATTTTCACTGGGCGAAGTCCGGTGAGTACGTCACCCAGGTGACCGCCATCGGGCCGCTCGGTCTCGACTACCTCGACCCGGGCGACGACCCGCGGAGCACCTGACCAATGATCGGGCAGAGCGAGCTCGACGCCACCGCCGAGAACGGGCGGGTGCGGCGACGAAAGAGACGGTGATCCATGCGATCCGATATCAGGCCAGGCGGCACGTTCCCCGACTACGCCTTGCCGGACCACACGAATACGGTTCGCACGCTCAGCGAGCTTCAAGGCGACGACCCGCTCGTGCTGACCCTTGCGCGCGGCAATTATTGTCCGAAGGAGCACCAGCAGCACTTGGAGCTCGCCGCCAATTATCCGAAGATCGCCGTCGCCTACACCCAGGTGGCCACGATCTCGACCGACGACCACCATTCGTCACAGGAGTTCCGCGCCGCTGTCGGCGCGCCGTGGGCCTTCCTCTCCGATCCGGGTCGGACGGTGCAGCAGGACCTCGACATCCAGGAATACACCGACCCAGAGCACAATCCGATGATTCCCCACACGCTCGTGCTCAAGCCGGGGCTCGTGGTCCACAGCGTCTACAACGGCTACTGGTTCTGGGGCCGCCCGTCGTTCGACGACCTGTGGAGGGACCTGCGCGCCGCATCCAGCGAGATTCGCCCGGACTGGGACCTGAGCAAGCCAGGGCTGCGCCAGGCATGGGATGCAGACGATTGGGCCAACTTTCACGGATGGAACCGCAGGGATCCGCAGTCGAAGCCGTCGTCGTATCAGTCGTAACGGTAGGTGGTCATGGTGCGAACGCCGGTATGCGAGCTGCTCGGGATCCAACAGCCGATCGTCCAGGCGCCGATGTCGGCGGTTCCCGAACTGGCGGCAGCGGTCTCGAATGCCGGCGCCCTCGGCATGCTGGCGCTCACGTGGTCGACTCCCGCCGGGGACGTGGTCCGTGAGACGGCCGCACTGACCGATCACCCCTTTGGCGGGAACCTGATCCTCACCTCCGATCATCACCACCGGCTCGACGAGGCGCTCGAGGCCGGTTTGCGGATCGTGTCGCTCATGTGGGGAGATCCCGCCGCCTACGTCCAGCAGGTCCACGACGCCGGTGGAATCGTCCTGCACACGGTGGGCAGTGCTGAAGAGGCTCGGCGTGCCGTCGACAGGGGCGTCGACATCGTGGTGGCACAGGGTTGGGAGGCCGGTGGCCACGTGTGGAGCCAGGTGGCGACGCTTCCCCTGGTGCCCGCCGTCGTGGACGCGGTGGCGCCGGTACCGGTCATCGCCGCCGGCGGGATCGGCGACGGGCGCGGCGTGGCGGCGGTGCTGGCGCTGGGCGCCCAAGCGGCATGGCTCGGTACCCGTTTCCTCCTCGCCCGGGAGATGCCCATCCACGAGGAGTATCGCCGACTGCTCGTGGACGCGGCCGAGACCGACGCACACTGGTACGCCAACCTGTTCGAGGTCGGGTGGCCCGACGCTCCCCACCGGGTCCTTCGCAATTCGACGGCCAAGACATGGGAGGCGGCGGGCCGTCCCCCACCGGGGAGTCGACCGGGGGAGGGCGACGTCGTCGCCCACTTCGCCTCAGGCGACCCCATCCTCCGCTACGAGACGGCGGCGCCGATGGTGGGTACCACCGGCGCCGTCGAGGCGCTGTCGTTGTGGGCCGGGCAGAGTGTCGCCCTCGCCACGCGACCACAATCCGCAGCGGAGATCGTGGCTGAGCTCGTCTCCCGCCTGTAGCCGGCGCCCGGCGCGTGGAGCGGAGAGACAGGTCAACTTTCGGGAATCCGCTGGGCGAGTGACGCCCTCGACGCCGGCGCCTCGAACGGGTCGGCGAAGTATTGGGACTCGTGCGCCACGAGGTCGCCATCGAACTCCATGATGCTGACCGAGAACGAAGGTGCACCGTCGTAGGTGATGATGCACTCGCTCACCCACAGCGAACCGCGGCCGAGCACCCGCTTCAGGGTGAAGTGTCGTTCGGCGGGGTGGCTGCTGCGCTGGGCGGCGATGGTCGAGCGCCCGACGAAGCGCTCGCCGGACTGCGGGTAGTCGAGGATGGCGTCCTCCGCGTAGACGCGGTGCTCGACCTCGGTGTCCCCGGCTTCGGAGGCTGCCCAGTGCTGCTCGATCGCCTGACGCTTCTCTGGGTCGGTGGTCACGCCGCCTCCGTTTCCGTGAGAGTGGCCGGCTCGGGGGGAAGGCGTCGAGGAACGCTCCAGAAACCCGCCCTTCATCGGCTCCTTGCCTCGAGAATAGGACAGAGGACGGGAGGACGAAAGAGGCCCGATCGTCGTCCTGCCCACACTCGAGAAGACCCTCGCCGGCGGCTCCCCGCCGCTATGCGACGGGCCGGCCGGAGGCGACGAGGAGGGACTTCCACGGCGTGTGGATCTCCGAGGCCCGCCGCGTGTCGAGCATCCACAAGGTCTTCGATCCGAGCACCCACTCGCACAGGTCTGGCGGTGGTTCGAACGCCTCGCCGAGGCCGTGCACGATGTCGTAGGTGTGCAGGACGAGTTCGTAGGCGCCTCGCTGAGCCCAGCCGGTTGCGTCGAGCTCCACGACGCCGTCGCCTGCCCGGACGTCCTCCGGAGTGGCGCGGAGGACGGCGGCGAAGAGACGCCCTATGCCCAACAGGCCGACCACGAGATCTCGGTTCGTCGCCTCGGACGATGCATGCAGCTCCTGAAAGGGCAGAAAGTCGCCTTTGCATCGAGCAGACAGCTGAAAGGCGTATGAGAAGATGCAGTCGATCAGATGGTCCGCAGTGTCCCGGCAACTCCAGGCGAGGGATCCGGCGGGCTGGGACCAGTCGCGCCCATCGACCGCTGACAGCGGGGTGACCAACGAAAGGGCGCCGGCAAAGCGACTCGAGGCTTCGGTGGATGGGGACGCAGGCACAGCTCATCTTCCCGCAGTCCTCAACGCGGCACCACAGAGATGTCGTAGGTGACGTTCCCCGTGGCGGTGATGGGAAGGTACGTCGTGCCGGATGCCACCCTGTGGACCGTGTGGGTGGACGTGCTCCGACCGTGCTCGGTGGCTCGGACGGTGATGACCGCCCCGCCACGAGGGACGGGGACCGAGATGGTCCCTGAGGTCCGCGCCGGCGCCGTGACCTCGAGGGTGAAGCGGCCCGATGCGCGGTCTTGCGCCCAACGGACATCGACGGTGCCGTGCGGCGACGGGACGTCCCCCTCCACCCACGACAGTGACCCCGGGTGTGGTTGCACCACCCAGGTCCGGAATCCCGGCGTGGAGGGCTCGACGCCGAGGACGTAGGAGGAGAGGTCGGCGGTGGCGCCACTCGACCAGCCGTGCGACAGACTCGTGGCGTCTCCGAATGCGGGCAATCCCCTCGCGCCCACGAGCTCCCAATCGGTCCCGGTGTCGTCCGGCCCCGGGCCGTCCATGTATCCCCACAGCTTCTGCACCAGTGCGGTGGCGGCCGCGGTGTCGCCCGAGGCGAAGAGCGCCTCCACCTCCTCGTTGGTGACGAACGGGCTGACGGCGGCGCGGTAGCCGGCGTTGGTGGTGAAGGACTCGGGTCCGTAGGGTGTCGAGGGCAGGGTCTTCGACAGTTCGGCCAGGATCGTGGCGTCTTCGTGCTCGGGGGCCACGCCGAAGAGCACCGCCAGGGAGTTGGCGTCCTGGGCCACGGCGTCGGGCTGGAGATCGGACAGGACGTAGAGCCCCGTCGACGGGTCCAGGAGGTACGCGTTGATGGCGGTCCTGAGACTGGTGGCCTGCTCCGAGTACACATACGCCTCGGTGGACAGTCCGAGCGCATCTGCCATGGTGGCGGCGTCCCTGAGAGTCTCGTAGTAGATGTCGTTGTACGCTGACACCGCACCGTCCTTGCTGCCGTCGTAGTAGTCCCAGTCCTGGCCGTCGTCGTCATCGGTGACGAGGAGCCCGCGGCCGTCCACCATCGACCTGTTGTAGGCGAGCTCGCGGGTGATCACGGGCCACTCGGAACGCACGAAGGACAGGTCACCGGTGTAGAGGTAATAGGTGGCGATGTTGTCGACCTCGTCCATCGAGTACGAGGCCGAGTAGGGGGGGCCGCTCTGGGGGAAGGTGCCCAGAGGAACGGTCGGATTGATGTTGGTACCCGACTCGCCGTCGGCGGTCTGGTAGCTGCCGAGGAGCCGGAGCGACGCCCGGACGAAGGCCGAGGCTCCGGTTGTGGTCAGGACGTCGGGAACCTCGACCCCGAGATCGCCGCTCCACACCACCCTGTCGCGCTTGGCGCCGTCCATGATGGCGGGGAAGGGGTCAGCCGTGGTGGCATTGGGTCCGGGGAAGTCGGCGAGGGCCGAGGGCTTCGACAGGGTGTCGGCGAAGAGGCGCTTTCCTCCGGGGCCCGTGATGTCCAGGTCCCGGAACAGCGCCGACGAGCCCAGGGCCCCGAGCGCAACCGTGCCCGACGCATAGACGGGGGTTCCCGGTGACAGGGCACCGGTGGTGATGCTGGCCACCTGCCTGCCGTCGATGGAGGTGGTGATGTGCGAGCCCACCGCCACCGTCGAGATGTGCTGCCACGCACCGGCGATGACCGATCCGGGAAGGACGACGTCATCGATGGCGGCGGACCCGTTCGGCCCGAGGGCGATCTCCTGCAAGGTGTCCTGGGACGGCGCCGCCCCGGCGACCTCGTGGAGGATGAAGAGATAGCCCGATGACGCCGAGGTGGCGCGCACCATCCACGTTGTGGAGTCGTCCACCACCCGGGTCTCGAACGACATCGTGTAATCGGTCCAGCTGAGACCGCGACCGAGGAGCTGGACGCCGCCGCCGACGGCGTCGAGGGATCCGTCCGTGATGCGCCACGGCACGGGCACGGCGTCGGCGGGCAGCTCGTCGAGCTGGGTGGTGTAGGCGCCGTCGTACCAGATCCGGTCGAGCGACGCCGAGCTCGAATCGAACCATCCTCGATAGTCGCTCGCTGTGGCTCGCACCGCGGTGAAGTCGATGCCGATCGACGAAAGGGTGACGGTGCCCGGCGTGGTGAGCGAGATCCGCTCGTAGCGCTCCCCACCCTGGATGGACCCGGTGGTGACCCGCCCGGGGGATGCAACCGTCACATCGTCCACCCGCGACGAGTCCCCGGCCGGGCTGGCGCTGGCCGTCTGGTCGCCGTTGGGACCGAGGTATTGGAGCCCCTCGCTGTAGGCCGAGCGCAGGATCGCCGGGTGCGGCGCTGAACGCACCACGAAGTACGGCACACCGCCGACGTCCTTTCCGTAGTCGACGACGATCGTCGGAGGCGTCCCGTTCTTCCGCATCGTGAGGGTGGCCCCGCTCCCGTCGGCGGCCGGATCGGTCAGGCTCTTGGCTCCGGTGACAGAGCCCGACGTCCGCACTACGCGCAGAGGGATGACGTCGGCTGTGCGTGGGGCCATGACGTAGCGCTCCCACCCGGGGTCGGCCGGCCACTGCGGCGCTGCAGAGCGAAGGGCTGTCGGCGCAGGTGCACAGCCGGCCATCACGAGAACCGTCGTCAGGGCCACGAGTCCCGGCACCAGGGCACGGGGCCCGGTTCGAACGCCAGGTGCGCGCATGGTTCGCCTTTCCGGTTTCCGCTCCCGATCGCTTCGCTCTGGCTGTCGACGGCCCGTGCCGGGTGGTGCCGGGGGTGGGCGTCCATCGGCACGGCCATTTGCGAACGACGTGTTAACAGTGCCCCCGAACCGTAGACACATCGCCGTCGCGAGCGTACGGTGCGTGCAGGGCGGCGGCCATGATCGCCCTTGCTCTGTGGTGTTGACCGTGCCGCCCCGCTGCGGCGCTATGAGGGGTCCCCCACCTCTCGGTGCCGTGCCCGTGGGTCGAGTCGGGGTGGCCGTGCGTCTTGGCGCACGCACGGCGCCTCGACGACCCCCATGGCGTCACCGGCGCCGCCGCCCTCTTCGTCACGACAGCCCGGTGGGAACGCCCGAGGGTCAGGTGGCGTTGAAGACAGCGGCGGAGTGTGCGACGCCGGCCAGGCTGGTGACGGTGACCACCCCGTGGGCCCCCGCGGGCACCACGACGGTCACCTTGGTGGGCGCCGTCTTGGTGACGCGGGCCGCCACCCTGCCGATCGTCACACTCGTGACCTCCGACAGGTTGACACCGCTGATGGTGAGCTTCTTGCCCGGTGCGGCGGAGGCGGGAGTGATACCGGTGACCGCCGGGATCGAACCACCGACGTGGAACCGGGGGTCACCGGCGGGCAGGAGCAACGTCACGACGACGCTGCCGTCCTCCTCCTTGATGGACTTGTAGCACGGCGCCGAGCCTTTGCCGTGGCACTTGGCCAGGAACACCGGCAGCGGAGGAGAGGGACCCACCGGCTGGTAGCACACGAGCACCCCCTTCTTGCTGGGAAGCCCGTGCACGGTGTCGGTGACCTCGACCGTCGTGCCGGTCTTGAGCCCACTGTCGGTCAGCGTGGCGACCTGACCGGGATAGGCGAAGTTGTTGCACGACAAGGTCTCGAGGCCCACCGTCAGCGTGATGGTCGCCGTGGTGCTCGACAGCTTGGATCCGGTGATCACGACGTCCTGCGAGGGAGCGACGACGGTCGTGGTGCAATCGGTCGTCCCCACGCCGCACGGCGATTGGGTGTTGGCCTGGTCGGTGTCATAGGCGCCGATGTCACAGGGCGTGGAGCGCACCTCGCCCCGCTGATCGGTGGCGGGGCACAGTGCGTTGCCGGCGACGTGGTCGATCGCGGCGCTCGTGTCCTCCAGGGCGATCGTGTCGGTCGGGCCACCGTTGGGCTGGAGGCCCGCCGGGTCGAGACCGGCAGGCGTGTCCGACAGGGAGGTGCCGCTCACGCCGCACGAGCCGTCGTCGTCGAGGTTGTAGCCCAGGTCGGTCAAAGGTGCGAGCTCGAGGAAGCAGTCGTTGCCCGAGGGGTTGGCTGCGACGATGGTGGCCCCCATCGCCACCGGGCCCTGGTCGTCGGAGATGCCTCCCCCGAAGGCCGAGGAGTTGCCCGACACGGTGCTGTTGGTGATCGTGGCGGCGATGGGCTGCGAGAGGTCGTAGTCGTCGAAGATGTAGATCCCGCCCCCGTCATCGGTCCCGGTGTTGTCCGCCACCGTGCTGTTGGCGACGGTCAGCGTGGCCGAGGGGCTGTCGACGCCGCCGCCGTAGTCGGCGCCGTTGTCCGAGATGGTGCTGGCGCCGATCGTGGCCGTGCCCTCGTTCTCGATCCCCCCACCGGCGCTCGACGCGGTGTTCTCTGTCACCGTGCTGTTGTCCACTGTCAAGGTGGCGGTGGTGCCGTTGTAGATGCCGCCGCCGAGCTCCGCCCCGTTGCCCGACACCGTGCTGTCCGTGAGGCTCAGCGCGCCGTTGTTCTCCACGCCGCCGCCCAGGGTCCCCTCACCACCGTTGATGGTGAGGCCCGAAATGGTGGCGGTCACCGCGTCCACGGCGAAGACCGCCGAGGAACCGTCGCCATGGACGGTGACGGCACCGGCGCCGGGACCGGTGATGGTGAGATCGACCCCCACGGTGA
>JBEKVE010000054.1:0-17471 GCA_049514335.1 Acidimicrobiales bacterium
CCCGCGCACGTGGGGGTGATGAGCAACCGCACGTCGTGGAACAGGTCCACGAGCCGGAGGTTGAGCCGGTGACAGGCGTCCTGGGCGCGCACCACCTCGAGCGCGGTGAGGTGCTCAGCCGCCCAGTCGACCTGGGCCGCCAACAGTGGATCGACCCGCTCCCACGCCTCGGTGCCCCGATACGGCGCCAAGGTGCGCAGGTTGTAGGAGAGGGCGAGGGTCAGCCAGTCCCCGACCGGGTCCTCCTCGAACACCGTGTCGATCTCCACCACCTCCACCCCCATCGACTCGAGAAGACCCACGGCGCGCTCGCACAGGCCGCGCACCTCGTCGTCGAGCGGGGCGTACCCGAGTGTCGGCGACCACGCCACCTTGACGGGAACGTTGGCAGAGGCCAGGGCGGCGGGCCACGACGCCTCGGGTCGGGGCAGAGAGCGCAGATCACTCGGATCGGGCCCGACCACGACGTCGAGGGCGGCGACGATGTCGGCGACGCGCCGCGCCATGGGGGCCTTGGTCGACAAGTCGTACCAGGAGTCGGTGTGCGGTCCGCCCACGGGTACACGACCGAGCGACGGCTTGATCCCGCTCAGACCACAGCACGAGGCGGGGATCCGGATCGATCCACCGCCGTCGGACCCGGTGGCGAGGGGCACCATGCCCGCCGCGATGGCGGCGGCGGAGCCCCCGGAGGAACCCCCCGGACTGTGCGCCAGGTTCCACGGGTTGTGCGTGGGACCGAACGTCACGTTGTCGGTGTCGCCCTTCCACCCGAGCTCGGGTGTGTTGGTCTTCCCCACCACCACGCACCCTGCCGCCCGCAGGCGCGCCACCAAGGGGGAGTCGGCGGTGGCGGCGGGACCACCGGCGAAGACGGCGGAACCGTGCGACGTCACCAGGCCATCGGCGTCCTCCAGGTCCTTGACGCCGATGGGGATGCCGGCGAGGGGCCCGGGATCGTCTCCGGCCGCCACCGCCTCGTCGATGCGACGCGCCGCCTCGAGGGCGCCGTCCTCGTCCACCCTCACAAAGGCGTGCACCTGTGGGTCGAGGGCGTCGATGCGCTCGAGCGCGTGCACCACGAGCTCCCGGGCGCCGATCGTGCCGGCCCGCACCTCGCCGGCCAGGTCGGACAGTGACGTACGCCGGAAATCCATGTCCACACGCGTACCACGCCCCGGATCCTCCCGCCGCGGGCGTGGACCGGCGCGGCCCGTGGGCCCATATGGACAGCCCGCCACGGCGCACGGCAACCTGGGCCCGTGTCCCCCACCGTCACCGGCGCCGTGCTCGACCACGTGGCGGTGGCCGTCGAACGCTGGTCCGATGCCTGGCCCCGCTACGCCACCGAGCTGGGTGGGGCGTGGACGTCGGGGGGCATGAACGTGGGCTTCGCCCCCGCCCAGCTGCGCTACGCCAACGGCGGACGGGTCGAGGTGCTCCAGCCGTGGGACCCCGCCGACAACCCGTTCCTGCGTCGCTTCCTGGACCGCCACGGACCGGGTCCGCACCACCTCACGTTCAAGGTTCCCGACCTGTCGGCTGCGCTCGACGCGGCCAAGCAGGCCGGGTTCGCACCCGTCGGCGTCGACCTCGACAACGCCGAGTGGAAAGAGGCCTTCCTCCACCCCCGCCAGGCGACCGGCATCGTGGTGCAGATGGCCCAGGCGTCGCACGACTGGGAGTCCCCGCCCCCTGAGGGCTTCCCCTCCCCGAACGCCGCCCCCGCCTCGTTCGTGCGCGCCACCCATGCCGTGGCCCGCCTCGACACCGCCCTGGCCCTGTTCGAGACGCTGCTCGGCGGGACGGTGCGCTCCCGTGGGGTCGCCCCCGACACCACGTGGGAATTCGCCGAGCTGACCTGGGCCTCTCCCCCCCGCTTGCGGCTGGTGGCACCGACGGCGGCGGGCGGGGCGTCCACGCTCCAGGAGTGGCTCGGTGACCTTCCCGGCCGCCTGCACCACCTCGTCTTCGCCGCCCCGGACGCCGAGGCGCCGGGGCGGTCCCCTGGAGGTGCGGGCCTCGACGTCGACGGCGTGCTCCCCGAGGACGGCGCCACCACCGTGATCGAGCCGGGCGACAATCTGGGCACCCGCCTCGTGGTGGTGTAGGGCGTGGCTAACCTTGACGGCGCGGTGAGCGAGCAGCGGTGAACGAGCAGCGGTGAGCGACGATGCGACCGGCGACGACGGGTCGCCTCTCCCCCGGCTGACGATCGGCCAGCGGCTGCTGACCACGTTGCCGAGCCTGCAGCGCGGCCACCCCGCCCCTGAAACCGACGAGGTGGACGGCGACACAGAGACAGACGACGTCGCCGAGGACTCCGGCACGGAGCAGGACAGGCCGGTTCCCCGGTCCCGGCAGGCCGCCACCCGCTCGTCGGCGCGGCCCACAGCGCGCCAGCGCCAGCTCGAGGCCATGGACTCGCTCAGCCGCGAGGACATCGTCCGGCTGATCAAGAAGGTGGACGACCGTGAGCGGGTCATGGCGCTGTTCTCGGCGCCGCTCGGTGTCGCCGTCGGGGTGGCGCTCACCGTCATCGCCATCCATACCTACGCCCCGCTGCGCGTCAACGGCCACGTCAACAAGCAGCACGTGGCGGAGTCCCTCATCCTCCTCGAAGGTGGGGCCCGTGTCCTGCTTTCGGGGCTCGTGGCGGTGGCGGCCATGTCGCGGCGCCGGTCGTTCATCGGGTTCGCACTGCTCTTCCTCGGCACCTCGATGGGATCGCCGCTTTTCGCCCTGCCTTTCTGGGCGCTCGGCGGCTACCTCATCTGGCGTGTCTTCAAGTACCAACGCGCCCTCAACGCCCGAAACGGCACGACCCGGGGCGCCGGCCGTCCGGCGCGCGGTGGGCGCGTTCCGGCCAACCCGAAGGGCGCGGCGCGCGCCGGGGCGGCGGCAGGACGCGACCGGGCGGCCACGGCGCGCGACCGCGCCGTGGCGCGCCAGCGGAACAAGAAGCAACCGGCGCCACCGGGGCCACCACCCTCGAAGCGCTACACGCCACCCAGGCCCACCCGGCCGCGACCTCCGGCCCCGCCGCCCACCTGAGGGCGCGCCCTTCGGTCAACTGCCCGGATCGACCATCAACGCCGAGCGCAGGAGGCGCAGGATCTCCTGGCGCCGCCGCACCAGGGAGCGGGCCGTGGGCTCCTCGCCGAGGGCGCGCAGCACCTCGACCTCGGTGATCATGCCGACCACGGTGGAGTAGATGGCGAGCAGGAGCAGCCGGGGCTCGTGCCGGCGCATGTGCCCGGCGTCCATCTCCTCCTCGAGGAAGGCAGAGGCCCGCTGCACCAGGGGCTCGAGCACGGCCATGAGCCGGGTGGCCGATGGGGGCCCGAGCCGCCCCACCTCGCGCAGGAGCCCCAGGAGCTCGGGCCGGCGTGCCGCCAGGCGGAACACCGACCGCACCACCGCCTCCACCCGCGCCCACCCCGGCCCCGCCGCGGTGAGCGAGGCCTCGAGGGCCGCCGCCAGCTCGCCCGCCGAGCGGTCGATGAGCGCCTCGAGCAGGGCCTCTTTGGACGGGAACCAGTAGAGGATGGACTGCTTGCGCAGCCCCAGGCCCTCGGCCAGGGCGTCGAGCGACGTGGCCTCGTAGCCCCGCGACCCGAACGAGACGAGCGCAGCGTCGAGGATGCGGTCGGACGTGCTCGCAGGACTCACCTACCATATGGTAGACAGGCGAAGTGGCTGAGGTGACGACACCCGCCCCGACACCCCCTGTCGACGCGACCCCGTCCGCCGACCCGCCGGGCATCGCCGACGCCCTGGCAGGGACGCGCATCCTGGTCACCGGGGCCACGGGCTTCCTCGGGACCGCTCTGGTGGAACGCCTGCTGCGCTGCGTGCCGGGCTGCGAGGTGGCGGTGCTCATCCGCCCCACGCGCCGTTTGAGCGCCGCCGCCCGCCTGGCCCGCGAGGTGGTGAGAAACGACTGCTTCGACCGCCTGCGCGCCGAGCTGGGCGACGCCTTCGACGAGGAGGTGCGCACCCGGTTGTCGGCGGTGGAGGGCGACGTGGGGCGCGAGGGGCTGGCCCTCGACGACGACGGCCGGCGCCTGCTCGCCTCGTGCGACATCGTGGTGCACTCGGCCGCCACCGTCGCCTTCGACGCGCCCCTCGACTCCGCCGTCGAGGTCAACATGCTGGGCCCCTCGCGGGTGGCGGCCGCCATCGCGGCGCAGGCGGCGGCGCGCGCCGCCTCGTTCCCCGACCGCTCCCCCACCCACCTCGTCACGGTGTCCACCGCCTCCGTGGCCGGCACCCACCAGGGCGACGCCACCGAGACTCGGTTCAGCCAGGCGCTCGCATCGGGGGCGCGGGCCCGCACCCACACCACCGTCACCACCGACGTGGACATCGACGCCGAGGTGGCCGCGGCCCGCCGCCTGCGCTCGGACCTCGAGGCGTCGTCGCGCACGCCCGAGCACCTGAAGCGCTTCACCGCCCAGGCCCGGACCGAGCTCGGGGCGGCCGGCACGCACCTGCTGGCGGAGCGGGCCGAGAAGCTGCGCGAGGAGTGGGTGAAAGAGCGACTCGTGGAGGCGGGGCGGGCGCGGGGCCAGGCGCTCGGTTGGCCCGACGCCTACGCCTTCACCAAGGCCCTGGGCGAGCGCGCCCTGGTCGGGGCGGGCCTCGGGGTCCCCATCACCATCGTGCGCCCCTCGATCATCGAGTCGGCCATGGCCGAACCGCGTCCGGGATGGATCCGGGGCTTCCGCATGGCCGAGCCCATCATCGTGTCCTACGCCCGGGGCCTGCTGCGCGAGTTCCCGGGGATCCCCGAAGGGGTGATCGACGTCATCCCCGTCGACATGGTGGTGGCCGCCATCATCGCCGTGGCGGCCAACGGCCCCGATCCAGCCGGACCGTCGGTGTTCCAGGTGGCATCGAGCGTCCGCAACCCGCTGCGCTACGGCGAGCTCGTCGACCTGGTGCGGTCGTGGTTCCTCGAGCACCCGCTGTACGACGCCGATGGCCAGCCCATCATGGTGCCCGAGTGGACCTTCCCCGGTCGCGGCCGCGTCCAGCGCCAGCTGCAGCGGGCCACCAAGGCGCTGTCGGTGGCCGAGCGCGTGCTCGGAGCCCTGCCCGTGCGCGGCGAGCGTGCCGAGCTGGCGGCACGGGTCGAGGAGCGCCGGGCCCAGGCGCAGCGCGCACTCGGCTACACCGAGCTGTACGGGGCGTACGCCGAGACCGAGGCGCGGTTCTGCGTCGACAATCTCGTGGCGCTGTGGGAGCGGTTGCCGGCCGCGGACCGTGACGCCTTCTGCTTCGACCCGGCGCGCATCTCGTGGCCGGCGTACGTCCACGACGTCCACCTGCCGTCGGTGGTGGAGCACTCCCGGGTGCGGTCTTCGCCCCGGCGCTCCACGGTGGAGAGCAGGCCCGACCGGGCCCGGCGCGCCATTCTCTCCCCCGAACGCCACCTGGCCGCCTTCGACCTCGAGAACACGCTGGTGGCCTCCAACGTGGTGGAGTCCTACGCGTGGCTGGCGGCGCGCCATCTCCCCGTGGGCGAGCGGGCCAGGCTCACGGCGCGCATCCTGCGCGAAGCGCCGTCGCTGCTCGCCCTCGACCGCCGCGACCGGGGCGACTTCCTGCGCACCTTCTACCGCCGCTACGAAGGGGCCCCGGCCGAGCTGCTGCGCCACGACGCGGCGGAGATGTTCCACCACCTGCTCCTGGCCAAGTCCTTCCCCGCCGGGTTCGCCCGGGTGCGGGCGCATCGGGCCCTCGGGCACCGCACCGTGCTCATCACCGGGGCGCTCGACTTCGTGGTGGAGCCCCTGCGACCGCTGTTCGACGAGGTGGTGTGCGCCCGGCTCGGAGAGGACGACGCCGGACGGCTGACCGGACGCCTGGACCGCCTCCCCCCCACCGGCGAGGCGCGCGCCCTCGTGCTGGCCGCCTACGCCGGGGCCGAGGGTCTCGACCTGGGTGAGGCCGTCGCCTACGCCGACTCCGCCTCCGACCTGCCCCTGCTCGAGTGCGTCGGCTTCCCCGTGGCGGTCAACCCCGAGGCCCGCCTGGCCGCCATCGCCCGGCGTCGCGGCTGGCACGTCGAGCAGTGGGACAAAGCGGGGGGCGGAGCACGGCCCCCGCTTCCCTTCGGCCCCGTCGACCCGGGTGTGTCGCGGTGGTGGGCGCGCCTCGAGAGCATCGGCGGGTCGCGGTGAAAGGCCTCGTGTACGAGCGCAACGTGGCGCGCTTCGCCGCCTCGCGCCTGGCCTCGGCGGTGGGCGGATCGGGCCGGGGGGTGGCGCTCGGGCCGCTGCGCCTCCTCGACGTGGATACGCCCGATCTCCCCGGAGCGGGCTGGCACCACGTGCGGCCCTTGCTGGCCGGCATCTGCGGGTCGGACCTCTCCACCCTCGACGGCCGCAGCTCGCGCTACTTCGAGGACATCGTGAGCTTCCCCTTCGTGCCCGGCCACGAGGTGGTGGGCGTCATCGACGACGCGCCGGACGCGCCCCATGCGCCGGAAGCCACCGACGCGCCGCACACTGACGGCGCGGCGACGACGGGGCTCGGCGCCGGCACGAGGGTGGTGGTCGAGCCCGTGCTCGGCTGCGTGGCGCGGGGCATCGACCCGCCCTGCGCGTCGTGCGCCCAAGGCCGCACCGGGGGCTGTGAGCGTGTCGCCTTCGGGCACCTGGCGCCGGGCCTGCAGATCGGGTTCTGCACCGACACCGGCGGCGGCTGGTCGGCGGCGGGGTTGGTGGCGCACCGGTCGCAGCTGCATCTCGTGCCCGACGCGCTGTCCGACGACGACGCCGTCATGGTGGAGCCCACCGCCTGCGCCGTGCACGCCGCCCTCGACGCCGGGGTGCGGCCGGGCGACACGGTCGCCGTGCTCGGAGCGGGGACGCTCGGCCTGTGCTCCGTCGCCGCCCTCGTGCACCTCACCACGCCCGGGATGCTGCTCGTCGGGGCGCGCTACGCCCATCAGCGCGCCCTGGCCGAGGAGCTCGGTGCCGACGTGGTGGTCGACCCCGCGCAGTTGGTCCGGGCGGTTCGGCGCCGGTCGCGCTCGCTCGAGGTGTCGGCCACGCTCACCGGAGGCGCCGACGTGGTGGTCGACTGCGTCGGGAGCGACGAGTCGCTGGCCCAGGCGCTCGCCATGGTCCGCCCCCGCGGCCGGGTGGTGCTGGTGGGCATGCCCGGGCGCGTGAGCGTCGACCTGGCCTCGCTGTGGCACCGCGAGGTGACCCTCGCCGGCGCCTACGCCTACGGCGTGGAGGAGGTGGGCGCTCTGCACCGCCGCACCTTCGACGTCGCCATGGAGGTCGTGGGCGCCATGCGCCTCGGACGCCTGGTGTCGGCTCGCTACTCCATCGAACGCTACGAGGAGGCCCTGGCCCACGCCGGCGCGGCGGGGCGCAGGGGCGCGGTCAAGGTCGTGTTCGACCTGCGCCGCCCGGCACGCACGACGAAAGGACCGCTCCCATGAGCCCCAGGCCCGGCTTCGTGCTCGAGGTCGACCGTTCCACCCCGCCCACGCTGTTCTGGCACGGGGAGGGCTACCGCCTGGAGCGGCTGCCCACCGGCAGCCGCGTCCTGTACGCCCCCGAGCCGGTCGACGCCCTCGCCGATCCGGTGGGTGCCATCCGCCACGCCCTCGCCCATCCCCTCGGGGACAGCGCGCCCCTGGCGTCACTGCTGCGGCCGGGCATGAAGCTCACCATCGCCTTCGACGACATCTCGCTGCCCCTTCCCCCCATGCGCAGCCCCGACACCCGCCAGCTGGTCATCGAGCAGGTCCTCGACCTCGCCGCCGAGGCGGGTGTGGACGACGTGGTCCTCATCGCCGCCCTGGCCCTGCACCGCCGCATGACCGACGCCGAGCTGCGCCACGCCCTCGGTGATCGCGTCTTCGACGCCTTCGCCCCCCACGGCCTGCTGCAGCAGCACGACGCCGAGGACCCCGACGCCCTCGTGCACCTGGGGCTCACCGACCAGGGCGAGGACGTCGAGATCAACAAGCGGGCCGCCACCTCCAACCTCCTCGTGTACGTGAACATCAACCTGGTGGCCATGGACGGCGGCCACAAGTCGGTGGCCACGGGGCTGGCGAGCTACCGGAGCCTTCGTCACCACCACAACGCCAAGACCATGGCCCACAGCCGGTCCTTCATGGACCAGCACCGCTCCGAGCTGCACTCCTCGAACTGGCGCATGGGGCGCCTGATCGCGGCAGCGGGCGTGAAGGTCTTCCAGATCGAGACCACCTTGAACACCGACACCTTCCCCGAGCAGTTCCGCTTCCTGCAGCGGCGCGAGTGGGAGTGGACGGCGCGCGACAGAGCCGCCTTCGTGGCGTCGTCCAAGGCCCTCGCGGCCACCCCGGCCCGCCTGGCCCGACCGATCTTCCACTCCATCCGTTCGCCGCACCGCATGAGCTCGGTGCAGGCCGGCGAGGTGGAGGCGGTCCACGACCGCACCACCGAGCACGTCTACGCCCAGCAGCGCCTGGAGGTGCAGGGCCAGACCGACGTCCTCACCATGGGCCTCCCCTACATCTGCCCCTACAACGTGAACTCGATCATGAACCCGATCCTGGTGGCGTGTCTCGGGCTCGGTTACTTCTTCAACATGTACCGGGGCAAGCCCATCGTGCGCGAGGGCGGTGTGGTCATCATGAGCCACCCCACGCCGTGGGCCTTCCACCCCGGGCACCACCCGAGCTACATCGACTTCTTCGAGCAGGTGCTGGCGGAGACGACAGACCCCGTCGCCATCGGCAAGTACGAGGAGTCCTTCGCCACCGACCCGTGGTACGTGCATCTCTACCGCACCGGCCACGCATACCACGGGGTGCATCCCTTCTACATGTGGTACTGGTGCGCGCACGCACTCGAGCACGTGGGCGCCGTCATCATCGTGGGCGGCGACCGGGCCGCGGTGCGGCGCCTCGGCTTCAAGCCGGCGTCGACCATGGCCGACGCCCTCGAGATGGCGGCCGACGTCGTCGGGCCGGACCCGAGCATCACCCACCTGCACTCGCCTCCGCTGCTCATGGCCGACGTGCAATGAGCGCCGCCTCGCCAAGGAGCACGCCGTGAGCGCGCTGGAGCGGGCGCTCGGCCGCGCCCGGCGGCTCCGCCCCACGGGGCTCCCCTGGGCCGCCCCCGACTGGCCCGTCTCGGTGCCCCGCCCCGCCCCCGAGCGCCACCTCGGGATCGACTACGACTCCGAGTGGAGCCGGCGCTACCCCGCCCGGCTGGTGCGCGCCGTCGTCCTCGACAACCTGACGCGGCCGTTCATCCACGCCGTGGCCTCTCCCGAGGTGCGCGGCGCCGAGGTGCTCGAGCTGGTGGAGGCACCGGCCATCTACGTCGCCAACCACGCCAGCCACGTCGACACGCCGCTCCTGCTGTCGTTGCTCCCGTCCCCCGTGCGCCACCGCACCGTGGTGGCGGCGGCGGCCGACCACTTCTTCGACCGTCGCTGGAAGGCCCATCTGTGGGCGCTGCTGCTCAACGCCGTCCCCATCGAGCGCCACCGCGTCAACCGGCGATCGGCAGAGAGCGCGGCCGAGCTCGTGCGCGAGGGATGGAACCTCGTCATCTACCCCGAGGGCGGGCGCACCCACGACGGGTGGTTCCAGGCCATGCGGGGAGGTGCGGCCTACCTGGCCACCCGCACAGGGCGTCCGGTGGTGCCGGTGCACATAGACGGCACCTACCGCATCCTCCCCCGCGGCGGCGACCGCCTGCGGCGCAGTCCCACCCGTGTCACGTTCGGATCGCCGCTCGTGGCGGCCGAGGGCGAGGCTGCCCGCAGGTTCGAAGCCCGGATCGACGCCGCCCTGGCGATGCTGGCCGACGAGACCCGCAGCGACTGGTGGTCGGCACGGCGCCGTGCCGCGGCGGGCGACACCCCGTCGGCGCGGGGCCCCGACGCCGCCCCGTGGCGCCGGGCCTGGGCGCTCGGACCGGCGCCCGACGAGGAGAGCGGCACCGAGCCCGGGCGCTGGGCCCTCGCCGACGACTGAGGCGCCGTCTCCCACCACGGGACCCGCCCGCCCGCCGGCCGGTGGCACCGCACCACGGCTGCACGGGGGCGAAATGAGTCGCATGACCCAATGCGTTGCGGGGCCTGCGTGAGTACGGTGGAATCATCGCCTGGCGCGGGCACGACGCACCTACGCAGACGACAGGGAGCATTTTCGCTGGGGCCGAGGCACCCGCTTCTGGGGGGGTTGCCGGGTGCCTCGCTCCAGTGCCCTGAGCCTCAGGCCCCCCGCACCCGCACGAGGCCCCGCACCCGGCGCCACCGTTCGGTGACCGACCCCGGCCCGGCCGACCGCTGCTGTCCGCCGCGCAGCGCCGCCAGCCGCTCGGCCCGCAGCGCCGCCTCCTCCTCGTCGTCCACCGGGTCCGGAGCCGCTCCGAGCACAAGCGCCAGGAGCAGGTCGGCCAGAGCGGGATTGCGGGCCAGGACCGGGCCGTGCATGTAGGTGCCGAGGACCTTCCCCCAACGCGCACCTTCCGTGCCGTCGCCGCCGCCGTTTCCCACCCCGGTCAGGACCCGGGCCAAGGGCACCACGCCGGCGCCGAGCCTCGTGACGGCGCCGTGGTTCTCGAAGCCGGTCAGTACCGGCAGCGTCACCGGATCGGGGCTCGCCGTCCCGGCGTCGGATCCTCCGACAGGGGCGGCGGCCAGCTCCCCCACCGCACGGGCCCCGGCACCGCGCACCGCGTCCACGTCGAGCAGGCCCACCCCCGCGTGCGGCCGGCCGTCGGCGCCGGGGAAGCTGCGGCCGATCACCTGGTAGCCGGCGCACACAGCCAGCACCACGGCACCGCCATCGACGGCGCCGGCCAGCACCCCGTCGCGCAGCCGCTCCGCCGACTGCACCTGGGGACCGTCCTCCCCACCGCCGAGGAGGTAGACGTCGCCACCGGCGGGCAGCGCCACGTCGGAGGGGGCGAGCACGAGCTCCACCGGGATGTTCCGCCACGCCGCCCGGTCCGCCAGCACCAATCCGTTGCCGCCGTCGCCGTAGGTGCCGAGCAGGTCGGGATGCACCACCACCACCCGCAGCGCCGAAGCCCCGGCGGCGGCGGGGCGTCGCGGCCCCTGCTGCTTCCCCTGACCCTGGGGCTCGACCGGCTGGGGCTCGACCGGCTGGGGCTCGACCGGCTGGGGCTGGACCGATTGCGGGGCGACGGCCGGGCGTAGGGCGGGGCGCGCACCGGCGTGTGCCAACCGGCGGCGCATGTGCTGGAAGGCGGTGTAGTTGCCCACGTACTCGACGGCACCGGGGCCGGCTGCGTCCAACGCGTCGAGGTCATCGCCCACCGTGCGGTGGGTCACGCCGGCATGACGCAACCGCACGGCGAGGTCGAGGCGCCGCTCCCCCGTCGCCACCACCAACCGTCCGGCGAGACGCTCGAAGGGCACGTCCCACAACCACGACGGGTCGTGACCGTCGGCGGTGCGGGCGTTGATCCCCACCACCACCGGACCCGTCCCGCCCTGGAGCATGTCGAGCAGCTCGGTCCACCCCGCCGGGTTCTTGGCCAAGAGGAGGCGGACCGACATGTCGCGGTGGACCAGGGTGGCGAACCTGCCCTCGACGTCGCCCACCGGCGCCATGGCCCCCAGGGCGTCGGCCTCGTCCACCCCGAGGGCGGCGGCGGCCACCGCCGCCATGGCGGCGTTGGCGCGGTTGCACCGTCCCGGCAGGGCCAGGCGGATGTCGAGGTGGCGTCCGTCACCGGTCACGAGCGTGTCGCCCTCGAGCGACGCGTCGGGACGAGGACGGTGGAACCCGCACGGACAGTGCCAATCGTCGCCGGGCCCGAAGGTGATGTGGCCCTCGCACGCCGGGCACCCCACCGCGTCCAGATGCCAGAGCTGACCGGCCGCCACCCACACCACGCGCCACGACTCCTGGGCACCCCACACCACGAGCGGGTCGTCGGCGTTGGCGACCACCACGGTGCCCGTGGCCGACGCCAGGGCCCGGCGCCAGCGTCCCGCCACCATGCGGACCTCGCTCACCCGGTCGAGCTGGTCGCGCGACAGGTTGAGCAACGCCACCACCCGGGGGTGCACCGCTGCCACCACCGCCTCCAGGTAGCCCTCGTCGACCTCGAGCGCGGCCGGGGCCCCTGGCGGCGAAGCGGCCAGAGCGGCGGCCACGCCGGCGGGCAGGTTGGCGCCGGCGGCCGACGTCGCCACCGCCCCGGGCCCGCCCAGTGCGGCGGCCAGCAACCGGGTGGTGGTGGTCTTGCCGTTGGTGCCGGTGACGAGGCCGACGGCGCGCCCCGCGGCCAGCGTGGCCAGGAGGTCGGGGGCGATGGCGAGCCCGAGCCGCCCGCCGATCACCGAACCGCCGCCGAGGCCGAGGCGCCGTGAAACGGCGTTGAGCGCCACCGAGGCCCGCGCCGCCCACCGGGCCCGGGGAGGCAGGGCGGTGCCGGCTGGGGGCGGGCCGTCGGGCCGCGCTGTCACGTGGCGGAGTGGGGCGCGCCGCCGTGGTCGGGAGGGAAGGTGCGAGCCAGTTCCTGCGCCGTGGGCGTGTGGGGACGCTGGGACTCCGCCGGGAGCTGGTCCACGATGGCGGCCATGATCGCCTCGGTGTCGGCGGTGACATCGGACAGCCCGAGGTGCACCGGCCGGCCCACCCGCACCCGCACCGCCGGAGGTCGCAGCACGTTGGTGATGTCGGGAAGGCGCGACGAGCGCGGCCACACCGCCTCGGTGCCCCACAGCCCCACCGGGATCACCGCCGCTCCCGTCATCGCCGCCAGGCGCGCCGTGCCGGACTTGCCGTGCAGCACGGGGTCGAAGAAGGCCCGGCCACGCGGGATCGTCCCCTGGGGCAGCACCAGCACGACCTCGCCCGCCTCGAGGGCGCGTCGCGCCTCGCGCAGCGGGGCGTCGGAGCGCGAGCCGCGGTCCACGGGAATGCCGCCGAGGGCGCGCGCCACCGAGCCGACCACGGGGGCGTCGAACAACTCGCGCTTGCCGAGGAAGCGCACCGGTCGCCCGAGCCGGGCGGCCACGATGGCGAGCGCCGCCACGTCGAAGTAGCTGCGATGGTTGGCAGCGAGGATGACCGGCCCGCGTCCG
Organism: Acidimicrobiales bacterium; assembly: GCA_049514335.1. GTDB lineage: Bacteria > Actinomycetota > Acidimicrobiia > Acidimicrobiales > UBA8190 > JBEKVE01. The sequence goes on from JBEKVE010000054.1 coordinate 13,096, forward strand.
GGGATGCGCGACACCCCGTCGATGTCGAAGCGCGCATAGGGGAACAGCGCCGGACGGACGACGGGACGCAGCATGTCGTAGGGCTCCAGGCCCCCCACCTTGGGCACGCCTCGGGGCTTGTCCCAGTGCTCGACGGGCCAGCGCCGCACGCGGGCCACGGCGTTGAGCCGGCGGTCGGGGTTCACGGCGTGGGGCTTGCCCACGGCGTTCAACAGCGGCAGGTCGAACACGCTGTCGGAGTAGGCGTGGCTCCGAGCCAGGTCGACGCGCGTCTCGCCCGCCCAGCGCCGCACGGCCGCCAGCTTGCCCGTGGACCACACGAAGTCACCGTCGATGCCGCCCGTGTAGCGGCCCTCGGCGCGTGCGTAGCGCGTGGCGAGGACGTGGTCGAAGCCGAGAAGGGTGGCGAAGGGCGTGATGAGGTCGACGGGGGTGGTGGTGGCGAGCACGAGCACGTGGCCCTCGTCGCGGTGGGCAGCGAGCACGCCGGGCGCGTAGGGCTGCACCAGCTCGGCCAGCTCGGGCGCGGCCAGCTCTCCCGCCCGGCACACCGACTCGACGTCCCAGCCGCGTACGAAGTTCGGCGCCAGGCGCACCATGGCCATGAAGGCGAGGCTCTCGCCCATGAGGTCGTACAGACCGTAGAAGAGGCGCTCACCGGGCAGTGAACGGCGCCCGTCGAAGAGGCCTTCGGCGTGCATGGCGGCACTCAGGACGAGCCCGCTGGCGCCGCGCAGCAGGGTGCGGTCGAGGTCCACGAACACCGCCGCCCGGGACGGCACGAGCGTGTCGACGCCCGATCCGTTGGTGTGGCTCTTGGGGGGCCGGGCCGTCACCATGGCTGGGACGGGGTCACGACCGTTGACGCGACGTCGTCATGGCGCAGACGATACCGCCGCCCACCGGGCCCGCGGCCGGATCGCGCCGCCCAAGAACCCGCCCGCGCCCAGAACGGAGCCCGGATCGAAACGGGGCCCGGACGCGGCAAAGGGACCGGAGGGGGACCGGTCCCTTTGCACCGACTCGACAGGAACGGAGGGGGGGCGTCCGGTTCCTGTGGTCTCTTCGACCATTGTGAAGCATCGCACGTGATCAGTCAAACAGCTATTACAGATCCGTAGTATCATCAAAAGCGATGGAGCTCCGCCATCTCCAGGCTCTGGTGGCCGTGTCCGAGCAGGGGTCGTTCTCGTCGGCCGCCGACCAGCTGGGAACGGTGCAGTCCAACATCTCCGCCCACGTGGCCCGCCTCGAGCGGGAGCTGGGCAGCAGCCTGTTCGACCGCTCTGCCGGCCGGCTCACGCCCGAGGGCGAGGTCGTGGTGGCCCGGGCATACCGGGTCATGGGCGAGCTCGACGCGCTGCGTGCCGACGTGGGTGCGCTGCGCGAGGCGGTGGCGGGCAACGTGCGGGTGGGCATGATCGGCACCACGGCCCGCTGGCTCGTACCCCTGCTCCTGGCCGAGCTGGCTGTCCGCCACCCCCGACTGCACCTGGTGGTGGCGGACGGCACCACGCTGGGTCTCGAGCCACAGCTGGCGGCGGGCCGTTTCGACCTGGCCGTCCTCACCTTCCCCGTGCCCGGCCGAGACCTCGTCTTCGAGCTGCTGTTCGAAGAGGACCTGGTGGTCGTGGTGCCCGTCGACGACGACCCTCTGGCGGGATACGAGCGCCTCGACCTGCCCGACCTGGAGCGCCTCGAGCTGCTCCTGCCCGCCCCCGGAACCCCGTTCCGGGCCGAGATCGACGCGGCGGTGAAGCCCGCCGGTGTGCGCCTGCGTCCCCGGGCCGAGCTCGACGGCGTGCGCCTGCTCGCCTCGCTCACTTTCGAGGGCTACGGGCCGGCCATCCTCCCCGCCTCGGCCGTTCCCCTCCACCTACGGCCCCGCTTCCGCCTGGTGCCGCTGGACGGCCTGCCGCCACGGCGGGTGGGCGTGGCCCAGCGCAGCCGGGGGTTGCCCTCGGCGCCGGCGCGAGCCGTGCTCGACACCTTGCGCGACCTGGTGGCGCTGCCCGGACGACTCCCCCCCGGTCTGCGCTCCGTGCTCGGTGCGCAAAGCGGCCGGGTCGAGGGATCACTGCGCGCCGTGGGCATGCCCAACGGCTGACATCGTCACACCGGGGGCAGGCGCGGTTGGCGCCACATCGTCCACAGCGTGGGTCCTGCTCCGGGGGCACGGACCTGGCCGGTCACCTCGAAGCCGTGGCGGCCGTAGAACGCCAGGTTGCTCTCCTTGGACGACTCCAGGTAGGTGGGGAGCCCCTCGGCGTCGACCCGCGCCAGCACCGCCTCCACGAGCGCCGACCCCACCCCGGTGCGCTGGTGGTCGGGGTCGGTGCCCAGGGTGGCCAGGTACCAGTGGCGTTCACGGGGCCGGGCGTTGTCCACGGCGGCGAGAAGACGCGCCGCGTCGGGCGCGTCGGAGCCGAGACCCACCAGATACGGCACCACCGGCAGGAGGTGGAGCAGCTCGCGCAGTCCCGGGCGGCTCCCGTCGGGCGGCGCCCACAGCGCCGCGCCGCTGCGGTCCTCGGTGGTCCACACCTCGCCGCGCTCCAGATAGACGCGCCGTAGCTGGATGCGGAAGAAGACGCGCAGGGCGCGACGGCGACGACGCTCACCGCGAAACAGCCAACGGGGGACGGGGTCGTCGTCGAAGGCGCGGGCGAGCACCTCCACCAGTGCCCCCACGTCGGGCAGCTCTGCTCGGCGGGCGGTGTGGAGGGGTCGGACGCCGCCGGGCCGGGGAGCGGTCTCGCCCGTGGGGACGTCACCCGTCGTCACCGCCGCATCGTACCGGCGCACCCCGCCGGCGCAGCGGCGCAGCCTCAGTTGAGCGTCGGGTGGCGGGGGTAGGTGGCGAGCATGGACAGGCGCCCGCCCTGACGCCGGATGACGTCGTGCCACAGGCGCTCGGCGTCGGTGCAGAACACGTCGGCCTCGAGTGCCGGGAGGACGAACCACGCCCGATCCTCGAGCTCGGCCTCGAGCTGACCGGGAGCCCACCCCGAATATCCCGAGAACAGCCGCGCCCCGGCCAGCGGCCGCGGCTGGTCGTCGGGGGCCACCGACAGATCGACGGTGCCCACCGCCGCGGTCACCGGGCGCCATCCCCGACCCGCCGGCGCGTCGGCGGTCCCGGGCGCTGCCTCGGTGTCCTGGACGGCACCGGTTGCGATGTCCTGGACGGCATCGCCGTCGGCGTCGGCGTCGGCTTTGTCACCGGTACCGGCATCGGTGCTGCGGGCCACGCGTGCGAGCCCGATGACGGCGTCGGGGGAGACCGGGCCGCCCCGGTGCACGACACCGGGGGCCGCCAGGTCCGCCTGCGCCTGCCAGGCCTCGAGGATCTCGGACACCGGGACGTGGGTGGGCTGGTTGAGCACCAGGCCCAGGGCCCCCTCCTCGCCGTGGTCGAGCACGATGATGACCCCGCCTTCGAAGTTGGGGTCGCCGAGACGCGTGGACGCCACGAGGAGCCGGCCGGCCAGTCCCGCGCCGGGGCCGTCTGCGTCCCCTGCCGGGTCGGGGCCCTCCGCAGGGTCGTGCGCCACCACCCGATCATGGCCCGTCGACCGCGGCGCCGTCACGATGCGGGCTTCCATCCCGGTGGGAACGGGTCCTTCACCGCCACCAGCAACTCCCACGCCGCCCGCGCCCGCTGGTAGGCGGCGGCGCGGTAGCGCAACGTGCCGTCCGGCGCGGGGATCCACAGTGCGGGGGTGTCGAACCAGAAGGCGCTGCGGTCGTCCTCGTAGGTGGTGCGGTACACGCCGTAGCCGGTGGTGAGCGCCCCGGCCATGAGGTCGTGGCGTCCCGTGGCCCTGCCCACGCTGTACATCACCGAGGCCGTGAAATAGCTGCCCCCGGGCCAGATGGCCGCGCCCTGGGGCGTGTCGATGGGTCCGCCCGGCACGAGCACGGCGTTCGCCGCGCCGAGCTCGCCGTCGCCCACGGCCAGGACGTTGTGCTCGTAGGCCTGCGCCAGGTGCGATGCCATGCGCTGCACGTCGAGGACGTCGCCCAGCCCGTCGCGCGCCGCGTACCGTTCGCCGCACAGCGCATCGGCCAGCAGCGCCGGGCTGTAGGGGCCCGCCGTGTCGAGCCGGTAGTAGCCCGGGGTCTGCACCCACAGCAGCGACTCGGCCGAGGCCCGGGCACGCTCGGCGGCCGCCGTCCAGCGCTGTTCGGCATCGGCGGAGTCGAGCACCAAGGCGAAGTGGGCCATGGCCTCGCACGCCCCGATGGTGAGGGCGGCCACGTAGCTCGCCGCTCCCGTCATGGGGATGGCGTCGTAGGTGGTGCACAGGCCCGCCGCGTCGGGGATGCCGTCCCCGTCGGTGTCGCGCCCCATGAGGTGGGCCATGGCCCGCTCC
>JBEKVE010000055.1:0-31624 GCA_049514335.1 Acidimicrobiales bacterium
GGAGGGCGCCCGCGCCGCCGCCTGCACGGCATCCGGCGAGACACGCTGTTCGACGTGGTGGGGGCGGTGGTGGCGGCGCTGTGCGTGACCGTGCTCTTGTTCGGCCCGCTGGCGGCGCTGTCGGGGCCCATCGGCTTCGTCTTCGTGGCCTGGGGGATCTTCCTCGTCGTCTACGGCGTGCTCGTGTCGCTGCGAGAAGACGGGCCGGCGGTGCGCGACGCGGTCATGACGGCGGTGTTCACCTCGGCCGCCGTCGTCGCCGTGGTCGCGTTGGCCGCGGTCGTGACCTTCACCCTGCAACGGGGGCGCCACGCCCTGGTGCACGCCAACTTCTACACCACGGACATGTCCACCGCAGGTCCCACGGCGCCGCTCACCAAGGGAGGGGTGGCCCACGCGCTGGTGGGGACGCTGTGGCAGATCGGCATCGCCATCGTGCTGTCGGTGCCTCTCGGGCTCGTGTGCGCCGTGTACCTCGACCAGACCCGCACCCGCTTCTCGCGCTTCGTGCGGACGGTGGTAGAGGCGATGACGGCGCTGCCCACCATCCTGGCGGGGTTGTTCATCTTCGCCTTCTGGATCATCATCCTGGGCTTCCAACAGTCAGGCCTCGCCGCCGCACTGGCGCTCAGCATCATGATGATCCCGTACATGGTCCGCACCTCGGACCTGGTGCTGCGGCTCGTGCCCAACAGCCTGCGCGAGGCCTCGGGTGCCCTCGGGGCGCCGAAGTGGCGCACCGTGTGGCACGTGGTGCTCCCGACGGCCCGGTCCGGTCTGGCCACAGGGGTGATCCTCGCCATCGCCCGGGGAATCGGGGAGGCATCACCCGTCCTCCTCACGGCCGGGTTCACCACCTACATGAACGCCGACCCGGTCCACGGGCCGATGGTGTCGCTCCCGCTCGAGGCGCTCAAGTTGGTGGCCTCGGGCGAGCCGAACTACGTCGCCCGGGGCTTTGCCTGTGCGGCGCTCCTGCTCATCGTGGTCCTGACCCTGTTCGTCGTGGCCCGGGTGGTCGGGGGGTTCGGGCCCGAGCACATGTCGCGTCGCCATCGACGCAGGGTGCAACGTTCCTCGGCGCGTGACGTCGGTCGTCTGCGCGGCGCCGGTGGGACGGGGGCGGCGTCGTGACCTGGTCCGAGCGGCGGCGCGCTCTGCGCCAGGGCCGGCACTGCCGCGCTCGGCGGGCCGTGGTGGCGATGGTGACGGCGTTGTCGGTGGTGGGTCTCAGCACCACCGTGGTGCGCACACCGCCGGCGGCGGCCGACACCACGAGCTACGTGCCCGTGTCCGGTGCCGGCTCCACCTGGTCGGAGAACGCCCTCGACCAGTGGATCACTGACGTCCAGCAGTACGGCATGCGCGTCAACTACGCGGGCACAGGATCCACGGCGGGGCGCCAGTCGTTCCTCGACGGCACCGTCGACTTCGCCGCGTCGGACATCCCCTTCCAGACCAAGCCCGACGACGGGTCCGCTCCCGAGAACCCTGTCGCCGGCTCCTACGCCTACATGCCGATCACGGCAGGTGGCACGGTGTTCATGTACAACCTCATGATCAACGGCCAGCGCGTCACCAACCTGCGCTTGTCGGGGCAGAACATCGCCAAGATCTTCACCGGCGCCATCACCAACTGGGACAATCCGGCCATCGCGGCGGACAACCCCGACCTGAAGCTCCCCAACGAGACGATCGTGCCCGTGGTCCGCTCCGACGGCGCCGGCGACAGCTACGAGTTCTCGCAGTGGATGATCAGCCAGTACCCCTCGGTCTGGAACTCGTTCTGCTCGGCGTCGGGGCGCGCCCCCGCCTGCGGCCCGACGTCGTTCTATCCGACGGTCACGGGCATGATCGCCCAGTCCGGCGACCTGGGCGTGGCCGGGTACGTGTCGCAGAGCTACGGCGCAGGGTCCATCGGCTACGTCAACTACTCCTACGCCTTGAACGCTGGCTTCCCCGTGGCGCAGATGCTCAACGCGGCGGGGTACTACACCGAGCCCACCCCCCAGAACGTGGCGGTGTCGCTGCTGCAGGCCCAGATCGAGACGACCAACACCGACCCTTCGGTGTACCTGACCGAGAACCTCCAGGACGTGTGGACCGACACCGATCCCCGGACCTATCCGCTGTCGTCGTACAGCTACCTGATCCTGCCCATCACCGTGCAGGGCCAGTTCACCGCGGCCAAGGGCAAGACCCTGGCCGCCTTCGCCTACTACGCCATGTGCCAGGGCCAGACCGAGTCGGCGTCGCTCGGGTACTCGCCCATGCCCATCAACCTGGTCCAGGCCAGCTTCACCCAGATCGCCCGCATACCCGGCGCCGTGGTCCAGAACATCAGCATCCAGAGCTGCAAGAACCCGACGTTCTCGTCCACGGGTGTGAACCTGCTCGCCCAGACCGCCCCCTATCCCCCCGCGTGTGACCAGCAGGGCCCCACGCAGTGCACCACGGGCACGGGCGGGGCGACGGCCCCCACGCCGGTCAGCGTGACGATCAGGGTGAGCACTACAAAGACGGCGTCTTCGAAGGCAGGGGCCAGCACCGGCACAGCCGGCGCGTCCGGTGGCGCGGCGGGTTCGCCCGGTTCGCCGGTGTCGAGCGCGTCCGGAGGCACGGGCGCCGCCTCGTGCGGCACCGCCGCGTCCGGCACCACGACATCGTGCCCGGTGTCGACGGTCGCCCCCGGCCCGACGACCCCGGTGACCCAGCCCCTTACGCCCCTCACGGCCACGCTGCCCGACAAGGGGGGATGGTCCACCGTCCAGACCGTCATGCTCGTGGTGCTGCTCGGTCTGTTGGTCGTGATCATCCTCCCCGGCCTCGTCACCCGTCGGACCAGGCGGCGGGCGCAATGAGGGCGCGCCACGGGCGACGGTGGGGTCTGGCGCGAGGGCGTCGTCGCCTGGCCGTGGTGTCCGCCTCGGTGTCGGTGCTGGCGGCTGTGGCACTGGTCCCGGCGTCATGGGGAACGACCTCGTCGCCTCCCGACGACGCCGGTGCGGCCGGGACCGACACCGCCATCGCGGCGACGTCGTCGGCGGTGACCGTCACCGAGCCCTCGGGGCTGAGCGTCACCGTCAACCAGACCCAGGACCTCGAGAACCAGGCCATCTCCGTCTCCTGGACCGGGGGCACGCCCACCGACAGCGGGCCGGGTGAGCCCTTCGACACGACCTACAGCGAGAACTACCTCCAGATCTTCGAGTGCTGGTCACCCACCGGGCCGACCACCGGCGCCGGCGCCGGCCCGTCCCCGACGCAGTGCGAGTTCGGCGGCGAGAGCAGCGCCGGATCGTCGGCCTATCCGGTTCAGGGCACCGGGTTCGAGTACTCGCGGATCCTGTCGCAGAGCACGTGGAGCAATTACAGCCAGGTGTCGGGGTACACCGACACCTCGACCGGCTACATCGTGGAGCCATTCGACGCCGTGGACGGCACGGTGATCGGCCAGCAGGCCAACTACAACTGGGACAACAACCCCCTCGACCCCACGGCGTTCTGGCTGAACCCCTACTTCAGCTACGACGACACCAACGAGATCGACTTCGCCCGCACCTACGCCGATGGGACCGGGCAGGCCCTCTTCCAGGTCGACACCGGCCTCGAGGCGCCCGGCCTGGGCTGCGGGCAGGCGGTGGATCCCTCCTCGAGCGGGTCCGACACCGTCCCGGACTGCTGGTTGGTGATCGTCCCCCGGGGAACCGAGGCGCAGGAGAACCCCACCGGCCTCACCGGGGTGAATGGCGTCGTGACGTCGCCGCTCAACCCCGTCGCCTGGGCCAACCGCATCGACATCCCGCTCCAGTTCAAGCCGATCGGGTCGTCGTGCGCCATCGGGGCCGACGAGGAGCGCATCGTGGGCAGCGAGCTGGCCACGGCGGCGGTGACGAGCTGGCAACCGGCGCTGTGCGCCCAGCCGGGAGCGCCCCCCTACAACTACTCGTACGTGAGCGACGACCAGGCCCGCACCGACCTCACCCAGCCGTCCTACGGCAGCGCGGGCATGGCGGTGTTCAGCGACCCGATCCCCCCTGCCCAGACGAGCGCCAGCGACCCCGTCGTCTACGCCCCGCTCACCTTGTCGGGCGTGGTCGTCGGCTTCAACATCGAACGCCAACCGGCACTCGAGAGCGGAGGGCTCGATCCCGACGAGGAACCGTTGAGCGGGACCAGGGTCGAGCACATCAACCTGACGCCGCTCCTGGTGGCCAAGCTCCTCACCGAGTCCTACCTGGCCGAACTGCGCGACGTGTCCACCGACGACGGGCCGGGCAGCAAGTGGGCCTGGGTCAAGAACAACCCGACGAGCCTCGTGACCGACCCCGACTTCTTGCAGTACAACCCGGAGTTCGCCGACCTGTCGAGCACCGCCGGCGGTCTGGACGCCGCCACCTTGGTGGTGGAGGAGAGCTCGTCGGACGCCGCCACGGCGTTGTGGGACTGGGTGCTGTCGGACCCCGCGGCAGACGCCTGGCTCGACGGGTCCTCCACCGGGGAGCCGGCTGGAGACACAGCCATGACCGTGAACCCGCTCTACAGCACGAACCCCGCCATCGCCGCTGCCGCCGGGGACGCCTCCCCCTTCGGAACGCCCACGCCCGACAGCTACCCCAAGAGCGACACGTGGTGCTACAGCGACCCCTCGGCCATCGTCGAGCCCGACGGGGCCGCGGCCGAACCGGCCCGCCCGTTGTGCCTGCAGGACTGGTCGCCGTACGCGCTCACCATGCAGGCCGCCGCCCAGGCGGCCGCCACCGCCAACGACGGCGGCAAGACGACGCTCGACCCCGCCGATCCGCCCGACGCCGCGTGGGGATCCAACGGCCCCCAGGAGAGCGGCGAGAGCTTCATCCTGAGCGTCACCGACTCGGCGTCGGCGGCGCAGTACGGGTTGCAGACGGCCAGCCTCAGCCGTTCCGGCGACGACGGGTCGTCGCCGACCTTCGTCGCCCCCGACGAGCAGAGCATCCTGGCCGGCGAACAGGCCATGACGCCGAGCGCGGTGCCGGGCGTGGTCCTGCCCGACCCTTCCACCACGGCGGCCGGTGCGTATCCGCTCAGCATGCTCACCTACGCCGCCACCACCCCCGAGACCCTCGACACGTCGGATCGTCAGAACTACGCCACGTTCCTGCAGTACGCGGCGAACGGGGGACAGGTCCCGGGCGTGAGCGTCGGACAGCTCCCGCCGGGCTACGTCCCACTCCCCGCCGCGCTGCAGGCGCAGGCGCTGGCGGCCGCGGCCACCATCCTCAACCCACCCGTGATCACCTCGTCCGCTGCCCCCGCCGCCCCCGTGACGTCCTCACCGGGGTCGTCGCTCATCGCTTCCGCGCCCACGAGCCGGGCTCCGAGCTCGGGCGCGATCGACAGGGCCTCGCCGGCCACGACGGCGCCGGTGCCGCGCGTGGTCCCCATCCCGGCCGTGACGCCCGCCAAGCTCATCCGGGCCCACACCGGGGTGTTCGGGATCGGCGCCTTGCGCTGGGCGCTCGTCATCACCCTCGTGGTGGGGGCGATCACAGCCCTGTCGGCGCTCGCCCTCACACCCCTGCCGTGGCGGCGACGCCGGGTGCTGCGTCCCGGGGTGGTCACCGCGTCCGGATGGTCCCCTTGATGGCGAGCGTGGCGACCGAGCGCGGACGAGCTTCCCTTCTCACGACGAAACGGACGGAACGATGACCACGAGAGCTGAATGGAGACGGGCGAGGAAGCGGGCGCGCACCCTGGCGGCGCTGCGCTCGTGTGCGGTGGCGCTCGTCGCCGCCGGTGCGTGGTCGCTGTACCTGGGGGCGTCGTCGGCCCCGGCTGGCGCCTCCACCCTGGCCGGGACCGCCACCATCACCGACACGTCTCTGGTGCCGCTCGGATCCGGCGCGTCGACGACGGAGTTCTCCGTGGCGCTCCCCGCCAACGCGGCGTGCACCGGTGACACCGCCACCGACGGGTACCACGTGTACAGCTACCTGGTCCAACAGGGGACGAGCATCACCGGCATCACCTTCACCACCCACCCGTCGGAGGGCTTGGGCCTGGTGAACGACACCGGCGTCTACTACGGGCCCATCAACACCGCGATCAACACGGGCCAGATCGTGAGCATCCCGAACAACTTCGAATGGGCACCGCTGCTGTCCGACGGCATGACGCTCTCCTCGCTCCTCTACGGCGGGTCGAGCGGGGTGTGGGAGACGGGATTGGCCTGCGCCACGAGCGCGGGAGTGCTGAGCGACTACTGGAACACCCAGGTCACCTTCACGGCGAGCTCCTCGGACACGAGCGGCTTCGTGTGGAGCGCCGTTCCCGGCGTCGTGACCTCGTCCTCCACCACGACCACCTCCGTGGCCGGGTCGACCACGACGACCACGTCCTCCACCACGACCACCTCCGCGGCCGGGTCGACCACGACGACCACGGCCGGGACGACCACCACGACAGCGCCGGGGACCACCACCACGACGGTGCCGGGGACGACCACCACCACCAACGTCGGGGCCACGACGACCACGGCGGCGGGAGGGTCCACGACGACCACGACGCCGGTCTCCACGTCGTCGGACTCGTCGCAGGGTGCCGATCCGTCCACGGCGTCGGTGGTGGATGCGAGCTCATCGTCATTGCCGCTCACCGGTGGCTCGGTGCGCCGTGACCTCGTCGTGGGCATGCTGTGCATCGGCTTCGGCCTCATCTTCCTGGGCTGGAGCGCGCGCCTTCGTGGTGTGCGCGCCCCGCGGGTGTGGGGGCCTTGAGCTTCCCGGTGACGACCGAACGGCAGGGGTGGACCACGCCCGGAGGGCGGACCGGCGCTGACGGGCGCGCCGCCGGTGCGTGGGTGCCTCCCGCCCCCGGCGACGCCCACGCCCCCACGGCGGCGTCGCCCGACCGTGACCGGCGTCGGGCCTCCTCGGCGCGACTGCGCTCGGTCCTCGACGCCGCCCGGATCGTGCTCCTCATGGTGTCGGCGCTGGCGTTCGGGCTGGCGCTCAACCTGCTCGTGGGGAGCCGTCTCGAGCACCGCGCCGCCCAGGCCCGCGCCTACGACACGTTCCGCCAGGAGCTGGCCCTCGGCACGGCGCCGCTGCGACCCACCAGTGACCACCGCGCCCTGGCTCTCGGTACCCCCATGGCCCTCCTCGAGATCCCCTCCATCGGCGTCAAGGAGGTCGTGGGGGAGGGGACCACCGGAACCGTGCTCATGTCGGGCCCGGGCCATCTCCGTTCGTCGGTGTTCCCCGGCGAGGTGGGGACGAGCGTGATCCTGGGGCGGGCCGCCGCCTACGGAGGCCCGTTCGGCCGCCTCCACGACCTGCGCAAGGGGGCGCACATCACCGTGATCACCCAGGGCGGGACGTCCACCTTCACGGTGGTGGACACCCGAACGGCCCACGCCCTGATCCCGGTGCTGGCCCCGGGTCAGGCGCGCCTCACGCTCGCCACCGCCACGGGGCCGGCCTTCGTACCGTCGGGGGTGGTGTGGGTGGACGCCAACGACACGGCCACTCCGTTCGCGGCGGCGCCACCCCCGCTCGTGCGGGTGCCACCAGACGAGCGGCCGCTCGGCGTCGACACCGCACCCCTGGGGTCGTTCCTGCTGTGGCTGGCGCTGTTGGCGCTCGTCCTCGCTGGCGCGTTGTGGACCTGGCGCCACCGTGGCCACGCCCAGGCGTGGGTCACGTTCCTCGCCCCGGTCGTGCTGGTGGCGTACTTCGCCGCCACGCACGGCTCGGCCATGCTCCCCAACCTGCTGTGACGACGGTTGCCGTGATGACAGCCACCACCCGATTTCGAACGGAGGTGTCGTGACCCAGTTCGCCCAGGCCACACGACCAGGACCGGTCCCGACCGTGCTCGACGACCGTCGGGCCGCCACGCTCGAGGCGCGGGAGATCTCGGCGTGGTTCGGCGCCCGGCAGGTGCTCGATGACGTGTCGCTCACGATGGAGGCACAACGGGTCACGGCCCTCATCGGGCCGTCGGGGTGCGGGAAGTCCACCTTCCTCCGCATCCTCAACCGCATGCACGAGCTCACGCCGTCGGCGGCGCTGGCGGGCGACGTCCTGCTCGACGGCGTCGACATCTACGACCCGGGTCGCAAATTGACCGAGGCGCGTCGCCACATCGGCATGGTGTTCCAGAAGCCCAACCCGTTCCCGGCCATGTCCATCTACGACAACGTCCTGGCGGGCCTCAAGCTCACGGGCACCAAGGTGGACCAGAGCAGCAAGGACCAGCTGGTGGTGGAGTGCCTGACCAAGGCGGGCCTGTGGAGCGAGGTGTCCGACCGGCTGCGCTCGCCCGGCGGGGCGCTGTCAGGTGGTCAGCAGCAGCGACTGTGCATCGCCCGGGCGCTGGCCATCCGCCCCCGGGTGCTGCTCATGGACGAGCCCTGTTCGGCGCTCGACCCCACCTCCACCCGCCGCATCGAGGCCACCATCGAAGAGCTGCGTAGCGAGGTCACGGTGGTGATCGTCACCCACAACATGCAGCAGGCAACCCGGGTGTCGGACTACACCGCCTTCTTCCTCGCCGAGCAGGGCATGCCCGGGTACATCATCGAACACGGGCCCACCGACGCCATGTTCGGAGAGCCCCAGGACCCCCGGACCTTCGATTACGTCCACGGCAGGTTCGGATGACGGGCCCGGGGGCGTCGAACGGTGCGGTCCATCACCTTGACGACGGGGATGCAGGGGCCCGCGGCTACACCCGTGCATCGGTGGAGCGCTACCTGCGCGAGGTGGCCGACCAGCGCGCCGAGCTGGAAGCCGCCATCGCCGACGCCCGCTCCCGCTACGAGCGGGCCTCAAGCCTGGAGCACCGGATCGAAGCGTTGGAGAAGCGTGTCGGCGAATGGATCGCGTGGACCATCACCCGACAGCGAAGCGGCGACGCAACAGCTGCTGGAGCCGTCGTGACCGGTCCCGCCAACCAGCCGGTGGTCACGTCGCTCCGTGCTCCAGGTTCCGCTGACCCCGCCCACGACGCCATTGCCCGCCTCGAGCAACTCCAAGCGCGGCTCCAGCAGGCGCGCCTGGCGTTGCGGCCCGAGTCGATCCCCGCCGTTGACGGCGCTACCAGGGACGGAGAGTCCGTCGGTGTCTGACAACGCAACGATCAACGGGTTCCCGTTGCGGCCCGAGTCGGCCGACATCGTGTCGGCGTCGGTCGTCGATGCGCTCGTGGCCAAGGCTGAAAGCGAGCTCCTCGACCTGCGGATGGAGCTCCAGGGCGCGCTCGAGCAGGCCGAGGCGGCCGAGCGGCGACTGCGCACGGCGCCGTTCGCAGGGATCGACGACACGGCCGAGCCCGACGTCCTCGCCCACATTGCCGAGCGCCTCATCGTTGCCGGTACCCAGGGTGGGCCCCACCCCGGACCCGGTCCCGACCTCGACACCGGGCCGATCCCGCCGCTTGCATCGACAGCGCAGGCGACGACCACGTTCGCCTCGCCACCACCACCACCACCACCACCACCGCCGCCGCCACCACCATCGCAGGCCGTGCCGCCACCACCACCGCCGCCACGTTCGCGGGTCGCATCGGAACCAGCGGTGGGCGCCACGAGCCCGCCCGCCCAGCGCCCCAGCGGTTCGCCGAGAACGGTGGTTGTCGACCGCGCCCGACGCGCCGCGGTTCCCGACACCTCGGTTCCGTCTGCACCGCTTGTCGTCCCTGCGGTTCCGGCCCCAACAGCGGCGGGGACGGACCGGCCTCTGCTGTCGAGGATCCCGAGCAGGTTGTTGATCCAGAGCGGGGTGGTCATCGTCATCTTCGCCCTGCTGCTCCTCAAGTTCGGCTGAGGTCGGCGAGCAGGTGACAGAAGTGGATGGTGGAAGGGGGAGAAACCAGTTGACGCTCTGTGAAGGGAGCACTTGACCACCCACGGGCTCCCGGTGTTCGCTGTCCCAATGGGGTTCGTGATCGGCGACGACGAAGGGCGTCAACTCCCGGGATCGTGCAAGGCTCTGATCAAAGTTCGCGCCGAGGACACCAACGGGGTTATGGCAGTGTTGGAGGAGACACTCCCGCCCCACGCGCTGATTCCTCCTCACACGCATGAGAACGACGTCTGGGTATATGTGCTTTCGGGGCAGATCGGTGTGCTCGTGGGCGAAGAGATTGCGGTCGCATCCGCCGGAAGGTGGGCACTCAAGCCGCGATCGGTGATGCACGCCATGTGGAATGCGGAGTCCGAGCCGGCAAGGGTCATGGAAGTGCTCACACCTGCGGGGACGGAGCGTTGGTTCGAAGAGGTCACCCAGCTTGCCGATGATGATGACGAGGGGTTCCAAGATGCGTGTCGTCGCTACGGCATCACATTCATCCTCGATTCGCCATGGGCTGATGTGATCCGGGAGAGGTTCGGGCTCTAGGCAAGGACGATTACCACCTTCCCGACGATCCGCTACCAGGCCCTTACGTCGCCGGTGCTCCCCACTTGCCTTGGGAGCAACGGGTCTCGAGCATGCGAGTCGGAGGCCACGTGCCCACCGAGCCCTCTGGCTCCCCGGTGCCTCGCGAGCCGAGCCACCCGGACCGTCAGCCGATGGATGAATGGGTCAGGCGGCACGCGCGGACATCGATGCGATGTCCGCCTTGGTGTGGCAACAGACGAACCGGACGTACGTAGCAGATCCCCGAGTAACCGATACCCTGCAGAGCGCCGGACACAGGATGGATCCTCGATCGGCGCCGGCATTTTAGGTCGGGTCAGGAGGCGTAGGATCTCTTCGATTCGGGGGTGCTGATGAACCTGCGGAGGATGGCTTTTCCCCTCGCCGGGCTCGCTGTTTTGGCCCTCACCGCGGCCTGCTCAGGTCGCGAAGATGCCGTGAGCACAACGTCACAACCCCCGCCTTCGACCACCACCACCACTGGTTTTCCGCCGCCACCACCACCGTCTTCGACAACAGCTGTCACAAGCCCGGTGGGCATTGCTGCTGATCAATGCACGACGTCTCAGTTGGCTCTCACGGCAGGGGAACCAGTGTCAGAGCCGACAGGGCAGCACTCGCTCCTCTTGGTACTCACCAATCACAGCCCCATTGCCTGCTACATGTCCGGCTTTCCCGGGGTGACCCTCTACGACGCTGGAGGGACCGAGCTTCCCCTCACGTACGACTGGCACGGCGACCAGGTGGTGACCCACGCACCTCCACGGCGGGTCGACCTTGGGTCAGGGATCAGTGCGTACGTGATGGTCAACAAGTACCGCTGTGACCGACAGACCGTGAGCGAAGCAACGACGCTGCGGCTGATCCCTCCCAATGACATCTCGTCGCTCCCGCTCAACCTCGCCGGGCTTCGGGAGCTCGGCTACTGCGGCCTCGGTGATCCGGGCTCCACGCTGGAGATCTCGCCCATCGAACCCACAGAGGCCGCCACTCGTTCAGAGTGACCGGGTACGGCCGCAACTGGTTGGTCGCCCTTCGCCCGGCCGTACCCTGCCGCGAGGATGTTTGCCTTGCTGGCGGTACGACTCACGGTGGCCACGAGAACTGATCGGGGGCATGATCTGAAGGGCATACGGGCAGCTTGGGTGTGCCTCGTTCCGGTGGCGGTGCCGGCCGACCCGTCCGGGATCATGAGGCGCCGGAGTCATAGCGTTGGTCGCTTCACGCTTGAGCGACGTCCTCAGCGGGTTGCCAGGGCCGCTTCTCTGCGGGCGGAGCGAACCGAACCCCGAGTGTGGGCGCGTTGAGCTGCCAACGGGATCGGCACTACCGACCAGTGGTTGCGACGTTCCCAGATCGCGGGTTTCGACGTTCTTGGCGGGACGAATTCAACAACCTGGCCGAACTCCAGAAGAGGAGGATCGTGACAAGGGGGCCAGTCAGGACGGTCAGCGGTCCGCCTCTGATCTGAATGTGAGGTGTTGAAGACGGTGGCCCAAGATTCAGAAAGCCGACCATGAGCCAGAACAAGAGAAACAACGTGGGAATAAGCGAAGCAAAACCGACCAGCGCAAGGAGCCAGGCCAGAACCCTTTTCGACACGCCACGATTTTGCCACGATGCCTCGGGGCCATGCTCGGCCTATCTTCCCGGCGAGGCCGCCGGGGTTTCGAGATCACCCCGACCCAGTCGTCTGAATCCGCATACAGCTGTCCGGGATCGCCGTTCGCCGGGACTGTCGAGCGGGACGTGGGCGCGCTGCAGCGGCGCACCGAACGACGCGGCGGGTGGCCCTACAAGGCGGCGAGGGCCAGGCCGATTGCCGCTGCCACGCAGCACCCCACCAGGTTGGCCGCCACGTTGCGCACGGCGTGGAGGCGCTCTCCCTCGCGGGCGAGCACCACCGTCTCGAGGCAGAAGGTCGAGAAGGTGGTGTAGGCGCCGCACACCCCGGAGCCGAGCACCACCTTGGCCGTGTCGGGGAAGGCGTGGTAGAGCGCCAGGCCGGTGAGCGCACCGAACACGAGCGATCCCGACAGGTTGACCGTGAGGGTGCCGAAGGGGAACACGCTGAAGCGCCGCGCCGAGACGGCGGTGTCGGCCAGGTAGCGCAGCACCGACCCGAGCGCACCGGCGCCGGCCACGGCGAACCACACCCACAGGCTCACGGTGCGCCGTCGCGGTCGTGGGGGACGTAGCGCAGCACCTCGACGTCCTCGACGATGACGAGCCCTCCCTCCACCAGCTCGTCGAGCTGCGCCACGAACCCGTCGATGGCCTCCCCGCCGTCGACGATCACGATACAGAGGGGCAGGTCGTCGGACAGAGACAGCAGCCGGGTGGTGTGGATGTGGTTGGAGGCGCCGTAGCCCTCGATGCCGCGGAACACCGTCACACCCGCCAGGCCCGCAGCATGGGCACGGTGGACGATCTCCTGGGCCACGGAATGATGCTGGTACGTGTCATGCTCGCCCACGAACACCGTGAGGCGCTTCGCCGGTCCGGTCAGCTCCACTGTCGTCTCCTCCGAGAGGTGTCGGTGCCGTGCCCACGCACAGCATTCCGCCTGAGCAGTCCCCGGGCGAGGACCGTCCCTGCCACCACCGCCACCAAGCCGACGGCGATGCTGGCCGCGCCGTAGCCGAGGCCCGGCGCGACGTCCCCCGACCGCAGCCGCAGGTCGACCTCGACCACGAAGGTCGAGAAGGTGGTGAACGAACCGCACACCCCGGTGGCGAGCATGGGCCATACGAACCGTGTGGGCCCGAGCCGCTCCAGCACGATCACCGCCGCCGAGGCCAGCACGAAGGTCCCCACCACGTTGACCAGGAAGGTCCCCCACGCCAGGCCCGGTCCGGTGGGGACCACCCGTTCGAGCGCCACGCGGGCTGTGGCCCCGAGCGCCCCACCGACGGCGATGGCCCCGAGGGTGCCCGCCCGGACCGGCCGGGCGTTGGGCCGGGGCGAGGGGGGTGGCGTGGGCACATCCACGTCAGAAGGGGTGGCGGGGTGCTCCCGGCCGCTGTCCATGCGCGATTCCTCCCGGTGGTCTTCCGGTAGGGACCGTCAGCCGGGCGAGCCGGCGGTTCAGGGCGAGCCCCATCGCCGTCGGCCAGGCTACACGGGCGTCCGGCGCTATCGGCGGTTGGACAGAAGGGACCTTCGCCCCTGTTCGAAGGGCGCTGCGTGGGCAAAAGTGCCCCTGCGGGTGTCTCCGACGCAATGAACATTTCCTGGCCCCAACGGTGTCGCCCGACCAGGGACGTGCACGGCGGGGGTGACTGCCCCCCAGTTCGAGCCCCGCCGTGCCCGCCCTGCACCTTCGTCCGGCGCTCCGTTGGCATCCGTCACCCTGCGACGACGCAATCCGATGGGCGGGCCCTCGGTCGCCTTTCCTTGCCGGTGCCCGGCCGCACGATCGCCCCGCCATCGCCGCCATGACGACGGGACTCCCGGCGGGGGTCCCAGGACCTTGGACCCTGGGAGCCAATGCGCCTTCATTCGTAGGGTGACCACAGGAGACCACGGCACAGAAGGGCGGGACGATGCGCGACGACACCGAGGTGATCATGGGGGAGATGATGGGCATCGGTGGCCACCGAGTGCACACGTCGGCGCCCGGACGGGTGTGCGCCCACCCCGGTTGCATCGTCGTCCTGTCCATCTACAACAGCCGCACCGAGTGCGTGGCGCATGACTTCGATCCCCGCATGGCCGACTTCGGCCTGCCCCGCTCGTCGCGCGCCGCGCCGGGGAAGCGCGTACGCGTCGAGCGACGCCACACCGCCACCGCCGCCTGAGACGACGGTACGGGCGCCGGGCGACAGGAGCAGGGGGCGCACCGTGCGAGGACTGCGGCGTCATCGCACGCGCGATGTCGCGGGCGACCACGAGCTGGTGCGGGAGTGCACCGCCTTTTTGTCCGGGTGCTACCCGGGCCACCTCGTGGACGCCGGGTTGCCCGTGCCCGCCTGGGCGTGGCTCAACCCCGTCGCCCACGGCAGCGTCGACAGCGTCCGCATGCTCGCCTCGGGTGCGACCCTCGGTCGCCCTGCCCCCTACGCCACCGGCGCCTGGACGCAGGCCGTGGCCTTCCTCGCCTCCGAGGTCCTGCGCCTGGTGGGCGACGACCCCGCCGGGCTGCTCCACGTGCAGGGCGCGAGCCTCGTTCCCCTCGAGCTCGCCATGGCCGGCTCCCGGGCCCGGCTCGACCCGCACTGCCTGGTGGCGATGGTGCTCGACGCCCTCGACGTGTACCGGGCCCCCGGGCGTCGCTGACAGCCGGGTCGTGGCAGCGGGGCGTGCCAGCCGGACCGGGGTGACGCCACGTCCCCCACGACCTGGGGGAGGATGAGAGCTCTGCACCCGAACGATCCCTCCCCCCGCGCGCCCGCTGGGCCTCCTCGCCCCGACGACGTCGGAGGTGGCTCCTGGGGGCGTCACGGTCCCGTGCCGCGCGCCACCCAGATGGCGGGGTGGGCGCTGCTGCCCCTGCGGGCCTTCTTGGGGTTCACCTTCACCTTCGCCGGTCTCCAGAAGCTGGCCAACCCCGGTTTCTTCCATGCCTCGAACCCGGCGTCGATCCAGGCCCAGCTGGCGGCGGCGGCCCGGCAGAGCCCCATCCACGCCCTGGTGGCGCACCTGCAGCACGCCGCTGTTCCCATCGGTGTGGTCATCGCCTTCGGCGAGATCGCCATCGGGGTGGCAACCCTCGTGGGCCTGTGGGCGCGAGCGGCTGCGGTGGGGGGCCTCGTGCTCTCCTTCAGCCTGTTCCTGACCGTGAGCTTCCACTCGAGCCCCTATTACACGGGCTCGGACATCGTCTTCGTGTTCGCCTGGACGCCGCTCATCCTGGCCGGTGCCGGTGGCGTCCTCAGTGCTGACGCCGCGCTGCGCGACATCGCCCGGCGCCGCCACGGCGCCGGGCCGGCGACGCTCGTCCCGGTGCCCTTCGCTCTCGTCCAGCAGGTGTGCGGCGCTTTCGACGCCGGCACGTGCCGGGTCATGGGGGGTGCGCCGTGCGCGCCGGCTCCGTGTCCCTATCTTTCGGCGGGCCCACCGGTGCGGGCGCGGCCCGACCAGGGCGAGATCGACCGCCGCACCTTCAGCTCGCAGGGTGTGGCCGCCGCCTGTGTGGCGGGGGTTGCCCTGCTGGGCGCGGGCCTGGCGGCGGGGATCGGCCGGGCGCTCGGACGCGGCGGCGAAGGGTCCACCACCACCCCCACCCTGGGAGCGGGCCCGGTCGGCTCGACCGGGACGGGGAGCACCACCACCTCGGGCACCTCTGCCACCACCACGACGGGGTCGGGCACAACCGGCACCACCTCACCGCCGACCACACAGGCACCGAAGCCGGCCGGCACCCGCATCGGCGCCGCCAAGGACGTCCCCGTGGGCGGCTCGGCGTCGTTCCAGGACCCGTCGAGTGGCGATCCGTCGCTCGTCGTGCAGCCCGTGGCCGGCACCTTCGCGGCCTTCGACGCCGTGTGCCCCCACGCCGGCTGCATCGTGGCGTACTCGTCGCAGGCGGAGAAGTTCGTCTGCCCGTGCCACGGGTCGGAGTTCAACGGCCGCACCGGGGCGGTCGAGCAGGGTCCGGCGCCGCGGGGGCTGGGTCGCATCAGCATCACCGAGTCGGGGGGCGAGCTGTACGTGACGTAGGGGGGAGGGCCGATCTCCACCCCACAATCCATCCCCGGGTGGATGCCTGTGGAGGGGGGATCCCGCACAGTGGCGGCATGACCTTCACCGACTACCTCCTGGACATCGCCCTCATCGCCATCGTCGTCTTCCAGATCCGGGGACGCCGACTGACCACCCGGTCCCTCGTGCTGCCCCTCGCCATCGTGGGACGCACCGGTGGCGGGATCGGGGGCAACGGGTAGCCCCGTGGACCCCGACACCACGGGCACCATCGTCGACGTGGCAGCACCGGTGGACACCGGCAGCGCCCCGGCGGGACCGGCCACGTCCGGACCGACGGGGAGCGGTGATGCCGACGGCACCACCGGGCCGCTCGTGAACGTGGACACGCCGGTCGAGGGTCCGGCCACCTCGGGGAACCCCGAGGGTTCGGGCACGACGGGCACCATCGTGAACGTCGCCGCACCGGTGGAGACGGGCTCGGCGCCGACGTCGGCCACCACGGGCGGGGGTGGAGGCTCGGCCCCGCTCGTGAACGTCACCTCACCGGCGCAGGGACTGGCCGGCAGCGTCGTCCCGACGGCGTGAGCTGATCAGCCGCTCGCCGCGCCCGGGACAGCGGGTGCGGTGACGTGGTCACCCGCGCCGGGCGACGAGATCGCCCGCAATACAGAGCACGCCGGGCCGTTTCCTCAACAGAGGCACCACTCTTGGGTGGTGGGAGGCAGGAGGGACGCACATGCTCCGCTGTTCCGGTCAGCTTGTGGTCCATGACGACGAGTCCGTGGTGGGGTGCACCGAGGAGGTGTGCGGCCGCCGCTGCAACGGCAACTACCTGCGCACGTACCACCCGGGTTCGATCACGTGCCGGCAGTTCGTGCCATCGGGCCGTTGCCGGCTGTGCGGTCCGGCACCGGTGCGGGCCGCCCGGTCGCCCCGCGCAGCGGCATGGCAGCCGGTGCCGTCGCTTCAGTTGACGACCGTGCGCAGCGCGTCGGGGACGAAGTCGGGAGCCATGATGAGCCGGAGGCGCATGACCTCGTCGCAGTGACGGCAGCGCGTGCCCCGAGGGGTGATGCGACAAGCCATCACACCGGCCAGGTGGGGCATGTCGTAGCCCGCGCACGGCCTGCCGTCGAGCTCTTCGGAGCAGTAGGCGATCTCTCCGTCGCGATGCAGCACGAGGCAGCCGTCACAAATCTGCATCCCGTTCACCTCGCTCCGCTGCACAACGGCTCGCCACGGGCCGTGGTGGCACGGGCCTCGGTGCGGTACGGCGCGTGACGAGCGATGACGCGCCTGCGTCGGGACGCCGATCTTGGTGTGCGGACGATGCACGACGCGGCGCGCCAGGGGGCGATGCGGTTCGTTCAACTCGAGCTCGTCGGGCGCCGCCCGGGGGCGTTGCTCAGCTCGACAGCGAGGTGGCGGGGGCGAGGTTGCAGTACTGGCAGTGGTCGCCGTCGACCAGTCGGCAGGCGAAGAAGCCGCCTCGGTGCGGGTGGTCCTCGCCCGCGCACGTCCCTCCGGCGGTCTCTTCGGTGCAGTAGGCCACCGTGCCATCGCGATGTACCACCAGCTGGCCTGTACAGCTACGCATCTACCCCTGCTCCTCCTGATCGCCACGGGGGAAGGCGTACCCGCCGGGCGACCACCCCGTTCCCGCACACTGCTGCGGGACCCGGCCTTCATATCGGCACTGTCCGTGGTCCGCTTGAGGTGTTCGCAACATTCCCCCAAATGCATTCAGCGGAAGTCGCGCGACGGCTGGAGGGCGAGGGAGCCGAGGTCGAGGGGGGTGATCTTCTCGGCCACCACGCTCACCACGCCGTCCACCCGTTCGAGGCGGCCGCGCACGAGCAGCGCCGGTGACCCCCGCGCCGCATGGCGCCACCGCTCCCACGCCCCGGGGGAGCAGATGACGTTCACCATGCCGGTGTCGTCCTCCAGGTTGAGAAACACCGTGCCCTTGGCGCTCTCGGGCCGCTGGCGGTGGGTGACCACCCCGCCCACGAGCACCTTGCCGTCGGTCTCGGCGCCGACCAGCCGCCCGGCGGGGATCACCCCCAGGGCGTCGAGCCGGGGCCGGGCGAGCTCCACCGCGCTCGGCCCCACGGTGAGGCCGGTGGCCCACATGTCGGCCTCCACTTCCTCGAGCGTGCTGAGCTCGGGCAGGGCGGGGGCCTCCTCTCCTGACACGAGCCCCGGGAGCCGCTCCGCCGTGGCGTGCGCCAGCGCTCCCGCCGACCACAGCGCCCGTCGCCGGCCGCGGATCTCGGGCGCGCCGTCACGGGCGGGCAGGCCGTCGAGGGCCCCGGCGGTGGCGAGCGCCTCGAGCTGGGGACGCCCCGCCCCCGTCCGGCGCACCAGGTCCTCGATAGAGGCGTAGGGGCGGCCGTCTGCCACCCGCGTGGCCACGGCCTCGCCGATGCCGCGCACCGACAGGAGCCCCAGCCGGACGGCGGGCTGGCCGCCCCGGTCGGCCCCCGGGCGCGGCGTCGGCCCGTCGAGGTCCCACGACAAGGTGGCGTCGGCGCCGGAGTGGTCCACGTGGGGCCGGTGCACGCGCACGCCGTGGCGCCGGGCGTCGGCCACGAGCGACTGCGGCGACCAGAAGCCCATGGGCTGCGCGTTGAGCAGTCCGGCGCACATGGCCGCGGGGTAGTGCAGCTTCAACCATGCGCTCGAGTACACGAGATAGGCGAAGGACACGGCGTGGCTCTCGGGGAAGCCGAAGTTGGCGAAGGCGGCCAACTTGCCGGCGATCTCCTGCGCCACGGACCCGGTGATGCCCCGCTCGGCCATGCCGGCGTACAGCCGCTCCGACAGGCGCGCCATGCGCGCCCCGGAACGCTTGGCGCTCATGGCCTGGCGCAATTCGTCCGCCTCCGCCGGGGTGAACCCCGCCGCGTCGATGGCGATCTGCATGAGCTGCTCCTGGAACAGCGGGACGCCGAGGGTCTTGTCGAGCGCCCGGTGCAGCAGGGGATGGGGCGGGTCGGGCGCCTCTGTGCCCTGGCGCCGGCGGATGTAGGGGTGCACCGATCCCCCCTGGATGGGACCGGGGCGGATGATGGCCACCTCCACCACGAGATCGGCGAAGCAGCGCGGCCTGATGCGGGGGAGGGTGGCCATCTGCGCCCGGCTCTCCACCTGGAACACGCCCACGGTGTCGGCCCGGCACAGCATGTCGTAGACGGCGTCCTCCTGGGCCAGCATGGCCAGGTCCACCTCGACACCGTGGGCGGCGTGCACCAGGTCCACGGTGCGGTGCACGGCTTCGAGCATCCCCAGGCCGAGCAGGTCGAACTTGACCAGTCCGGCCGCGGCGCAGTCGTCTTTGTCCCACTGCAAGGCGCTTCGGCCCGGATGGCGCGCCCACTCCACCGGGCACACCTCGACCACGGGGCGGTCGCACAGCACCATGCCCCCCGAGTGCAGGCCGAGGTGGCGCGGGAAGTCGAGGACCTCCCGGGCGAGCTGGCCCACGAGCGGCGGCAGGGGGCCGCCGCGGTCGAGTGGCTCACCGCGGTCGACCGCCTTGGCCCAGGCGTCCACCTCCTCGGTGCTGTGCCCCAGGGCCTTGCCCACGTCGCGGATGGCCGAGCGGGCCCGGTAGGTGATGACGTTGGCCACCTGCGCGGCGCAGTGACGGCCGTAGCGCTCGTAGACGTAGGCGATGACCTCCTCGCGCCGGCCCGACTCGATGTCGACGTCGATGTCGGGCGGCCCGTCGCGCTCGGGGGAGAGGAAGCGTTCGAACAACAGCCCGAGCGCCACGGCATCGGCGCGGGTGATGCCCAGCGCGAAGCAGACGGCGGAGTTGGCGGCCGAGCCCCGACCCTGGCAGTAGATGTCGTTGCGGCGGCAGAACTCGACGATGTCCCACACGATGAGGAAGTAGCCGGCGTAGCCGAGGGTGCCGATCACCTCGAGCTCGTGGTCGATCTGGGCCCACGCGCCGGGCACCCGCTCGTCGTTGCGGGGGCCGTAGCGCGCTGTTGCCCCCCGCCGCACCAGCTCCACCAGCCAGGTCTGCTCGCTGTGGCCGTCGGGCACCCGGCAGTCGGGGAGGCCCGGGGCCACCAGGTGTAGGTCGAAGGCGCACGCCCGGCCGATCTCCGCCGCCCGCGCCACCGCCCCGGGCCACCGGGCAAAGCGGCGCTCCTGCTCGGCCCCCGACCGGAGGTGGGCGGTGGCGGCAGGGGGGAGCCAGCCGTCGAGCTCGGCCAGGGGGCGCCGGGCCCGCACCGCGGCCAGGGTGGTGGCCAGCCGGCGCCGGGCCGGGGTGGCGTAGTGGACGTTGTTGGTGGCCACCAGGTCCACCCCCCGCTCCACCGCCATGGCGGCCAGGGCGTCGTTGCGGGCGGTGTCGAGCGGGTCGCCGTGGTCCCACAGCTCGACGACCACGTCCTGACGGCCGAAGGCGTCGACCAGCCGGTCGAGCTGGCGGGCGGCGGCGGCCGGCCCGGCGGTGGTGAGCGCGGCCGGGACCGCCCCCTTGCGGCACCCGGTCAGGACGACCCAGTGCCCGTCGTGGCCGCCCCGCCGGTGGTGGCGGGCCAGGTCCTCGAGGGTGCAGGTGGGCCGCCCCTTTTCGCCCCCGGCCAGGTGGGCCTCGGTGATGGCCCGGCTCAGGCGGGCGTACCCCTCGGGGTCGCGGGCCAGCACCACCAGGTGGGTGCCGGGCGGATCGGGCTCACCGGTGCGGCCCGTGCCCCGACCCCTGTCCACCAGGGTGAGCTCGGCCCCGAACACCGAGGGAAGCCCCAGCGCCCGGGCCGCCTGGGCGAAGCGGACCACGCCGTACAGGCCGTCGTGGTCGGTGAGGGCCAGGGCGCACAGGCCCAGCCGGTCGGCCTCGGCGGCCAGCTCCTCGGGGTGCGAGGCCCCGTCCAGGAAGCTGAAGTTGGAGTGGCAGTGCAGCTCGGCGTACGGGGTCATGGGCGCTGGCGCGGCGTCAGTCGTAGATGGCTTCGAGCCACCAGCCACCCCGTTCCCGGGTGAGCAGGTGGGCGTGGCCGCCGGGGGTGACGACCTGCATGCGGGCTTGTCGACGTCGTCCCCGGACCGACCACCACCGCTCGTCGGAGGGCCACGGCCCGGCCCACCCCTCCACCGCCACCCACGGCCCCCCGTCCACCGACAGGCGGGCGGGGGCGGTGGTGGCCATGCCCCCCGCGCTGACCCCCACCGTCCGCCCGGCGATGTCGGTGAGCTGGGCGGCGAGCGGCCGGTCGAGCACCACCACCGGCGCCGGCGGGGGGACCTGCCCCGGCCACGGCCCGTCCGCCCCCGCCCCCTCGGTGCGGGTGCCCGGACCGTCACCCGCCCCCGGACCGGCACCGGCGCCGGCGGTCGTGGTGAAGGGGACGAGCCGGGACCGCTGGGCCGGTCCCCGTCCACCTTGCAGCCGGGCCCGCACGACCGCCTCGGGGTGGAGCAGCTCCTGCACCGCACCCACCGCCCGGGCGGCCCGGGCGTCGGCGTCGGCGGTGTCCCCCCAGAACCCGGCCTGGCGGGTGACGGGCGCCGCCGGGGCGGGCCCCGGTCGGGGGGCGGGAAAGAGCAGGCGGAAGCCGGGCAGCTCCCCCTCCACCCCCCGGGCCACCCGTTGGCACACCACGACGTCCGCCCCGAAGCGGGCGAGCACCTCGGGCCCGGGCAGGGCGGCGAACCGTCCCAGGGTGCGGATCCCCAAGCGGACGAGCAGGTCGGCCAGCTCCGGGCGCTCCAGGGCGGCCACCGGCCACCGGGCCACGAAGGCCGGGGTGGCGCCGGGAGGGACGACGACGGGGCCGGCCTCCAGCGCGGCGCGGGCGGCCAGGGTGGCTGCGAACAGGCCGTCGGCGATCCCCACGCCGGCGCGGCGTCCCGCCAGGGCCTCGGTGGCCAGGCCGACCAGGGCCTCGTCCCCCCCGAAGTAGCGCGCCGGACCCCGGGTGGGCACGGCGCACACACCGGGCCGCACCGGGTCCACCCGGGCGGCGAAGGACCCGAGCGCCTCCACCACGCAGCGGAAGGCCCGGGCCTCCCGGCCGCGCTCGCGCTCCTCGAGGAGGTCGGGGCACCACACGACGAGCAGCCGCTCCACCTTTCTCTCCTCCATCTCTTCACTGCTCTATTGCGCGCTCATGGCGCGCCCTCTTTTGCGCGTTCTCTTGGCTCCGCCGGGGTGTCAGCCCCCGGGCTCCGCGCCGGGCTCGATCCGCCCCGAGGGGGTGGGGAGCCACAGGTCGACCTGCACCGATCGAGTCGCCGCCCGCCGGCCGGTGGACAGCACCGTGGCCCGTCGCCCCTGCAGATGGCCGTGGCCGTCGCCCACCCCGTGCCACCCCCCGGTCCGCACCGCCAACCGGACGTCGGCTCCGTCGGGCCAGCCCCGAGCCCCGGCCAGCACCACCAGCACGGCCCGGCGCTCGCGGGCCCGGGCGGCCAGCCGGCGGGCGGCCTCGGGTCGCACCGGCCCGGGCGGGCGCACCAGCACCACGTCCACACCGTCGAGGAGGGTGGCCGCCACCTGGGCCCACAAGGCCCCGGGGCGGGGGACGAGCACCAGGTGGCCGAGGTCCAGCCCCATCTCGGCCAGGGCCACGACCCCCGGATCGGCCGTTCCCACCGCCCCGCACCACGAAGCGCTCGAGGCCGCCGCCAGCAGGGCGAAGGCCAAGGTGGTGTCCCCTCCGGCCCCCCGTGGCCCCGCGACCACCGCTTCCCCGCCCGCCCCGGGTCCGGCGGCGGGGCCCACACTCACCACCCCACCCCGCTGCAGGCCACCGCCGGGGAGGAGGGGTGCGAGGGCGGGGAGGAGGGGGAGGAGCTGGTCGCGGCTGGACGAGGTGGGCCGGGCGCGCGCCGCCAGGGTGGCGCTCAGGTGGCCGGCACCGACCGGGCGTCTGCCCTGCGGGCGGGGCTCGGCCGCAGCAGTGGAGGCGGATCCGGCGACACCCATGGTCCGACCTTATCGAACGTGTGTTCGATTTTTCCACCCGGAATTTCAGGGTTCCCCCGTCCGGGGAGGGCTGTGCCCGGACCCGTCACCGGGTTGGGCTGCCCTCACAAACCCCCGGGACCAAGGGGCCCGCCCCGTCCGGGCTCGAGGCCGCGCCGGTCGGGAGCGGGGCGCAGGTCGGGAGCGGGGCGCAGGTCGGGAGCGGGGAACCGGTCGGGAGCGGGGGCGGTGGGGAGCTCGAGGGCGGCCGAGCGCCAGGGCTCGGTGGCGAACCACGGCGTGAGCTGCACCCATCCCATGCGGTTGCGCTCGTCGACCACGAGTGCCATGCCGAACCGGCCCCGCGCCACCTCGTCGACGGGGAGGCGGTGCCGCATCACCGTGGCGGTGGTGGCCGTGGGCGCGGGGTCGTCGCGCCGGGCCCGGGGGCCGAGGACCACCCGGGACAGCGCCGCCCCCACACCCCCGGGCCGCGCCAGCGGCGCGCTCACCGATCGGGTGGGCACCTCCTCCTCGCCGGCCAGGGTGGAGAGAGCCTCCAGGGTGCGCACGTCGGCGATGCCGGGCAGCACCACCGTGGTGCCGAACAGCGACAGGAACCCGTCCGCCGCTCCGCCCCAGCGGCCCCGCGCCTGGGACAGGTCCTGCAGGCAGGCGAGGGTCAGCACCCCCTGGCCCGCCCCCTCGCTCACCATGGCCGGCAGGTCGGGGACAGGGGCGATGTTGGCCACCTCGTCCAGGGCGAGGACGACCGGGGCCTGGTGCCCCGCCCCTCGTCCCCCCGCTCCGTTCCCGCTCCGTTCCACCCCGACGGCCGCCGCCGAGCGGGCGTAGGCGGCGGCCCGGATGTCGGTCAGCAGGCCCACGACCAGGGGCGCAGCCACCGCCTGCTGCCGTCCGGTGGCGCAGATGTAGAGCGTGGCGGAGGAGTCGCAGAAGGCGCCGGGGTCGAAGTCGGGGTTCTCGGTGGTGGCCAGCGCCGCCTGGCTGCGATAGGCGCCGAGGACCCCGGAGGCCGTCGACCAGATGCCGCTCAGCTCCCTGGGGTCGGTGGCGGCGATCCCGGCCAGGAGGTCCCCGGCCCGGGTGGCGCCGTTGTCGTCGAGGATGCGAAGCGGCGCCCCGGCCTGGCGGCGGTCGACCCACGACAGCACGGTGGCCAGGCCCGCCCCGTCGAGGGCGGCGGCGTGCAGCACCGGGGCGAGCAGCGCCTCGGCCCGCTCGGTCCAGTGGTCGGCGCCCACCGGTGCCGCGCCGTTGTAGCCGCCCGACGGGGGCCGGGCCGCACCCACGAGCCCGCGCGTCACCACCAGGGCGTCGTCCCACGAGGCGCAGCCCTGGACCGGTGACCAGCGCACCAGATCGACGCCCCGAGGTGCCTCGACCGTGCCGCTCGGGTCGTAGAGCAGGCACGGGCCGGTGCGTCGGCGCGCCGCGGCGGTGGCCCGCAGCACGTCGGGCTTGGTCGACGTGGACACCACCGCGTGGGGCCGACATCGATGCCAACGTTTCGCGACGCGAAAGATTGCCGCGCTCAGGCGACGGCCGAGCGGCGGGTGCACGCCGCGCTGTGTGCACCTCGGTGGGGCGCGCCAGGGCGGAATCCACCTGTCTGCACCGGTGCCGGGACTACGTTCTGTGCGGGTGCGAGGGGTGCGAATCCCCCGCAACACTGCGCACCGTCGGTCCGAGACGCAAGGGTCGACGCCGCGCTCACAGCGTCTCGGGCCGGAACGTCGGCACGCCGCTGCGCACCCGGACGGTGCCGGGTATGCCGAGCAACGCGAACGGATCGGCACTGTCGAGCGGCCCTGGACCGGTTTCCACGTGCATTTTTTTCAGCGCCACGATCCGGCCGATGTGCGGTCCCAGCGTGATCGCCACCTCGAGGCGCAGCTCACCGTCATCGCCGACCTCGGCGTCGACGACGACGACGTCGTAGGTGTCGTCGGGCAACGGGGGCATGGGCGAAAAGCCTTGCAAACTCGGGCTTTGTTGTCCATATGCACAATGCGTGGCCGACGCCCCGTGCGTCGCCGCGCCGCGCCGCGGCATCGACGCATCGTGGTGTGGCGCGCTGGTATCTTGCTGGTTTCCTCGCGCGCGGCGGCGCGTCGACGCGCTCGCGACAGTGCGCTCGTGGAGCGCAAATGCTTGCTTTTGTCGCGAAAACCTTCTTTGATTAGTGAGATTGCATTTCCCGGAGGAGGTGCGGTGAACAAGTCGGGCCTGATCGACGCGGTCAGTGCGACGTCGTCGATGGCCAAGCGCGATGCCGAAACAGCGGTCAACGCGCTGGTCCACATCGTGTCGAGCGAGGTTCGCTCTGGCCGGCGCGTCGTCATCGCCGGCTTCGGCAGCTTCAATCCCACGCACCGTGGTGCCCGCATGGGGCGGAACCCGCAGACGGGTACGCCGGTCAAGGTTCCTGCCACGAGGGGCATGCGCTTCGCCGCCAGTGCCACCCTCAAAGACGTCCTGAACGGCAAGGCGGCGCTGGCGGCACCGAAGACGGTCCCGACCAGGAAGCCAGCCAAGGCCGGCACCGCCACCACACAGGCGGCGGCGGCCCGCCCCACCAAGGTTTCGACCCGGACAGCGGTGCCCACCGCCGGCCGGGCAACGAAAAAGGTCGTCGGACGCGGCCCGGCCCGCAAGGCCGGTACACGCGCCCCGGCGAGGAAAGCAGCAAGACAATCGGCCAGAAAGGCCGTCGGGCGAACCCCGGCGAGGAAAGCATCCAAGCGATCGGCCAAGAAGGCCGTTAGGAGGGCGTAGAGCATGCCAGTCAAGCGGGCAAGGAAGACCGCAAAGCGGGCGCCGGCAAAGAAGGCCGCCAAGCGCACGACAGCGCGGAAGGTCGCCAAGCGGGCGCCGGCGCGGAAGGCTGTGAAGCGGACCGTCAAGAAGCGGGCAACTGCCAAGCGGGCTCCTGCCAAGAAGGCTGCCAAGCGCACCGTCAAGAAGCGGGCGACCGCCAAGCGGGCGCCGGCGCGCAAGGCCGCCAAGCGGACCACGAAGAAGCGGGCAACCGCCAAGCGTGCTCCGGCCAAGAAGGCGGCGAAGCGCACCACGAAGAAGCGGGCGACCGCCAAGCGGGCGCCGGCCAAGAAGGCTGCCAAGCGGACCACGAAGAAGCGGGCAACCGCCAAGCGTGCTCCGGCCAGGAAGACGGCCAAGCGTCGGGCACCGGCCAAGAAGGCCGCCGCGTCCCCCAAGCGCACAGCCGCTCGTCGGGTGACGCGTCGGGCTCCGGCTCGTCGGCGGACCGCCAAGTAGCCACCCGTCCTGCCGGGTTCACCGGCGGTCGGACATCGGACCGGGCGGTGCCCGGACCGGTGCAGTGTGCAAGAGCAGTCGGGAACGGGGCCCTGCGGGGCCCCGTTCCTTTTGCGTCCGGGGCCGGCGGCTCGTCGGCCCGCGGAATCAGCTCGGTGGGGACCGCAGCCCGGCCGGGATGTCGGCGGGGACGTCGACGTCCAGGGTGAGATCGGGATGGCGCACCACGCGCCAGGGCAGACCCAGGCGCTCGGCCTCGTCCCGGTGGCGGATGAAGGACCCGGGTCCGTAGTGGAAGCGAAAGTCCGCTCCCGTCGGCACGCACAGCACGTTGGTGCCGTTGTCGCCGCGGTCGGGGACGAGGGTCACGCCCTCGAATCCCGCCACGCGGCCCAGGTCGCGGGCCAGGGGGAGATCGGCGTGGGCGACGATGATCTCCGAGGCGCCGGCGCCCGACAGCCGCGCCACCCCCGCCTCCACCGCTCCGTTGAGGCCCCGTCCGGGCTCGGGCAGCACCATGGCGCCGTGCTCGTGCGCCCACCGGGCCACGTCGGGGTCGTCGCACACCACCGCCACCGGGAGCGCGCCGGCGGCGGCGAGCACACGGGCCGCCATGACCCGGGCCAGCTCGGCCCGCCCGTCGGCGTCGAGCGAGGGGGCGAGGCGGCCCTTGGCCGCGCCGAACGCCTTCACCGGAACGAGCACCACGCACCCCCGCAGGGGAGGGAGGTGCACCGGCGTGGCGGTCACGCGGTCAGTGTACGGCCGCGCCCCGGCGGGGGTGCCACGCCGTAGGGTGGGCCGGTGCTGGACAAGGTGGCCGTGATCGGGGCCGGCTCGTGGGGGACCACCGTGGCCGCCATGGCGGCGTCCTCGGCTGCCACGGTGTTGTGGGCGCGCCGCCCCGCCCTGGCCGAGGCCATCGACCGGGACCACGTGAACGGCG
Organism: Acidimicrobiales bacterium; assembly: GCA_049514335.1. Lineage (GTDB taxonomy): Bacteria > Actinomycetota > Acidimicrobiia > Acidimicrobiales > UBA8190 > JBEKVE01. The sequence goes on from JBEKVE010000055.1 coordinate 27,221, forward strand.
ACTACCTGCCCGACGTGGTGCTGCCGGTCTCGCTGCGGGCCACGGCGTCGCTCGAAGCGGCGGTGTCGGGGAGCATGCTCGTGGTGATGGCCGTGCCCTCCCACGGGTTCCGGGCCGTGCTGGGCGAGTTGGCCCCCTTCCTCGGGCGAGACCGTGGCGCGTTCGGTCCAGGAGCTGCTGCGCACCGAGACGTTCCGCGTTTACACCAATCCCGACGTGGTGGGGTGCGAGACCGCCGGTGCCACCAAGAACGTGCTCGCCATCGCGGCCGGCATTCTCCAGGGACTGGGGCTCGGCGACTCGTCGCGGGCCGCCCTCGTCACCCGCGGCCTGGCCGAGCTCGGACGGCTGGGCGTGGCCATGGGCGGGGAGCGCATCACGATCGCCGGCCTGGCCGGGGTGGGGGACCTGGTGGCCACGTGCACGAGCGCCTTGAGCCGGAACCGCATGGTGGGGGAGCAGCTCGGGCGGGGACGCCGCCTCGACGACATCCTGGCCGACATGCGCATGGTGGCCGAAGGGGTGAAGACGGCCCGCCCCCTGCTCGACATGGCCGCCGCCCGGGGCGTGGAGATGCCCATCGGCGAGCAGGTCGCCGCGGTGCTCGAGGGCACCACCTCGCCCGCCCAGGCCATCGCCACCCTCATGTCGCGCACCGCCAAAGCCGAGTTCGACGGCCTGCAGGGGCGGACCGAGGGGGACGTGTGAGCCCGTCGGACGACCCGGCTGCCCGCGCCGAGGCCCGCCTGCGGGTGCACGCCTTTCTGCGCGCCCGCGACACGTCCGAAGAGGAGATCGCCAGGGCCGAGGCCGAGGACGTGCTCGACCTGCTCGTGGCCGAGCAGCTCCTCGTGCCGAGCCGGCGCCGCTTCACCTCCGGGGACGTGGCCGAGCGCACGGGCATGTCGCTCGACGTGCTGCGCCGCTTCTGGCGGGCGCTCGGCTTCCCCGACGTGGCCCCCGACGACCCCATGTTCACCGACCTCGACATCGAGGCGCTGCTCGTGCTGCGCTCCATCATCGATCTGGGCGTGGCCGACGTCGAGACCGGTGTGCAGCTCGCCCGTGTCATCGGGTCGAGCATGGCGCGCATCGCCGAGGCCGAGGTGTCGCCGGCGCTGCGGGGCATCCTGACCGGCGCCGGCAGCGGCGACTCGGTGGAGGCCGCCGACCGCATCGCCCGCATGGCCGACGTGTCGCTGCCCGCCATGGCCCGCCTGCTCGACTTCGTGTGGCGCCGCCACGTCCAAGCCGCCATCCGGCGGGCCATGTCGCTGCGGACGAGCAGCGGCGACGGCGCCTTGCCGGTCCTGGCGGTGGGTTTCGCCGACATGGTCGGGTTCACCACCCTGAGCCAGCAGCTGTCGGAGGAGGAGCTCGCCGCGGTGGTGGGCCGCTTCGAGGAGCTGGCCCACGACACGGTGACGGCGGGCGGAGGACGGGTGGTGAAGATGATCGGTGACGAAGCCATGTTCGTGGCCGACTCCGCCCCCGCCGCGGCGCGTATCGGCCTCAACCTGGCCGAGGTCTACGCCGACGACGAGCTCCTGTCCGACGTGCGGGTGGCGCTGGCGGTGGGACCGGTGCTCGTCCAGGACGGCGACTACTACGGGCCGGTGGTGAACCTGGCCAGCCGGGTGGTGAGCATGGCCGCCCCGGGCAGCGTGCTCGTCACCGACGACTTCCACGCCGCCCTGGAGAACGACGCCGCGACGCGCACCACCGGTGCCTCGACCAGCGGGGACGGAGATCCGGGCACGGCGCCGGAGGGCGAGTTCGCCATGCAGGCGCTTCGCCTGCGACCCGTCAAGGACCTCGGCCGTGTCCAGCTGTGGGTGCTGTACCGGCCCGGTGCCGAGCCCGTCGCCGACGATCGCCGCATGGGCCGTCGCTGGGACCGGCTGGCCGACGTCCTGCTCGACCTGGACGACCTGCGCGAGCGGGGCGAGCGCCTCATCTCGGCGCGGGTCGCGGCCCGGGCGGCTCGCTCAGGCCCCGGGCAGGCGGACGGTGGCGATGCCGAAGGGCCCGAGCTCGAATGAGCCCACCACCGGCTCGAGGGTGCGGCCCCGCAGGTCCACCAGCCACCCCGACCGCTCACCCAGTCCGACGGTCACGGCGTCATCGGTGGGGTTGAACACCCGCACCTCGAGCAGTCCCGCCACCCGGCGCACCGAGGACACCTCCGCCCCCTCCACCTCGAGCGCGCTGCCCGTCGCCGGGCGCGTCCCCTCGCCGGCGGAGAACACGACGTCGAGGGGAACAAAGGCGTCGTCCACCAGGGCGTAGGGATCGTCGCACCCGATGCACAGGACGTAGTGCGCCTCGATGGGCCGTCCCCGCAGCTGCAGGCCCTCGACGGGGGTGAGCGGACCGGCGGGCAGGGGCCGGTAGGCCATGCCCAGGCGGCTGAGCATGCCCGTGGAGCGAAGCAGCGTGAGGGCCAAGGTCGCCGCCCGGCGCCCCGAGGCCGCGTCGGTGATGTCGACCAGCTCGTACTCGAGCAGTCCTTCGTGGGCCACGGTCAGGCCGCCGGCCGAGACGAAGCGTCGCGACGGGAAGGTGGGCAGCCCCCGCTCGTCGGGACGGCCCTCGGCGTCGAGCCCGCGATGGACCACGGCGAAGGCGCATTCGGCCTCCGAGCCCTCGGCCGGCTGGGGGAGCGGCAGGTGGACGCGCAGGCGGTGGTCGGAGGCGGGGTTCACGAACCGGGTCGTCACCCGCACGAAGCGCTCGTCGGCCCGCAGCTCGATGTCGGTGGTGACGGGCACCGTCACGGTGCCGGTGCGGGCCCGTGTCACGCCGTCGACGTGGTCGGGCCAGGTGTAGGTGGCGGTGACCGACACCCGGGCGCGCACCGGGCCGGACTCGGTCACCTGCACCGACACGGCGTCGGGGGTGTCCACGATCCGGTCGCCGGCGGGCGGGGAGTAGTTGTAGGAGTCGCCGTGGTCGCCCCCGTCGACCAGCTTGCCGAACCCGGCCACGCCGTCGATGGAGAACGTGCCGTCGGTGCGCTCGACCTTCACCGTCACGAGCCCGTTGGCCATCACCACGGGGGAGGGGTCGTCGGCGCCGCGCTCCTCGGCGGTGACGGGGTGGTCGGGCACCACCGGCTCGAGCGCCCGCCACCCGAAGGCGGGGACGGCGCCCACCCGGGTGAGGATGCGCCGCACGGGGGGCTGGTCGATGCGGATGCGCACGACGGAGTCGGGCCGGGCGCCGAGGCGCGTGTAGAGATCCTGCTTGATGGTGGCCACGGGGACGTCGAAGCGCTCCTCGGAGCCGAAGACGATGGTGATGTCGATGCCCGAGTCGTCCTCCTCCACGCGCACGTCCTGGATCCAGGTGTGGGTGTCGATCTGGTTGCCGTTGGGGAGCATGCCCAGGATGGTCTTCACCGTGGCGGCGTCGAGGGTGATCGCCCCCATGCCGCGGGGCACGCCGAAGGCGCCGGGCTCGTCCGGCATGGCCTGGGCACCGGCGGGGACCTCGGTGCCGGGCACGAGGATGTCCACCACGCCGCCGCGGGGCCGGACGGTGCCGTTCACGGCGGTGGGCCCGGCATGCGACAGCGAGCGGGCCAGCACCTTGAGCGCCTGGTCGGCCAGACCCTCGCCGATGTGCCGGGCTTCGGCGTAGCGCACCAGCACGGCGTCGACCACGTCGTCGACCGAGCAGGCGCACGACGAGTCGTGCGCGGCGTTGCGCACCATCTCCAGCCAGGCCACGTCGAGGAAGGAACCGGGCCAGGCCTCGGGTGCGAGGAACAGGGCTGACAGGGGCTCGGCCCGGCGCTCGAGGGCCCGCTCGGCCAGGGCGGCCGCCTTCTTCACGTCGACGCGGTTGGAGCTCACGCCCATGAGCACGTTGGCCCGGAACCCCGAGCGCAACTCGCCGCGCCACGTCTCGAGCCCTGCCGTGGGGGCGGTGGCGAGATAGTCGGCGAGCGACGTCACCTCGAGGTGGTAGTCATCCTGGATGGCGTTCACCTCGGCCACGACCCGCCCCAGCCAGGGCTGGGGCTCCTGGTGGTCGGTGCCGTTCATGAGCAGCATCTTGTCGATGATGAACTCGCCGATCTCGGTCTCGTGATCGGCGATCCGGTCCACGAGGGCCTTGGCGTCGTCGGGGATGGACGACCCGTTGCTGTAGCCGACGGGGAGGTACTCGGTGCGCACCGACGAGCCGTCGGGCGCCTCCCACACGAAGCCGGTCTTGTCGATGGCGGAGGGCACGCCCCGCCACACCACGGCGTGCTCCAGGCCGGTCTGGCGCAGGATCTGGGGCATCTGGGCCACGTGCCCGAACATGTCGGGGAGATAGCCCACCTCCATCGTCGTGCCGAAGGCCGCACCGCGCAGCATCCCCATCTGCAGGTCGCGCACGATGGTCTCGCCCGAC
>JBEKVE010000056.1:0-17126 GCA_049514335.1 Acidimicrobiales bacterium
TGGGGCCGTTGAAAGAGGCCTGGCCGGCGTGGTGAGCGCGTCCGCACCCCGTGCTGCTGCGATCTCGCGCGGCGTCCTCGTGCGCTACCGGGTGATGGCCTTCACCACCGCCACGCTCCTGCTCGTGCTCGTGTTCGTAGGCGTCCCCCTGCAGTTCGCGGCGGGCCGGCCCGAGGTGGCGGAGGTGGTGGGAACGATCCACGGCTTTCTCTATCTCGTCTATCTGGGGGCGGCCTTCGACCTGACGCTGCGACTGCGGGTCCCGCTGTGGCAGATGGCGCTCGTCTTGTTGGCGGGGACCGTCCCGTTCTGCGCCTTCGTGGCCGAGCGCAAGATGACCAGGCGCTTCGCGGCCAGCGTCGACCCGGCGGCGCCGGTCGCCGAGGGGCCCCGACGCGGCGCCCTGGCGACGTCTCTGTCCCGGGCCCGGCGGCGCTGGCTGTCGCGGCGGGCCCTGCTCCTGCACATCGAGGTGGTCCTGGTAGCCCCGGCGTGCGTGGCCGCGGGCTGGTGGCAGGCGACGAGAGCGCTGGCCGGCAACGGGCTCAGCTGGGTCTACTCCGTCGAGTGGCCCGTCTTCGCCCTGCTCGCCGTGGCCGGATGGTGGTACCTCATCCACGAGGACCCCGAGGCCTACCGGGCCCGGACGCGCCGGCACGCCGGCGCGCCGGGCAGCGCCGACGGCACGGCCACGACCGCCGTGGCGCTCGCCGCGGACCCCGTGACCGTCGAACGCGGGGTGGCCCGCCTGGCCAGTCGCCTGGCACTCCTCGTCGTCGCCGAATTCGCCCTGGGCATCGCCACCTTGGTCATGGTCCCCGGTGCACGACCCGTCGACCGGCTGTCGCCAGCGGCCGTGACGGTCTACGTCTTCCACGCCGTCGTCGGCCTCCCGCTGGCGCTCGGGGCGGTGATGCTCCTGCTGCGGGTGGGGGGTGCGGCGCGGATCCCCCGGCTGAGCGGGTGGATCGGCGCCGTGGGCGTGGCCGTGGCCGACGCCGGAGGACTGCTGACCCTGGCGCAACCGCTGCGACTGGCCGGCATGGTGTTCATGGTGCTCGGACCCTTGGTGGCCGGTTTCGGCTACCTCATCCCCACGTTCGAGAAACTGGACCGCTCACCCGTCGTCGAGGAGTACTGACCCGCTACTGGGTGCGCAGGAGCTGGGCCGAGCGACTTCGCCGCGCCACGACGGCGGGAGCGATGGCCAACAGGTTGGCGGCGACGAGCACGCCCGCGCTCAGCACCCCGATCACCCAGATGGGAACGGTGGAGAAGGGCACGGCACCGAGATTGGTGGCGAACCCCCGCCACACCGCCACGCCGGCGACAATGCCCAGGGGGACGCCGACGACGATCCCCACCACCGCCACCGTCGTCGCCTGCCAACCCACCGCTGCCCCCACCTGCGTGCTCACGAACCCGAGCGCCTTCAACAGCCCGATCTCGCGCCGGCGGCGGGCCACGCTGACCACGAGCAGGTGAGTGAGGGTGGCCGCACCGAACAGCGCCAGCATGAATCCCAGGATGAGCGGGAAGTTCACCGCCTCTCCGAAGTTGACCAGCGAGTTCGGCGTGGTCGGCCGCTCGGCGCTCCCCGAAGAGGCGGCGAGAAGCCGGGCGAGGACGGCTCGCCCTGCGGGGCTCGGGGTGACTCGTGCCATGACGGCCCCGAGATGGCTCCCGTTGTAGGTTTCCAGGCACGCGTGCTGCCCCGGCGACGGCGGGCACACGGCGTGCTGGTAGCCCGACAGCGTGAACGCCGCCCCGGTTCCGAGCCCACCGAGCCCGAACTGGCCGGGGAACGACACTGTGCCCACCACGCGCAACAGCACGGAACGTGAACCACCGCCCGGCTCCTGCACCGTCACGTGCACGGCGGACCCGATATGGGCGCCGACCTGGCGCAGGGTGGCGTTGCCCAGGCTGATGTCGCCGTTGCCGGCCGGGAGCCGACCGTCGACCGCCGACAGGAGCAACGGACCGCGCACTGCCTGGCCGGCCACGGCGAACACGCTGTGTCCGTTGATCGAGACCTCCGCCCGGATCCCGAGCATGATGCCGGTCACGGCCGGAGAGCGCTCCAGATGGGCGATCTCGGGGCCGGGGGTACCCCCGGTGGCGGCGTTGTTGGCGAACAGGATCTGGTAGTCCTCGCCGTACAGCGCGGGGGTGGTGGTGAGATGGGACAGGCTGGCGCCGAACACCGCCGTTGCACAAAGGGCGAGGACGGCCAGGGCGGTGCCGAACAATGCCGATCCCACCGGGACCGAGGCCGCGCCCGTCCCCCGTTGCAGCGCGTGGCGGACCCCGATGACGGCGCTCGGGGGAACGCCGGCAGCGGCCAAGTGGGCCACGATGACAGACGGGCGGGAATCCCGCGCCCTGCCGTCACCGACGCGCACCCGCGACGCCCGCAGCACCGGCCACATCCCCAACGCCAGGGTCACGACGATCGTGGCCAACGCCCCGAGGAGGAGGACGACGGGGTCGAAGGCGAGGCCGGTGGAGGGTTCGGCCAGGCGCGCCTCTCCGACCGGGGTGAGCGGGGACAGGGCGAAGGCGACGAGTACGGCCCCGGCCGCCCCGGCCAGCGCCACCGCCACGTTGCGCGCCGTGCCCAGCAGGAAGAGGGTGCCTTGGGACAAGCCGAGCGCCGCCAGGGTGGGGTACTCCTCGCTCTCGACCACGCTCTGACGACCGAGCGCCTGCCCGATGACGGCCAGGCCGGCCAGTGCCGCCAGCACGGCCAGGACCCACCACCCCACGGCCTGGGGGTGGATCGATGTGGTCACGGCCGTGGCGATGGAATCCTGGTTCTGCGCGTAGTACACGTTCTTGGCGTTCACGGCGGCGGAGAACCGGGGAAGGTCGGCCGGGCCGTGGCGCAGGCGCACGAAGTACTCCGGCGCCTCGCCCACCCGCGGGGCGACGGTGCGGGCGAAGGCCGGCGTGGTGTAGAAGTCGTAAGACGCCCCCTGGCCGGCGGGGAACTCGAACTCGGCGGTCTCGATGCCCACCACGTGGAACGCGACCCTCGGCCCGTCGGCGTTCACGTTGGCGCCGGAGAGGGCGGCCTGGATCTGTGACGGCCGGTAGAACTGGGTGCGGACCACCGACCCGATATGGATCCCGAAGTCCTGTTCGAGGTTCACCGAGGCCAGGACCTCGTCCGGCGCCGACGGGCTCGGCATCCGGCCCGCCACCAGCTTCGTCACCCGCTCCAGGCCCGGGGGGGAGAGATCGAGGAACGAGACGTTCGAACCGTTGATGCCGCTCGAGCAGGCGCAGAAGAGGGTGCTGTTGAAAGGAATCTCGGCTGTTGTCACCGAGGCGACGCCGGGCAACGTGTCCAACCCGGGCACGGGTCCGAGGTCGAAGACGAGGTAGTCGAATCCGTGCGCCGCCACGAAGCGCGGGAAGGCGTTGGCCGTGCGCCGTCCGGCCGCCATCGCCGCCAGCACCAGGCCGCCCACGACGGCGATGAGGACGACCAGGATCAGCCACGAGCGCCACCGGCGACGGAATTCAGCACTGAACACGAGCCAGAGCGCGGCCACGGAGACCTCCCGAGGCCCAGTGTTATCCGCCCTGGTGCGACGCCCAAGGAGGACAGCCGGTGGATGAGGGAGGTGGTAGCACCACCTCCCTCCGTGGAGGCGAGCTCAGCTGTCGGGCCAGGCCCGGTACAGGCGCTCCCATCCCACGGTGAGCGATTCGGGCATGACCCGCACACCGGCCACCGACGTCATGAAGTTCGTGTCCCCCGACCACCGGGGCAGCACGTGCAGGTGGAGATGCGACGGGATCCCGGCGCCGGCGGCGCGGCCCAGGTTGGCGCCCACGTTGACGCCGTCGGGGTCGTACTCGGCCTCGATGGTGGCGACGGCCTGACAGGTGGCGCTCCACAGGCCGGCCGACTCGTCGGGGGTGAGCTCGGACAACTCGCCGATGTGGCGGGCCGGCATCACGAGCACGTGCCCGCTCGAATACGGATAGGCGTTCATGACGACGAGGCTGCGCTCGTCGCGCCACACCACGAGGTTCTCCGCACTCGGCGGACCCGAGGCGGCGATGCGGCAGAAGACGCACCCGCCGTCCTCGCCGCTGCGCTCGGCCTCGGTGGCCGACGTCACGTAGTCGTGGCGCCACCCCGCCCACAGCTGCTCCAGGCTCACGCCACCGGTCCCGCCTCGGGCGCGTCGCCGCCGCGCTCGGGCAGTCCCTTCGCTTCGATCTCGGCCGACACCGCCGCCACCAGCACCTCGAGCGCGACGCCCCGGTCGGCTCGCGTCGCACCCCGGGCGTTCACGCCCACCGTCCCCGCCGCCGTGTCCTCGTCTCCCACCACGAGCACGTACGGGACCTTCTCGAGCTTCCAGCGGCGGATGCGGGCGTTGAGCGGCTCGTCCGCGGTGTCCACCTCGACCCGGATTCCCGCCGCCCGGCACGCCGCCGCCACGTGGCGGGCATAGCCGTCGTGGTCGTCGCGCACGGGCAGCACCGCCACCTGCACGGGCATGAGCCACGTGGGAAGCGCCCCGGCGTAGTGCTCGAGGAGGATGGCGAAGAAGCGCTCCACCGATCCGAACAGGGCGCGGTGGATCATGATGGGCCGGTGCCGGGCGTTGTCGGCGCCGGTGTACTCCATGCCGAAGCGCTGGGGCAGCTGGAAGTCGAGCTGGATGGTCGACACCTGCCACGTCCGGCCGATGGCGTCGCGGGCCTGCACCGAGATCTTGGGGCCGTAGAAGGCGCCGCCGCCCTCGTCCATGACGAAGACGAGACCCGCATCCTCCGCCACGGCGCGCAGCGCCTCGGTGGCGTCGGCCCACTCGGCGTCGCTCCCCACCGCCTTGCCCTCGGGCTTGGTGGACAGCTCCAGGTAGAAGTCGTCGAGGCCGAAGTCGCGCAGCAGGTCGAGCACGAAGCGCAGAACCGACTGCAGCTCGGGCACCATCTGCTCGCGGGTGCAGAAGATGTGGGCGTCGTCCTGGGTCATGCCCCGCACCCGGGTGAGACCGTGCACCACCCCCGACTTCTCGTAGCGGTAGACGGTGCCGAACTCGAACAGCCGCAGGGGGAGCTCGCGATACGAGCGCCGCCGGCTGCGGTACACGAGAATGTGAAACGGGCAGTTCATCGGCTTCAGGTGGTACTGCTGGCCGTCCTCCAGGGTCATGGGCGGGAACATGCCCTCGGCGAACCAGTCGAGGTGGCCCGACACCTCGAACAGGTCCGACTTGGTGATGTGCGGCGTGTAGGCGAAGTCGTAGCCGCCCTCGATGTGGCGGCGGCGGCTGTAGTCCTCCATGAGGCGGCGGATGGTGGCCCCCTTGGGGTGGAACACCGCCAGGCCCGAGCCGATCTCGCTCGGGAACGAGAAGAGGTCGAGCTCGGCTCCGATGCGCCGGTGATCGCGTCGTTCGGCCTCCTCCAGGCGGTGCAGGTAGTCGGCCAGCGCCTTGTCCGATTCCCACGCCGTGCCGTAGATCCGTTGCAGCTGGGGCCGGTGCTCGTCGCCGCGCCAGTAGGCCCCCGCCACCCGCAGCAGCTTGAAGTGCCCGAGCCGCCCGGTGGAGGGGACGTGGGGACCGAGGCAGAGGTCGACGAACCCTTCGCCGCCCCCGGGACGGGGATTGCGGTACGCGCTCACCGCCTGGGCGTCGGGCGCCACGTCGGCGGAGGCCTCGGCCGACAGCTCGGCGTCGCCGGCTTCGGCCACCCCCTCGATGATCTCGCGCTTGAAGGGCTGGTCGGCGAAGAGGGCGAGGCCTTCGTCGACGGAGTGCTCGTGGCGCACGAAGGGCTGGTCCTCGCCCATGATGGCGCGCATCTTGTCCTCGATGCGGGCCAGGTCGTCCTCGCTGAAGGTGGCCCCACCGGGGAGCTCGAAGTCGTAGTAGAAGCCGTCGGCGATGGCCGGCCCGATGGCGTAATGGGCGCCGGGCCACAGATCGAGCACCGCCTGGGCGAGCACGTGGGCCGTGGAGTGGCGCAGCACGGCGCGGCCTGCGTCGGAGTCCTCGGTGACCACCGACACCGCCGCGCCGTCGGGCAGGGGCGTGCCGAGGTCCACCCCGGCGCCGTCCACGGTGGTGGCGACGGCCGCCTTGGCCAGCCGCTTGCCGATCGAGGCGGCGAGGTCGCGGCCCGTGGCGCCGTCGTCCAACTCCTTGCGGCTCCCGTCGGGCAGGGTGACGGCGATCACAGCGCCACCCCCAGCAGCGCCGCCCCCGACATGACCGATCGTCCCCGGGCCGCCTCCTCGTCCAACACGGCCAGCGCCCCGGGGGTGTCGAGGTCGGCGTCGAGCCGGTGGCGGACGGCCTCGAGCACGGCCTGGTCCGCTGCGCCCGCCGCCGACGAGCGCCACCGGTCCAGGCGGTCGGCCGCCGTCACCAGGTCCGAGCCCGCCCAGTCCCAGTCCTGGCGGTAGTGATGACCGAGCAGGGCGAGGCGCACCGTCATCGGCTCCCATTCCTTCAGCAGGTCCCCCACGAACACGAGGTTGCCGAGGGACTTCGACATCTTGACGCCGTCGAGACCCACCATGCCGACGTGCAGCCAGTGGCGCGAGAAAGTCGCCCCCGTGACCGACTCGGACTGGGCCGTCTCGCACTCGTGGTGGGGGAACACGAGGTCGCGTCCCCCGCCGTGGAGGTCGACGGTGTCGCCCAGGTCCCGCATGGCGAGCGCCGAGCACTCGATGTGCCACCCCGGGCGCCCCGGGCCCCAGCGCGACTCCCACGCCGGCTCGTCGGCGGCGGAGGGCTGCCACAGCACGAAGTCGAGCGGATCGCGCTTGGCCGGGTCCTCGGGGTTTCCGCCGCGCTCCGCCGCCAGCTCCAGCATCTCGGGGCGCGACAGGTGGCTGACCTGTCCGAAGCGGGGGAAGCTCGACACGTCGAAGTACACCGCGCCCGCCGCGCTGTAGGCGTGCCCGGAGTCGAGGACCGCACCGACGAGGGAGAGGATGTCGGGAATGGCCGAGGTCGCCCGGGGCTCGCGGTAGACGGGCCACAGGCCGAGCGCCTGCATGTTGGCGTCGAAGCGCGCCATCTCCTCCGCCGCCAGGTCGAGGTAGTGCACGCCCAGCTCCCGCGCCTTACGCAGGATGTCGTCGTCCACGTCGGTGACGTTTCGCACCAACCGGCTCTCGTGCCCGAGGTCGGCGAGGCGGCGCTGGAGCACGTCGAAGGTCAGGTACACCTGGGCGTGCCCCACGTGGGCGGCGTCGTAGGGCGTGATGCCGCAGGAGTACATGCGCACCACGGGGCCCGGGTCGAAGGGCACGATCTCGCCGCGCGGCGTGTCGAACAGCTGCATCACCGGGGGTTCCGCCTCATACGTGGTCGAGCCCGGCCAGCCGCAGGGTGCTGTGCGCCTTGTAGCGGATGTTCAGGGTGACGAGCACGGCCGTGAAGGCCTCCACCGCGCCGGCCGAGGCCAGGCTGCCGGCGTCGAGGGGGCGCAGGCCCTCGATCGAGGCCATGAGGGCCATGGCCGAGGCGGTGGCCTCGGCGTGGTCGGAGCACACCAGGACGTCGGCGCCGAGGACCCGGTCGAGATCCTCGAGCTCGGCGGCGGGCAGGTGGTGGCCGGCCGCCGCCACCTGGGAACGGGGCAGCTCGGCCTGCACGGCGCCCGCCATCGATCCCCGGGGGGGAATGAGGGCGTGCAGCTCGCGCCCCTGCTTCACGAGTGCGTTGGCCACCGACACCACGACCTTCCCCGACAGCTGCTCCGCCAGGGGGCGGACGGTGGGCACGACCGCGTCCCAGGGCGTGGCCACCACCACCACGTCGGCCGACGCCGCTGCGTCGTTGTCGCCCCCTTCCATGGCGAGGGACCGGCCCGGCCAGCGCGCCAGCACCTCGTCCACCACGGAAGCGGCCCGGTCGCGGTCGCGCGAGCCGACGGTCACCGATGTCCCCGCCACCGCCAGCCGCAGCCCCAACCCCCTGCCCAGCGGTCCCGTACCCCCGAGGATGCCGACGTGCATCGGCACACCTTGGCACACCGGCCCCGGGCCCCGGATCACCTCCGGACCGGCGGTGACCGCCGCCTGTGACGGGCTCGGATAGGGTCGCCGGCGGTGCCGTCGCGTGGTGGGCTCCTCGAGGGCAAGCGGATCCTCATCACCGGCGTCCTCACCGACGCCTCGCTCGCCTTCGGCGTGGCCCGGCTGGCCCAGGACGAGGGAGCCGACATCGTGCTGTCGGGGGCGGGCCGCGGCCTGTCGCTCACCCGTCGCACGGCCCGCAAGCTGCCCACGCCCCCCGAGGTCATCGAGATCGACGTCACCGATCCCGCCCACCTCCGGGCCGCCGCCGAGCATCTCGGGGCGCGCTGGGACGGGCTCGACGGGATCCTGCACGCCATCGGCTTCGCCCCCCAGGACTGCCTGGGCGGCGACATCCTGCGGGCGGAGTGGGGCGACGTGGCCACCGCCCTCGAGATCTCGGCGTACTCGCTCAAGGGCCTCGTGGGCGCGCTGGCGCCCCTGCTCGTGGCGGCCGGACGGTCGTCGGTGGTGGCCCTCGACTTCGACGCCCGCGTGGCGTGGCCCGCCTACGACTGGATGGGCGTGGCCAAGGCCGCCCTCGAGTCCCTGGCCCGCTACCTGGCGCGCGACCTCGGCCCCCACGGGGTGCGGGTCAACCTCGTCGCCGCCGGGCCCATCCGCACCATGGCAGCCAAGTCCATCCCGAGCTTCAAGGCCTTCGAGGACACGTGGGCGGCTCGTGCCCCGCTCGGATGGGACGTCAACGACTCCGACGCCGTGGCGCGCGCCTGCGTGGCGCTTCTGTCGGACTGGTTCCCCATGACCACGGGCGAGATGCTCCACGTGGACGGTGGGGTCCACGCCATGGGCGGCTAGGCGCCGATCGGTCCTCGGTCCGACCCGTGGCTCACGACGGCGCCCCCGACGCCGCCGGCGTCGAGCGGCGCCGGGCCCCGAGATCGAGCCGCTTCAGCCTGAGGGCCCGCTTCTCCACCACCCACCAGCTGGCGGCGGCGAAGGGCGCCACGCCGAGCACCGACAGGCCCAGGTACGCCCAGTATCCGAAGCGCTGCGCGTGCCACGTGGCCAGGAGCTGCTGCACCGGATAGGCGTAGATGTAGACGCCGTAGGAGTAGTCGTTGCGAGCACCGACCCGTTGCAGCGGGAGATGGGCTCCCAGCCACAACAGCGGGTAGGCCAGGAACGGGGCGAACAGATCGGCGCTCGTCATGGAGAAGAAGTTGACGTGGCCGCCGAAGGGCATCCACAAGCTGGCGCTGAACAGCGCACCGCACGCCAGCGCCAGCAGCCCCGAGTCGGGAATCTTGTCCCGGTACAGATACAGCAGCGTCCCGGCCAGGAAGATGGGCGTGAGCGTGAGCAACTTCATGGCCATGAAGTTGAAGTCGGTGTCGTAGTCGAGCCGGTAGATGGCGTAGACGCTGAAATTCCCGAACACGTGGGGAACGGCGGTGCGTAGCGCCTCGACGGCCCACAGACCCATGGCCATGAGCGCCACCACGGCGCGGCGTCCGAGCAGGCCCACGACGGCCAGCGCACCGAGCATCAGGTAGCAGAGGAACTCGTAGAACAAGCTCCACAGCGAGCCGTTCCACTCGGCGGTCTGGGGAATGCCCTGGGGGGTGTGCGAGACCTGGAGCTGCTGCATCCACAACAGGAAATTGTGAAGCACATAGGAGACCGGCCCGCCCGGGGTGGCGATGAAGCAGCCCGGTGCGCAGCGGGCGGACACGTTCGACGTCCACGACGCCACCAGCGCGATCCCGAAGGCGGTGACGATCAGGCACACCCAGAAGCCGGGCAGGATGCGCAGGCACCGCTGCCACAGATAGCGGCCGAAGGTGTTGCGCGACGCACTGGAGGCGATGAGAAAGCCACTGATGCCGAAGAAGCCGTACACCGCCACCATGCCGAGCGTGGTGGGCCGGTGGAACAACTCGTGGGAGCCGAACCCTCCGAGGAGGATGGCGTGCGACACCACCACGGCCAGCGCAAGGACCAGCCGGAGGAAGTTCAGGCTGTTGTGCGAGGGGGAGAACGCGTCGCCCAGGCTGGTGGCGCGGCGCGCACCGGACGCCGACCCCCCCATGGCACGCACCCCCCCTCGCGACGGCATTCCGGGTGTGATCAAACCAGAAAGTGGCCGCGCCCGCCGTCGTCACCCCTCACGATTCGTGGCGGAGCCCGCTGACGCGCCGGCGTCCGGGCCCCGATTCCGGACCCGGACGTCGCTCGCAGGGGACTGGTGGCCGGGATCAGTCCTCGGCCAGCAGCTTGTACAGGTCCTTGGCCGTGGCCCTGATGGCGGCGGTGGCCCGCTCCATCTGGGCGGGATCGCCCTGCCGGGCGATCTGCTTGGCGGCGGCGAAGATCTGGGCCGCGGCCCGGATGAGCGCCTGGAATTCGTTGGCGTCGTCACCGGACTCCCACGGCGCCGGGCCGCCCCGCTCGGCACGCTCCGTCGCCTCGGTCCGCCCCGCGTCGGTGAGCTCGTAGACCCGCTTGCCGTCGCGCTGCTCGGAGCGCACCAGGCCCTCGTCCTCGAAGAGCTGCAGCGTGGGGTAGACCGACCCGGGACTCGGTCGCCACGTCCCACCGCTCTTCTCCTCCAGCCGGCCGATGATCTCGTAGCCGTGGGCCGGTCCGTCGGTCAGGGCGCTCAGCAGGGCGGTGCGGATGTCGCCCCGCCGCATGCGCCGGCCGCCGCCTCGCCAGCCACCCCACTCGGCACCCCAATCGGCGCCTCGCCACGGCGGGCCGCCGTGGCGTCCCCTCGGTCCCTTCATTCTCGTTCGTGTGTGCATGTAGCCAACTCCTCGTTCGTGTGGCGCCGGACCACCCGGCGCCCTGTCCCGGATCTGCCCGAGACTGTTCTCGTAGCATCACGATATATCGCGACTGTACGAAACGCAACCCCCCGGGACGGAAAAATCGGGGACATCGAGGCGAGACGGGCCGGACGCCCCCCTGGGCGTGGTGGCGCCCGCCGGCGTTGCGGAACGGGGAGCGAAGACGCGCCGCGCCGGGGCGCAGGCAGATGAGGGGCGGAGGTTCGGGTCCCGAGACGAGTGACTCCGGGGCCCGGATCCCCCGCCGCTACGGGAGGCCCCTCTCGCCACGGTAGCCGTCGGGGTGGCGCTGCACCCATGGGCCGAAAGACACATTCTGCTCACGGGTCCCGGTGGGACCCTCTCACCAGCGAGGCGGCGTGGCGCAGCGGCGCGCGCCTAGGGGATGTCGACGCGACCGATGGTGTCGTTGAGGTGATCCTCGAACCACACCGCACCGTCGGGCCCCAGGGTGATGCCCATCGCCCCCTTGACATAGGGGTCGCTGTAGGCCGTGATGACCCCGGCCGTGGTGATCCGGTCGATCTCCGGATAGGGGAAGTACCCGGTGTCGCCCGGAACCGAGTAGTTCGTGAACCACAGGTCCCCGTCGGGCCCGGCGGTGATCCCGAGCACCTGCCCGACCTGGCCCGGCGCCCCGGGGTAGGCGGAGAACTGCCCGGACGTCGTCACCCGCCCGATCCCGCGCACGCCCGAGTCGTCTGCCCCCGCGAACCAGATGGCGCCGTCGGGCCCGGCGACGAGCGGTCCGGGAGTGGCGTCGAAGGGAATGGTGTAACTCGTGATGACGCCTGCTGTCGTGATCTCTCCTATCGACGCCGCGCCGGGGCCGACGACATTGGAGGCGTACTCGCACGAGAACCACAGGGTCCCGCCGGGTCCGCTCGTGATGTCGGGCAATGCCCGGTGGCTGAGCGAGTTCCAGTCGCCGGTTCCCAGGCTCGGGTCGGTGTAGATCGTGAACTGCCCCGAGGTCGTGAGCTGCCCGATGGAGTTGGCACCCCCCGAGTAGTTGTACACGGTGAACCACAGGTTTCCGTCCGGCCCCGACGTGATGGCGCTGGCCATGCCGATGCCTGTCGGCAGCGGGTAGGTGGTGACCGATCCCGACGTCGTCATCCTCCCGATCGCACTACCGGAGTCCGCCAGGAACCACAGCGCCCCGTCGGAGCCGGCCGTGATGGCGCCGTTCCCCCACGTTCCCTCCGAGCCGATGGGAGCCGGGTAGAACGTGGTCACACCGCTGGTCGTCATGCGCCCGATGAGACCGTCGTCGTAGGTCGTGAACCAGAGTGCTCCGTCCGAGCCGGTGGTCATGTTTGTCGGCATGTAGCCCGGCTTGGTCGAGGCCGGGGGCTCGATCGGGTAGAGGGTGAACGGAGGGGGTTGACCGACGACGATGCTTCCCGCCACGGCGACGCTCTTGAGCGCACCGGTGCATCCGTAGGGGAGGGAGATCGTGATCGGCACCTCGAGGCTCGCCACCGCGCTCCCGGCGAACGACCCCGAGGAGACGCCGTTCTCCACCGTCGTGGACGGGATCTTCCCGCGCGGCGAAGCCGTGCCGCGCCACTTGATGACCGCCGACAGCAGCGCGTCGGTCTGTGACCCCGAAAAACATGTGAACGGGCTCGAGGTGAATTCGCCGGCCAGGTGGGTGGAAGAGATGGCTTTGACGTTTGCCGCGGTGGTCGAGCAGCTCGTCAGCGTGGCCGACAGGCGCGACGCACCGGTTCCACCCCCCGACGCCCGCAGTGGGGGCGAGAAATGGAGGGTCCCCGACAGCGAACACGTCACCGTGCCACTGATGGTGAGCGTCGACGCCCGGATCTTGGCCGACGCAGCTCCGGAAGTGCACAGGAGGACGCCCACAACCATGGCCGACGCCGCCAGCCACCGAACGGCGTACCGACCGGTCCGAGTGGTTGCCGGACCCCGCAGGTCGTTCATCTCCCCACCCCCGCCGGGGATCCCCGCAGATCCCTGGGCGGAAGCGTACGCCTTCACCCTTCGTGCCGCGCCGAAAACACCGACAGCGAGGGTGCCATCGCCCCGAGTGGAGACCTCAGGACGACCGGGAGCGGCTCAGCGCTGGAGCGCCTTGATCTCGAGGTACTCCTCGAGCCCGTACTTGCCCAGCTCGCGCCCGATGCCCGACTGCTTGTAGCCGCCGAAGGGCGCCAGGGGGTTGAAGCCTCCCCCGTTCACCTCGACCTGTCCCGTGCGGAGCTTGCGTGCCACGCGCTCGGCGTGCTCCTTGTCACCGGCCCAGACCCCGCCAGCCAGGCCGTAGACGGTGTCGTTGGCGATGTCGATGGCCTCTTCCTCGGTGTCGAAGGGGATGATCGACAGGACGGGCCCGAAGATCTCCTCCTGGGCGATGGTCATGTCGCGGGTGACGTTGGAGAACACCGTCGGGCGCACGAAGTAGCCGGTCTCGAGCCCCTCGGGCGCCTCGGCGCCGCCGGTGAGCAACGTCGCACCCTCGTCCACACCCTTCTTGATGTAGCCGCGCACCCGCGCCAGCTGGGTGGAGGAGACGAGCGGCCCGATCCGCGTGCTGGCGTCGAAGGGGTCACCCGGGGTGTAGGTCTCGGCCGTCTCCACCGCCAGCGCCTCGGCCTCCGCCAGGCGCGACCGGTGCACCAGCATGCGGGTCAGCGCCGAGCACGTCTGGCCCGAATTGATGTAGCAGGCGGCGACACCGGCGGGCACCGCCGACGACAGGTCGGCGTCCTCGAGGATGACGTTGGCCGACTTCCCGCCGAGCTCCAGCGCCACTCGCTTCACGCCCTGGGCGGCGAGCTCCATGACGCGCTTGCCGGCACGGGTCGACCCCGTGAACGACACCATGTCGACGAGCGGGTGCGAGGCGATGGCCTCGCCCACGACCGGCCCCAGTCCGGTGACGAGGTTGAACACACCGGCCGGCAGGCCGATGTCTTCGAAGATCTCGGCCAGGATGAAGGCGTTGAGCGGCGCCACCTCGCTCGGCTTCAGCACCACCGTGCACCCCGCCGCCAGGGCCGGAGCGACCTTGGCGGCGATCTGGTGCAGCGGGTAGTTCCACGGCGTGATCGCGCCCACCACGCCCACGGGCTCGCGGACGATGAGCGAGCTGCCCGCCTCCTCCTCGAAGGGGAACTCCGTGGCCAGCTGGGCTGCGGTGGCGAAGCTCATCACCGGCAGGCCCACCTGGATCAGGTTCGACAACGTGAAGGGCATGCCGACCTCCTGGGAGATCAGCGTGGCGATGTCGGGCGTGCGCGCCGTCAGTCCTTCCTGCACGCGGGCGAGGATCTTGCCCCGCTCGTCGCGTGAGGTCTCGGACCACTCGGGGAAGGCGTCCGCCGCGGCCCGCACGGCGCGGTCCACGTCCTCGGGCGTCCCCTCGGGGATGGTCCCGATGACCTCCTCGGTCGCCGAGTTGACGACGTCGAGGGTCCCCGAGCCGCTCGACGAGACCCAGGCGCCTCCGATGTAGAGCTTGTCGCGTACGTGCATGACCACCCTCCTGGCCGGCCGCCGGACCCCCCGGGCCGGTGCGGTTCGTCTCTGGCCACTCCCCCGGACGAGAGCGCCTCTGCCCCCGCGATGCTACGCGGGATCGCCGCCTGCGTCCGCTGCGGCGTCGGCCCCGGCTGCGCCCGGACGGCCAGCGGCCCCGCCGTCGCCCCCACCGGCGCCCACACCCTCGGACGCCGGCTCCTCGTAGGGATTGCCGAGGATGTCGCGCGCCACGTCGAACACCGACGCCGCGTCGGCGTCGGCGGCGGTGATGACGCCCCCCAACAGGGCCCGGTCGTTGCCCATGACCTGCTCGAGGATGGAGTTGCCGACCCGTTCGAGGATGCCGTCGAACTCGGGGCGCTCGTGGCCCTTCGGGACCCGGAGCCAGCACATCACGACGGCCTGCACCACACCGGCGGCGGCGGGGAAGAGCCAGATGGTCCGGTAGTCACCGGTGAGATCGACCACCCACGCGGCGAGGAAGGAGAAGGCCACGGCGAAGAGGCTGAACGGCGCCACCAGCTTGCCGAGCAGCTCGCCGATCCCTCCCGATCGGGGCAGCAGCTGGAGCAGCATCGGGGCCAGGGAGATGAGAAAGGCCCCGAACAACGGCCCGCCCACGAAGGCGAGGACCACCGATTGCCAGATGTGGGTGGTGGTGAACTGCACGAGCGAGACCACGGCCCCGGCCAGGGGCATGAGGACGGCGACCTGCTTGCGGGTGAGGAGGCGGCTCAGCACCCAGCCTAGGCCCAGCCCGATCATGACCACCGGGACGCCGCTCACCCACCCGGCGATGGTCTGGGAGTTGGCCCCGGCGTGCTGCACCTTCTCGAAGTACACGATGGCCAGGTAACCCGTGGCGCTCAAGCCGGCCCAGAACACCAGGATCCCGGTGACGAGGACCCGGGCGTTGGGCACCGCCATGATGTCGGACAGCTCCTGGCGCCAGGGACGCATCCGGTGCTGCCGGTCGCGCTCGACCAGCTGGCGGGCGGCGGGTGACTCGCGCACCAAGGCGATGACCACGAACGCCACCACCACCATGAATCCACCCGCCATGCGGAAGGCGAGGTTCCACGAGGCCGGGTCGTTGGCCTTCCAGGTGGCGATGACCGTTCCCTTGATGACGAGGCTCACGAGGATGCCGCACAGACCGATCAGCGCGGCGGCCTTCAACGTCCGGCTCTTGCCGAAGGCCTCGGGGATCACCGCCACGTTGGTGAGCCCGAACACCACACTCGCCGTCTTGACGAGCACGATGAGGATCACGAGCGGCCAGTACCCCGACACCAGGGTGTAGGCCCAGGTGCACACGCCCATGATGAGCAGGCCGGCCGCCATGTACGGGGCACGCCGGCCCGCCACCGAGCGGGTGCGGTCGCTCGCCCGGCCCAACAGCGGGTAGGCCAGCCAGCCGATGAAGCGGTTGGCGGTGAGGGCGAAGGTGATGGCCAAGGCGCTCGACACCCGCGACGTCACGAGCAACGTGAGCAGGACGCCCGACACGGCCAGGTTGGCCCGGGGACCCACCAGGCCGAGCGTCAGGCCGATGAAGCTCCGCAGGCGCATGCGGTCGATACCGCCATGGGCGCTTTCCCCCGTGACCGTCGGCCGCGCGCCGGCGGGCTCGGCGCCGGCGGTCACCGCTCCAGCGGGCACCACGACCGAGGGTGCCGCCACCGAAGGTTCCACCTCCGGTCCGGTGCCCATGTCACGAGCCTACGCACGGGGCACCGGCGAGCGGGGGCGCCGCCACCGTGCGTCGCCGTCGGTGCGGGCTGCGGCGTGCTACGTGGGGCGCGGCCCCAGGGCCCGGGCGATCTGGTCCCGCACGGGGACGAATTCGGGCATGACGAAGTCGCGACGCAGCCAGTTGGCTCCGTCCACCACCAGGGTGTGGCCGGTGACGAACGACGCATAGGGCGAGCACAGCCAGGTGGCCGCCCATCCCAGCTCGTGCAGCCGGCCCAGGCGGCCGGCCGGGGAGCGCCGGGCGTCGACGTCGGCCCCCTCGGTGCGAAGGGCCTGCAGATCGGCCCGCATGTCCTCGTGGGGGAAGAGCCCGGGGGCGAGGGCGTTGACCCTGACCCCGTGCGGCGCCCACTCCACCGCCAGCGTCTTGGTCAGGTTGCCCACGCCGGCCTTGGCCGCGGCGGTGTGGGCCATGCCCGGTCCTCCGGTGAAGGACTGCGTGGCGAGCACGTTGCAGATCGCCCCGGAGACGCCCGCCGCCGTGGTGCGGCGGAAGAGCTCCTGGGAGCAGAAGAAGGTGCCGTCGAGCACGATCTGGGTGACGGCCCGCCACCCGTTGGGGCTCAGGTCCTCGGCCGGCACGGGAAAGTTGGCGGCCGCGTTGTTGACGAGCACCCCGACGGGACCGAGCGCGTCCTCCAGAGCATCGAAGGCGGCGCGCACGTCCTCGGCCCGGCGGATGTCGGCGCCTGCATGCGCCGCACGTCCGCCGATGGCCTGCACCGCGGCCACTCCCGCCTCACGGTGCGCCTCGTCGCGCGACAGGATGCCGACGGCTGCGCCCAGGCGGGCGAACTCCACGGCGATGGCCTTGCCCAGGCCGGTGCCGCCCCCGGTGACGACGACGGTGGTGCCGTCGAAGGTGCCGGGCGGGAGCATCGACCGGCCGGCCGGAGGGGGTTCGGGGAGGGCCACGCCGATCTCGCTACTTGCCCTCGAACACGATGGGCTCTTTCTTGGCCTTGGCGGCGTACCCGGCGGGC
>JBEKVE010000057.1:0-17107 GCA_049514335.1 Acidimicrobiales bacterium
GGGCACGGCGCTACAGCGCCACGTACACGTTCTTCCAGCGCACGAACTCCTCCACCCCGGCCCGGCCTCCGAGGCGTCCGAACCCGCTGTGGCGCACCCCTCCGAACGGGGCGTTGGGCGACAGCCCGGGTGCGCCGTTGACGCACACCGACCCGGCCTCCAGCCGCGACGCCATGCGGTGTGCGGTGGTGAGGTCGTTGGTGTGGACGTAGGCGGCAAGCCCGTAGCGCGTGCCGTTGGCCATCGACAGCACCTCGTCCTCGGTGCGGAAGCGCAGCACCGACAGCACGGGGCCGAAGATCTCCTCCTGGGCGAGCTCGCTCGTGTGGTCGACGTCGGCGAAGACGGTGGGCTCGACGAAGTACCCCGGTGCGAGGGCCCCACCGAGGCGCGTGCCTCCGGCGACGAGCCGTCCCGAACCGCGCGCCACGGCCCGGCCCACGACACCGAGGATGCGCTCCAAGGCGTGCTCGGTGATGACGGGGCCCACCTCGGTGGTGGGCTCCAACGGGTCCCCCACCACCGCGGCGCGCACCATGGCGACGACGCGCTCGAGCACCTCGTCGTAGACGTCGTCGTGAACGAAGAGCCGGGTGGGAAGCGCACAGCCCTGACCCGACAGCAACAAAGCCCCCTGGGCCGCCAACGGCACGGCCCGGTCGAGATCGGCGTCGGGGAAGACGATGTTCGCCGACTTGCCGCCGAGCTCGAGGACCACCGCGGTCGCCGAGCCCGCCGCGCTGCGCATGATCTCGGCCGCCGCCACCCCACCGCCGGTGAAGCACACCTTGTCGACGTCGGGGTGACCAGCGAGCGCCTGCCCGGCCACGGCGTCGCCGGGCAGGACGTTGAGCACCCCGGGGGGCAGCCCGGCCTCGAGCGCCAGCTCGGCGAAGCGCAATGCCCCGAAGGGTGCGAGCTCGGGTGGCTTCACCACCACCGCGTTCCCCGCCGCCAGGGCGGCGGCCGCCGACATGCCCATGCCCATGAGCGACCCGTTCCAGGGGACGAAGACGCCCACCACGCCCACCGGCTCGGGCACCACGTAGTCGAGGCCGCGACCGAGCAGCGACGGCACCGTCTGGCCTTCGAGCCGGTCGGCCCACCCGGCCTGGTACCGGGTCCACACCGAGGCGAAGGCGCCGCTGCCCAGCTTCGCCGTCGGGGTCCCCGTCTCGAGGGCGCCGATGCGGTCGCACTCCGGGGCGTGCTCGGCCACCAGATCGGCGAGTCGGTGCAGCACCGCGGCGCGAGCCAGCACGGGCATGCGGCGCCAGCCCCCCAGGGCGGCGCGCGCCACGCTGACCGCCTCGTCGATCTGGGTGGCGTCGGCCAGCGGGACCTGGGCCTGGACCTCGCCTGTGGTCGGATCGTGGTGGGCGTAGGAACCGGCGCCTCCCACCGTGGGCCGCTCCCCGCCCACCACCATGCCCCGGGAGGCCAGGACCCCGAGGAGGGAGCGATCGCGCACCGGTGGCTCGTGCACGACCTCGTCCTCCTCCATGAGACGGCGAGCATAGGGTGCCGCTGCAGTGACGCCACCTTCCCGTACAGGCGGCGTCTCAGTCGCTCAGGGAGCCACCGAACGGAGCCGGTATGGCCTCCGGCGGGCAGCTGGTAGAGCCGGTATACGCCGCGTACCCGTGAGCCTGAGCGTGAATGCACACACGCCATCGCCCGCGCTCCGATCGGAACCGACGACCGCGCCTCCCTGCAGGCGGCCACTGGCGACCTGCATTCCACCGGCGTCGTCGAGCGTCACCTCGGTTGACCGTGCATAGGTCGTGTCCGGACATGGGGCCCTGATCGAGGTCTCGTGGTGGCGTCGAGATCCGTCTCGACGAAGGAGGTGGAATCCGACGCCTCGTCACCGTGGGTCACGTCGTCCGTGCACGACCAGGGCGAGCTCGTGACCCACACCGGGCGTGCAACGCCGCCTCGTCATTCGATCCGCACGGCCTCCGGATGATCGACGGGGACCGGCGGACCGCTTGGTCTGCCCGCCACCGCGTCGCGTCCGGCCGCCTTGGCCTGATAGAGAGCCAAATCGGCGTACTCCACCATGAGCTCCGCCGTCGGAGCCGACGGATCGAGATGGCCCACACCGACACTCAGTGTCATCGGCACCTCCACCACCTTCGCCACTTCCCGGCGGATCCGTTGCGCCAGGACGAAGGCCGAAGACGGCTCGGTGTCGGGCATCAGGACGGCGAACTCGTCTCCTCCCAATCGACCGGCGAGATCGAAGCTCCGGACCTCGCCGCGCAAGACGGAGCCCACGGCGGCCAGGACCTTGTCTCCCACGACATGACCGAATGTGTCGTTCACCTTCTTGAACTCGTCGACGTCGATCATGAGCAGACTCAAGGGGTGGCCATTACGGACTGAGCGGGCCACCTCTGTTTCGAGACGCTCGTAGAACACCCGATGGACGGCGCATCCTGTCAATCCGTCGGTGGCCGCCGACAACGCCACCTCCTCGGCGAGCAGCTGCTCATGGCGCTCACGTTGCCCGCGGTTCACCGCAGCCGCCACGGCGAGCCCCGCCGCACCGGCCAGGACCGAGATTTGGAGGATGGCCGCGTCGTGAGCGATCTGGACGCGCGTATCGGTCATGACCACAAGGGCGGCGCAGACCAGCGAAGCTCCGCCGCACGCCGTTGCCACGAGGGGCGTGAAGGCCAATGCCGCGAACGCGGGCGGAAGGAAGAGGAGGTAGAGCGTGGGGCTGTCGGCTCCGCCGTCGAGCGCGGCGACGCACCCGACGGCCACGGCGGAGAGGATGGTGGCGGCGGCCGAGAACCGCTCCGGCCGGCGTGTGGACGCCAATCTCGGCGCCTCGACCAGGCCCGCCAGGGCAAACGCGGCCCAGGCGGCCACGATGATGCGGAGGGCGCCCCGGTGCGGACCGTCAGGGGTGACCGCCAGATAGACCGCCACCATCACGGTCTCCGCCAGAAAGACTCCGAAGCCGGTCCGGATGTGCCTGACCCAGAAGGCACGTCGAATGGCGCGGCTCCAGTCGACCCGGGCCGGCACCTCAGGCGAGGCGGCCCGGCGCACGGGAATCACCGCCACCCGGTGCCGTGACCATTGGTGTCTCCCGAGCGAGGTCGTCGTGGGACGCGGCGCGTACCGGCCATACCGAGTCATCGGCACATGGACGGGTGGTTCATTAGGGCCGGATGTCACCGGTGCCAACGCTGCGCCGGCGTGCTTCGCCGACGGGCAGGGGCCTCGATGAGCTCCCCCCGATCCACCGTCGCCGAGGAGCTCCGTGCGCTGGTGGGCGGTGCCTCTCTGGTGCCCATTGGGGCCGGGGCTCGACGGTTTGGCGGACACGCCGCTCACGAGGCGCCCCGGCTCTCGGTCGGAAGGTCCCCTGACCCGCTTTCGCGCCCCCGGCAGGAGTCGAACCCGCAACCTGGTGGGTAGAAGCCACCCGCTCTATCCAGTTGAGCTACAGGGGCAGCGCCGCCGAGACGGCGTCACGGGCGATGCCCGCCCCCCCAGGCTACCCGTCGGTTTCGTGGCGACCCCGTATGGGAGGTATGCCATGCTGGACCGGCACGGTGGCCGTAGCTCAGATGGTTAGAGCGCCAGGTTGTGGCCCTGGAGGTCGGGGGTTCAAGTCCCCTCGGTCACCCCGAATCCGGCTGTCCGCCCGACGCCGGCACAGAATCACCACAGGCCGCCCCACCGCGGGACGGGGTGGCTGGACCGACCGTCGACCATGGTCTGCCGGGCCGCTGGCGGGGTGGAGTACCGTGCCTGGCCGGGCACACCGTGGCCTACACTCGGTGCGCGCCTCTAGCTCAATGGCAGAGCAACGGACTCTTAATCCGCAGGTTGGGGGTTCGACTCCCCCGGGGCGCACCAACCAACCCAAGACCGGCCTCACCATGCCGTCACCCGATGGGGTGGACGTGGCTCAGGCCCGCTCGCAGAACCGCTTCAACCGCCGCACCGACGCCTCCAGGTTCCAACGGGTCTGGAGGCCGGCCCACCGGTGCAGGCCTGGCAGGCGTGCCGACACCTCGTTGTCCGATGCCACGTGGGTGCCGCCGACGGTGGTCTCGAGGGTGTACTGCTCTTCTATGTGCACGAGCCCGATGTCGATGGTCGACGCCAACCGTGTCCCGGGTTCGACCACCCGGATGCGGTCGTGCAGCGTCAGGCGCAGCGGGCCGACTCGCACCAGCCACCGGGCGTGCTGCCCCACGAGGGGGTAGCGGTCGGGGACGTCGACGGGCAGGACACCGTCCCACTGCGACACCTCCGCCGGGACCGTGAGGGCCCGCCACACCCGGTCCACCGGGGCAGCGATGTCGATGGCCACCGAGACGTGCCGCACGGACGAACACTACGACGTCAACCGGGGTGGCGGGCGGGGGGGCGGACCTCGTCGATGGCCGGACGGGGCCCGTGACAGGCAAGCTGACGGCATGGAGAAGGGCACAGACAAGACGGTCGTGGTGACGGGGGGCAGCAGGGGCATCGGCGCCGCATGCGTGCGTGGGTTCGCCGGCGCCGGCTGGAACGTGGTCCTCACCTACCGCTCCGAGAGCGACATCGCCCGGGAGGTGACGCGGGCGGTGGCGGCCGCGGGACGCAGGGCGGTGGCAGTGCAGGCCGACGTGTCGTCGGAGGCCGACGTGATGGCGTTGTTCGGACAGGTCGACACAGAGTTCGGGCCCCCCGACGCGCTCGTGAACAATGCCGGGGTTGCCGCCGCCCCGAGCCGCGTCGACGAGCTAGGCGCGGCTCGCATCGAGCGCATCCTGGCTGTCAACGTCCTCGGCGCCTTCCTCTGCGCCCGCGAAGCGGTGCGGCGCATGTCGACGCGTCACGGAGGTACAGGGGGCTGCATCGTCAACATCTCGTCCGCCGCCACCAGGATCGGCAGTCCCGACGAGTACGTCGACTACGCCGCCTCCAAGGCGGCCGTGGAGACCATGACGCTCGGCCTGGCCAAGGAGGTGGGCGGCGAGGGGATTCGCGTCAATGCCGTGCGCCCCGGCATCATCGACACCGAGATCCACGCCCGAACCGGCCAGCCCGACAAGGCGCAGAGAGTGGGGGCGACCGTGCCCATGGGCCGGGCGGGGACGCCCGGCGAGGTGGCGTCAGCCGTCGTCTGGCTGTGTGAGGCCGAGTCCGCCTATGTGAACGGGGCCATCCTGGACGTGACCGGGGGCCGGTGAGTGCCCGGTGCGGATCGATGCACGACGGAGACAGATCGACGCCCCAAGAACCTTGTCACGATGACGGGGGTTCGTCGTCGTGGAGACGATGAGCGAGCGATGAGCCGGTGACGCCCGCCGACCAGGCCCCCGCCGACGGGGCCCCTACCGCCGACGAGGCCTTTGCCCGGGAGCGCCCCCGCCTCCTCGGCCTCGCCTACCGCGTCCTCGGCACCTACGGGGACGCCGAGGACGTGGTGCAGGAGGCCTGGCTGCGCTGGTCGGCGGTCGACCATGCCACGGTCCGCCAGCCGGCCGCCTACCTCACCACCGTCGTCACCCGCCTGGCGATCGACCGCCTCCGGTCGGTCGTGCGGGGGCGGGCCCGGTACGTGGGACCCTGGCTCCCCGAACCGGTGTCGCTCGAGCCCGGGCCCGAGGACCACGCCGAGATGGCCGAGTCCCTCACCCTCGGGTTCCTCGTGCTCCTCGACCGCCTCGGCCCCACCGAGCGGGCCGTGTGGCTGCTCGCCGACGTCTTCGACGAGCCGTTCTCCCTCATCGCCGAGGCGGTGGGCAAGACCGAGGCGGCGTGCCGTCAGATCGCGTCACGGGCTCGGCGGCGCCTGCGCGAGCAAAGGCCCGAGCGCGGCGCCCGCTTGGAACACGATCTCCTCGGCCGCCTCCTGGGCGCGGTGGCGGCCGGGGACGTGCAGCAGGCACTCGAGCTGCTCGACGCCGACGTGGTCCTGCTGAGCGACGGGGGTCCCGAGCACCACGCCGCCCGGCGACCGGTGGTGGGGGCCGCCCGGGTGGTGCGCTTCGCCATCAACGTGGCCAAGCGCCGGCCCGTCACGAGCGTCGAGATGACCGACGTCAACGGGTCGCCGGCCGTGGTCCTCGACGCCGGGGGGATGACGATCGTGGTGACCGGCGAGCAACACGAGGGCCGGGTCACGCGCCTGTACTTCCTCCTCAATCCGGACAAGCTGCACGCCCTGCGCAGCGCCCCGGCCCGGATGCAGTGAACGGAGGGCACGGAGCCCGACCTACCATGGACCGGCGCGGTTCTCCCTCGTCGTCTGTCGACGACCCCGGGGGCTCCGCCGGGAGGTCCCACCCCATGCCCGAGGGCCCGCTCGTCCTCGCCGAGGTCCGCGACCACGTGGGGGTGGTGACGCTCGACAACCCTGCCAAGCGCAACGCCCTCAGTGCTGCGATCACCGGCCGACTCGTCGAGGTGCTCGACCAGCTGGCGGACGCCGATGTCCGTGTGGTGGTGCTGCGCGCCGCTGCGGATGCCTCGGTCTGGTCGGCCGGTCAGGACATCTCGGAGCTGCCCACGAGCGGACGCGACCCCCTCGCCTATGCCGACCCCCTCGAGAAGGCGCTGCGGGCGGTCCGTAGCTTCCCCGCTCCCGTCATCGCCATGGTGCACGGGTCGGTGTGGGGTGGCGCCTTCGACCTGGTGCTCAGCTGCGACCTGGTGGTGGCGGACGACACCGCCACCTTCGCCATAACCCCCGCCAACCTCGGGCTCCCTTACAACACAGCCGGGCTGCTCCACTTCACCGGACGCCTGCCGCTCAACCTGGTGAAGGAGATGTTCTTCACCGCCCGGCCCATCGACGCCGAGGAGGCGCGGCGGTGGATGGTGGTCAACCATCTCGTTCCCGCCGCGGAGCTCGAGCAGTTCACGATGGAGCTGGCCGCCACGATGGTGCCCAAGGCGCCACTGGCCATCGCCGTGCTGAAGGAACAGCTCCGCGTGCTGACCGACTACCAGCCCGTTGCGGCCGAGGTCTTCGAGCGGATCCAGGGCCTGCGCCGGCGCGCCTATGACTCCGAGGACTTCTTGGAGGGGGTGCACGCCTTCCTCGAGAAGAGGCCACCGGTGTTCAAGGGACGGTAGGGTGAGTGTGCTTCGACCGGAAAGACGTCTGCGGAACGGGAGCGCGCCACGATGACCGACCAGACCATGGACGTCGCCGGGTTCATCGAAGCACGGCGCCAGGCCATCCTGTCCGACGCGGAGCGCGTCCTGGCGGCCCGCGCCCTCGAGCACTACCGCTCCGCCGGCGAGGATGCCACCGCCGAGCGTCTGCGGGCCCTGCTCGACATCGTCGTGGTGTGCTGCCGCGACCACCGCATCGAAGCTGCCATCGACTACGCCAGCGGGCTCGCCGTCGCCCGCCACGCCGAAGACCACAGGCTGGAAGAGGTCCAGACGGCCATCAACACCCTGGAGGAATCGGTATGGCGGGCGTTCGTGCGCGACGCCGCACCCGACGAGCTCGGCTACGGGCTCGGTCTCGTCTCCACCGTCCTCGGTACCATCAAGGACCGGCTGGCGTGTGCCTACGTCGCCCAGGTCGCGACCCGGCCACCCTCGACGCTGCGACTCGAGCACCTCTTCGAGGGCTTCGAGGGCGACGTCCACCCCGGCTGAACACCGCCGTGATCACCCCCGCCCGTCACCCCCGACCGCGGGCCTGAGCGGTGCGCTACGCCATCGACCCCGGGCGCTCGCGCGTCTGGATCGAAGCGCGGTCGAGCCTCCACCCCGTGCGCTCGCAGTCGGGCGGCCTGGAGGGATTCGTCGAGGCCACGGTCGATCAGACAGGATCCTTCGACCTGCGCTCGGCGCCCCAGGGCCGCCTGGAGCTGGCGGTGTCGGGGCTGTCGTCGGGCAATCCGCTCTACGACCGGGAGATGCGGCGCTGCATCGACAGCCGCCACCACCCGGTCATCTCGGGCGACGTACGCGACGTGCGCCCGGCCGGAGAGCCGAAGCGCTACGTCGTCGACGGGGACGTCACCTTCGCCGGGGCGACGAGGCCCGCCTCCGATGTCATGCAATTGTCGGTTGAGGAGGACGCCACGGTGATCCTCGAGGGCGAGCACGTCTTCGACATCCGGGAATTCGGGATCGAGCCGCCCAGGATCATGATGCTGCGAGTGCACCCGGAGGTGAAGGTGCGCGTCCGGATCGTGGCCGGGGCCAGGTGAGCGACGTCGTGCCCGGCTCACCTGCCCACCACCGAGCCACGACCTGAGGCGAGGGGACCGCCCCGTGTGCCTCGGCATCCCCGGAGAGGTGATCGACATGGTCGACCCGGAGCGTCACCTGGCCAAGGTGGACGTCGTCGGCGTCCGTCGCACCGTCGACGTGGGTCTGCTCGAGGAAGACGAGGTCGGCCCCGGTGACTGGGTGCTCATCCACGTGGGATTCGCCATGGCCAGGATCGACGAGGAGGAGGCCCGCCGCATGCTGGCGTCGCTCGAGACGCTCGGAGCGGCGTATGCCGAAGAGGTCGAGGCGCTGCGGAGCTCGGGGGCACCGTGAGCCGCCGACCCCGTCTCGGAGTGGGACCGAGCTGATGCGCTTCGTCGACGAGTACCGCGACCCGGCCGCCGCCCGCCTGCTGGCGGCACGGATCGCCGAGCTCGCCGGGAACGACTCCTTCGCCTTCATGGAGGTGTGCGGGGGCCACACCCACACGATCTACCGCCATGGCATCGAGTGCGTCCTTCCCGAGTCGGTGGAGCTCGTGCACGGGCCGGGGTGCCCGGTGTGCGTCATCCCCATGGGACGCATCGACGACGCCATCGCCGTGGCACAGACGCCCGGCGTGCTCTTCAGCTCCTTCGGCGACATGATGCGCGTGCCCGGATCGACGGGCACCCTGCTGTCGGCGAAGGCGCGCGGCGCGGACGTGCGCGTGGTCTACTCGCCCCTCGACGCGCTGGCCCTGGCGGTGGAGCACCCACACCGGCAGGTGGTCTTCTTCGCCGTCGGGTTCGAGACGACCGCACCATCGACAGCCGTGACGCTCCTGCGGGCCCGAGACGAGGGTGTCACGAACTTCAGCGTGTTCTGCAACCACGTGACGATCGTTCCCCCCCTCAAGGCGATCCTGGACTCACCGGACCTCAGGCTCGACGGGTTCCTCGGACCGGGCCACGTCTCCACCGTGGTGGGACAGCGGCCCTACCGGTTCGTGCCCGACGTCTACGGCAAGCCCCTGGTGACGGCGGGCTTCGAGCCGCTCGACATCCTGCAGGCCATCGCCATGCTGCTGGCCCAGATCCGCGAGGGGCGGTGCTGCGTGGAGAACCAGTACACGCGCTGCGTGAAGGAAGAGGGAAACCCCCGTGCCCTCGACGTCATGTCCCAGGTCTTCGAGCTGCGCCCGCACTTCGAGTGGCGGGGCCTCGGCTTCATCTCGCAGAGCGCGCTCAAGCTCAGAGAGGAATTCGCCCCCTGGGACGCCGAGCTGCGTTTCGCCGTCCCCGGCGTGGCGGTGGCGGACCCTAAGGCCTGTCAGTGCGGCGAGGTGCTGAAGGGCGTGATCAAACCGTGGGAGTGCAAGGTGTTCGGGACCGCCTGCACGCCCGAGACCCCCATCGGGACGTGCATGGTGTCCTCCGAGGGTGCCTGCGCTGCCTACTACACCTTCGGCCGGCTGCACCACGACGTGGCCCAGACCGTCGGCCGCAGGCCGTGATGCGCCCGGGGCTCGCCGTCAGGACGACACGCAGGCCGCCACCGCCGCCTGCCCGACGCTGATGCCGCCGTCGTTGGGCGGGACGCGGCGATGCACCAGGACCCGCAGGCCGCGTCGGGTGAGCGCCGTCTCGAGCGCCGTGCTCAGCCGCACGTTCTGGAACACGCCGCCGCTCAGGACCACGGTGTCCACGCCGTGGTCGGCGGCCGACGCGGCAGCGACGGCCGCCGTGGCGGTGGCGAGGCCCAGGTGGAACCCCGCCGCC
The DNA here is from genome assembly GCA_049514335.1 of Acidimicrobiales bacterium. Classification (GTDB taxonomy): domain Bacteria; phylum Actinomycetota; class Acidimicrobiia; order Acidimicrobiales; family UBA8190; genus JBEKVE01. The sequence goes on from JBEKVE010000057.1 coordinate 9,957, forward strand.
ACGACCGCGGGCGACACCCCGGCCGCCGTGTCCTTCACCACCGCGGCGATGAGCGGCCGGGGATCGAGCACGGCGACACCGCCCGAGGCGCTCACCTCCATCGGGTAGCACGGCGTGTCGGCCGCCCCCACCGAGGTGGCTGCGGCCTCGAGCTCGATGGCGGCCTGGCCCTCGTAGGTGGAGCGGGAACGGATCCCGACGAGCGCCGCCACGGCGTCGAAGAGGCGGCCCACGCTGGTGGTGACACGCACGCCGCCCCCTTCCAGCAGGGCCAGGAGCCGGTCGGCGCGAGGGTCGAGGCGTCGTCCCACAGCACCGGCGGCGTCGGCGCCGAGAGCGGCGTGGACCCAGCTCACCGCCATGCGCCACGGCTCGCGCACCGCCGCGGACCCCCCCGGCAGTCCGACCGGGGCCAGATGGCCGACGCGCTCGAACCCGCGCAGGTCGGCGAGCAGGAGCTCGCCGCCCCACAAAGTGCCGTCGGTCCCGAGACCGAGGCCGTCGAAGGCCACCCCGAGGACCATGTCGCTGCGGCCGTGCTCGGCCAGGCAGGAGGCGATGTGGGCGTGGTGGTGCTGCACGCCGACGGCGTCGAGGCCGCAGTCGAGGGCGTACTTGGTCGACAGGTACTCGGGGTGCAGGTCGTGGACGACGAGCTCGGGGGCCACGCCGTGCAACGCGCACAGATGCTCGACGGCCTGGAGGAACGACGTGTAGGTGGCCAGGTGCTCGAGGTCACCGATGTGGTGGCTGGGCACCACCGTGGAGCCCTTGGCCACCGCAACGGTGTTCTTGAGCCCGGCCCCCACTGCCAGGAGCGGGCGGTGCGTGGGCACGGGCAGGCGCATGGGCTCGGGGGCATATCCCCGCGACCGCCGCACCGTCTGCGTCCGACCCCCCGTGCTGCGCACCACGGAGTCGTCGCAGCGGACATGGATGGGCCGGTCGTGCCCGAGCACGGCGTCGACGAGCGGCCCGAGGCGGCGCAGGGCGTCGTCGTCCGTGTGGGCGATGGGATCATCCGAGAGGTTGCCGCTCGTCATGACGAGGGACCGGCCGCAGCCGGCCACCAGGAGGTGGTGCAGTGCCGAGTACGGGAGCATGAGCCCGAGATCGGGTAACCCCGGCGCCACGGCGTCCACCACGGCGTCCACCACGGCGCCCCCTGCCCGCCGGGGGGCGACGACGACCGGACGGCGGGGCGACGACAGCGCGTGTCGGGCGGCGTCGTCCACATGGCACAGGCGGGACGCCTCCCCGACGTGTCGCACCATGACGGCGAAGGGCTTGTCGTCCCGGGCTTTGCGGCGCCGCAGGTCGCGCACAGCTCCGGCGTCGGTGGCGTCGGCGGCCAGGTGGTAGCCCCCCACACCTTTCACCGCCACCGTCCCCCCCGACGTGATGACAGAGACAGCCTGGGCGAGCGCGGCGTCCCCCTCGGCGCGGTGCGAGCCGTCGGGGTCGGTCAGGCGCAGGCGCGGCCCGCACGCCGGGCAGGCGTTGGGCTGGGCGTGGAAGCGGCGGTCAGCGGGATCCTCGTACTCGCCCCGGCACGCCGCGCACATGGCGAACGAGGCCATGGTGGTGGTGGCGCGGTCGTAGGGGACGGCGCGCACGATCGTGTACCGGGGGCCGCAGTCGGTGCAGTTGGTGAAGGGGTAGCGGAAACGGCGGTCGGTGGGGTCGTCCACCTCGGCCAGGCAGGCCGCGCAGGTGGCGGTGTCGACGCTCACCGGCGCGCCGGGCGGGCGGGCAGCGTCGCTGTCCTCGATGCGAAAGCCGCTGTCCCCACCGCGCCAGGCCACGGCGCGCTCCTCGACGGCGTCGACCCGGGCCAGTGCCGGCGGTCGTTCCACGAGAACCCGGCACAGGTGGGCCACCGCCGAGGCGGACCCCTGCACCTCGATGAGCACGCCCTCGGCATCGTTGCGCACGAACCCGCTCAGCGCGAGCGACACCGCATGGCGGTAGACGAAGGGGCGGAACCCCACCCCCTGGACCGTGCCCCGCACCCGCAGGCGGCGGCGCTCGGTGCCGGGCGGCGCCGCTGGCTCGGCCACCTCAGCAGATCCGGGGCAGGGGGTCGCCCACCAACATGTCGACGATCCGGGTCCCGCCGAATGTGGTGCGCAGCACCACGATGCCGGGGGGATCGGCCTGGATCTCCCCGATCCGGGCCGCCCTGGTGCCGAGCGGGTGGGCCCGCAGCGCGTCGAGGGCGGCGGCACCCTCTTGCGCTGGGACCACGGCGATGAGCTTCCCCTCGTTCGCCACGTACAGCGGATCGATGCCGAGCAGGTCGCAGGCCCCGAGGACGCTTCGCTGCACGGGCAGGTCGGGCTCGTCGAGGAAGACCGCCACCTCGGCGTCGCGGGCCAGCTCGTTGCACACCGTCCCCACCCCTCCGCGCGTGGGATCGCGCATCCAGCGCGTCGAAGGTGCCGCGGCCAGCAGCGCCTCGACCAGCCCGCCCAGGGGGGCGGTGTCGGAGCGCAGGTCGGCCTCGAGGGCGAGGTCGCCCCGGGCCAGCATGACGGCCATGCCGTGGTCGCCGATCGTCCCCGACACGATGACGTGGTCCCCGGGACGCACGAGGTCCGCGCCGAGGTGACGGCCCGGGGGCATCCACCCCACGCCCGTCGTCGTCACGAACAGACCGTCGGCGGCTCCCTTGTCCACCACCTTGGTGTCCCCGGTGACGATCGACACGCCGGCCGCCTCGGCCGCGCTCGCCATGTCAGCCGCCACGGCGCGCAGCTCGGCCACCGAGAAGCCCTCCTCGATGACGAAGGCGGCGGCGATCCATGCCGGCACCGCCCCCATCACGGCCAGATCGTTGACGGTGCCGTGCACAGCCAGGTGCCCGATGGAACCCCCGGGGAAGCGCAGGGGGCGCACGACGAAGGCATCGGTGGTGATGGCCACGCGCTCCCCCGTCGGCAACGCCACCACCGAGGCGTCGGTCAGGGTGCCGTCGGCGCCCGGTGCGGGCCCGGTGCCGAAGGCTTCCAGGAACACGGCGTCGACGAGCGCGGCAGACGCCTTGCCGCCGGCGCCGTGGGCCAGGGTGACCACGTCGTCGCGCAGGCGGGGGCGGCGCCGGCGAAATGCCTCGACGCGCTCGAGCACGGCGGCCTCGCGCCGTGCCCGCGAGCCGTCGCCTAGCGAGCGGTCGCCCGGCGCGCTGTCGTCGCTGGCACCGTCCGGACCGCCCGGCGCTGACCCGGGGTCCGGTGGCCCCGGCATCGACATCACCGCCGACCGCCCGGGGGCACCGTCGGGCTCCCCTCCTGACGCTGCGTCGGATCCGTCACTCGTCCGCCATGCGTCGCTGCACCTCGACCCACAGGGCGGTGGCCACGGCGTCCTGGGTCTCCTGGATGCGATGCACGCTCGACGACTCCACCACGAAGAGGTGGTCGACGACTCCCGACGTGGCCATGTCGCCGCCGCCGTAGCCGGTCCAGCCGAGCGTCAGCAGACCCCGACGGCGCGCCTCGGCCAGCCCTCGCAGCACGTTGGCGGAGCTTCCGCTGGTGGAGAAGGCAGCCGCCACGTCCTGCGCCGAGCCGTAGGCGATGACCTGGCGCGAGAACACCAGGTCGAACCCCACGTCGTTGCCCAGGGCGCTCACGACGGCCTGGTCGGCCAGGAAGGACCGGGCCGGCAGGGCCCGCCCCCGGGGCGGCCGTGCGAAGAGCGACACGAAGGCGTCGGCGTCGGTGGCACTGCCACCGTTCCCGAAGGCGAAGAGGCGGCCACCCGCCCCGAACCGACGGACCAACGCGTCGGCGGCCCGCCCGATCTCCCCTGAACAGGCCTGCAGCGTTGCGGCCCGCAACCGGTGGCTGTCGGCCTGTTTGGCCGCGGCCGAGCCGGCCAGATCGTCGAGGAGGCCGGCGCCGTCGCGCTCGTCGCCGTCGATGAAGGGGTACAGGAACCCCGTCCCCGGACCGGTCACGGCGCACCGTCTTGCACCACCGCCACCGCCGAGCCGGCGTGGACGAGCACGAGACCACCCGGGGCGGGGACGTCGACGAGGGTGACGTCGACCTCCTCGAGCACGCCCCCGGCACGCACGCTGGCCCGGTTGCCCGACAACAACGCCACCACCTCCGCCACGGTGCCCTGGTCGGCACAGGTCACGCACACCGCTGCCGCGTCGGGCACCGTCTCCTCGACCAGCAGGCCGGGGTGCTCGAGACAGACGTGCACCAGCTCCCACAGCACGTGGTAGACGAGGACGAGCCCACCGTCGAAGGCGGTGACACCCTCGTCCCCGCCGGCCCACAGGACGTGGTCGGCGGCGCCGGGGCCGGGCCGGGGTCCGGCGCCGATCCAGACCGTGCGCAGTCCCCACGTCGGTGCACGGCGCATGACGTCGGCCACCGTGGCGTCACCAGCGGGCCCGAGAGCGAGCACCATGTCGCCGGGACGGGCCCCCACCCGGAGCGCCGCCACGACGTCGGGCCCCTCAGCGCTCACCGCGGGCAGCGCCCGCGTGCCCACCACGACCGGATGGACGAACTCCACCGCCACATGACGGGCGTGCCACGGCCACGCAGGCGACACACACCACAGCGTCCCCCCACCACGAAAGCGCCGGGCCAGTGCCAGCGCCGTGGTGGCCAGATCTCGGAACGGACCTGCGTCGGGGAGCGCCGCCTCCGCCCCGGCTCCCGCCCGGTGCCCGGCACGTCCACCCACAGCGACTCCCTCCCCTTCGGGGACCGGGCCCGATGCTACGCGAGCGGCGTCCGACGGCATTCTCGCACCGCAGTCCTCCGTCGGAGCCGGCCGTGGACACCCTCCGCAGCAGGGGCGCCGGGCGGCGGTGGGCGCCGGGGCATAGGTCGTTGGTCCCGAATCAATACGTTGTCACAACAGTTCCGCCGAAAACCCTGGTCAGGGAGGGTGCGCCGATACGCTTTTCTGCGGTGGGAGCACCAGGTCGAACCGTTCGGCCGTCCTCTGTGCCTGACGCGCACTCGATGCGTGTCGACGAGGACGGACCGCAGGCCGCGCCTGGCTCCGGCGCGCCCGCGTTCGAAGCACTGCCGGCCGGGTCTGAAAACCCACAGAGCCGACTGACACCCCCGCCGTCGCCACCACCCTTGGCGGCATCCGACCCAGCCGTCGGCGTCGGGAGCGGTGACACCCAGCCGCACACGGCGAAGGACGTCCGGGCCACAGACGCCGACACCGGCGCCCCCGCGACGCGGGTCGGGGTCCTCGACGAGATGCGGCTCCAGTCGATCCGGGTCGGCGTGGGCGCCACGGTGGTGGTGCTGCTGGTGCTGTGCCTCTACGCCGTGCTCCCGGGCCACTACCCCCTGTCGACCACGCCGTTCTTCGTGCTCGTGGGCGTGGCCATCGCCGCCACAATTCCCGTGGCGATGCTGCCGTGGGAGAGCCTGGCCCGACGCGGGCTCGTCGTGCCGGTCCTCTACGCCTGGTCCCTGTGCGACATCGCCATGGTGTCGGTGGGCATCGACCTGAGTGGCGGCAGCCACTCCGACCTCTATCTCGTCTACCTGTTGCAGTTCGTCTTCACCACCAACGTCACCTACCCGCGCCGCGGACGGGTGGCGCTCACCGTCGCCACCGCCGGCGCCTACGTGGCCGCGCTGGCCGGCGCGGGATGGGGCATCGGATCGGCCACCTTGGTCCTGCGTCTGGGCATGATCCTGGCGGCGGCGGGCGCGGCCGACTCCATCGCCGCACAGCTCACGCGCGAGCTTCTGTTTCGCGAGCGGGCCACCATCGAGCACGAGCACCGCGCCAGTCTGTGGAGCCGGGTGGCCGATCTGGGGCGGGAGCTCGACACCCTCGACCGCGACTCCATCCTGTCGTGGGCGGTGGACGCCGTGAGCCAGCTCGGGTTCGAGGCGGCCAACGTGTGCGAGCTCACCGACGACGCGAAGCACTACCGCGTCGTCCACGCCCGCGGGCTGCCCGACGCCTACGTGCAGCACCTGCACCCGAGCGAGAGCGGGATGGTGGGATACGTCCTCGAGCAGCGCCGGACCGTGGTCGTGGACGACTACCACGAGCGCGACCGCGCCCATCCGCAACTGCGAGAGGTCGGCTTCAAGACCGTCATCGCCACGCCGGTGTGGGTCGAGGGGCAGGTCGTCGCGGTGCTGGTGGGTGGCTCGCTCACCCAACACGCCGTCGAGGCGCAGGAGATCGCCGCTTTCGAGCTCCTCGCCGCGCACGCCGGGCACGGTCTCGAGGGGTCACGCAAGCTCGAGCACCAACGCCGGGACGCAGCGCACTTCCGGTCCCTCATCGAGTCCGCGCCCGACGCCGTGATCGTCATGAGCACCGACGGTGTCGTCATCGAAGCCAGCCACCAGGTGAGCCGGCTCTTCGGCTACGAGCCCGACGAGCTGATCGGCAGCCAGGTCGAGATGTTGGCGGCGCCGCATCTCCAGCACGTGCTGCGCCACGCCCGGCAGGACCTGGTGCGAAGCCCCCGCACGGTGATCGTGGGCGACGTCGAGGACATGGCGGGCGTGCGCAAGAACGGCGACGAGTTCCCCATGGAGCTCGTCCTCGGCCCCATCGAGACGCCCGAGGGCCTCGTGATCACCGCCACCGCCCGTAACGTGACCGAGCGCCGGGAGTTCGAGCGCCGTCTCGCCCATCAAGCCACCCACGACCACCTCACGGGACTGCCCAACCGGTCGCAGTTCGTGGAGCGCCTGGCCGGGGCCGTGGCCCGCACCGAGTTGACCGGGCCGCCGGTGGCGGTGTGCTTTCTCGATGTCGACCACTTCAAGTACGTGAACGACAGCCGGGGCCACACCACCGGCGACGAGCTCGTGGTGGAGGTGGCGCGCCGCATCGAGTCGAGCGCGCACCCCGGCGACCTGGTGGCGCGCTTCGGTGGGGACGAGTTCGCCGTGCTGGTGCAGGGGCTCACCGACCGCAAGGGGGCCGTGGCCTACGCCTGGCGCCTGCTCGCCGCTTTCGACCGCCCCTTCGTCCTCGACGGCGTCGAGTGCTTCGTCTCCGCCAGCGTCGGCGTGGCCTTCGGGCTGCGCGGTGACGACCCCGACGACGTGCTGCGCCAGGCCGACGCGGCGATGTACCACGCCAAGCAGAGTGGGCGAGCGCGCGTCGAGGTCTTCGACGAGACGCTCACG
>JBEKVE010000058.1:0-17077 GCA_049514335.1 Acidimicrobiales bacterium
GCGCTCCGCCAGGACACCGCCGCCGCCCGGTGGTGGGCAGTCGTCGAGACCGGGTGCCCCGAAGCGGCGGGCCCGGGGCCAACGACCCGGCCGACCTGGTGGGACGCGGCGCCGTGGGAGTGCGGCCCGGGATTCCGAGGCACTGGCCGCACTGCGCCCCACCGGTGTGGTCGTGTTCACCGAGTTGGACGGTGTGGTGATGACCGAAGGCACCGCCGCAGTCCCGGCCCGGGACCCCGAGCGTGGCCCCGAAGGACACGCATCTGCCAGCACGGGGTGGAAGCGGCGCCTCCTGGCCGGTGCGACGTGGCTGCTCGGGCGATAGGACCCGGGACGAGCGCTCAGCGACAGGGTTTCCACGGCTTCGCCCGCAGGGCGACGCCCTTCAGGATGGCGTCACGTCCGGCCGCGTCCGCCTCCGGGCAGACGCGCCGTGCCGGCACGTGGTACTCCAACTCCACCACCGCCTTGCCCGCAGCCCTCCACGCGTCGTAGGCGGAGCACTCCTTGTACTGCGCGCACTGCTCGTTGATGGCGAAGTCGAAGACGCTCTGCAGCTGCCCCAGCTGGTCGAGGTCGTTCTTGAGCCCCACCGACAGGCCGTGGGCATGTGCGATGCCCGCCAGATCGGTGTCGAAGGTGAGCTGCTCCGCCGCCGTCAGGGGGAACCCGGTGGCGTTCTCGTATCCGTCCACGTTGTCGAAGTCCACGGCATCGAAGCCGGCCTGGGCGCACTTGGCCACCCGTGCCGACAGGATGGGGAGCAGCACGCTCGTCGCCCGGATGTCGACCCAGCGCTCACCGGGCCATCCGTTCGACGCGCCCAACACCGACGCCGGGTATTGGGTGGCGTCGGGGCGCCAGTTCTCCCATGTGCCGGCGTCGACGTAGCACACGGCGTGCGCGCCGGTGGCGTCGATGGCGGCGACACTCGCCGAATTGAGGGTCACGCCGTTGTCGGCGTACAGGTCGATGTCGTAGACCTGGGGTCGCACACACGAGCCACCGCTCACCGGAACCGCGCACAGGTTCGTCTTGACGGTCCCCTGGAGCTGGTACTGCCAGACCAGCCCTGGCTGGGGGACCCACGGCCCGCTCGCGCTCGCCGATGCGCTCAGTCCGACCACGGTGGCGGCGACGCTCACCGCAGCCGTCACGAGGACCCGCATCCGCCCCACGCCGCCAGCCTACGCCCCTGCTCCCTGGCGCCGTCGCCCTGACCTGCCCTCCCTCACGGGGCGGGGTTGTGCGGGTCCGCACCGCGCGGATTGCGGGGGGAAACGGATGTGCTCGGACGCCCCGGTCCGTACGCTGGCAGCACGGCTGGGGCGCCACGCCCGGTCAGCGCCGATCCAGGAGATTGCCCCCCCAGCAGAGGCGTGGGTAAGCGCCCCAGCCGGTTCACTGCTTGATGGCGACCGGCGCTACAGGCCCCGGGCGCCGCCTTCGAGCAACACCGTGGCTCCGACCGCGCCCGAAAGGTCACCGAGTTGGGTGGGCAGCACCACCGGCGGGAACTCGGGTACCCGCAGGTTCTTGGCCATGGCCTGCTCCACCCTGCGCACGAAGGGTTCACCGAGGCGGTCACCCAGCCCGCCGCCCACGATGATGGCCTCGAGCTCGAGGAGGTTCTGGGCGTTCGCCAGCGCCACACCGAGCGCGTCCACGGCCTCGTCCATGAGCTCGACGGTCAGACGGTCACCCAGCTCGAGCGCGTCGGCGATCACCGAACTCGTCACGCGATCGCGCCCTTTGCGCTCCATGATCTCGAACAGTTTCGTCTTCTGGCCTTTGCTGGCACGCCCGCGGGCCGTCTGCTCGATGGACATGCGACCGGCGTACGCCTCGAGGCATCCGAGCCGGGTGCAGCCGCAGCGTCGACCGCCGGGCTTGACCGTGGTGTGCCCGATCTCGCCGGCATTGCCCCGACCGTGGCGCAGGATGCCGTCGAGGATGAGGCCGCCTCCCACACCCGTGCCCACGAACACGCCGAGCAGATTCTTGTAGGGACGCCCCGCGCCGCGGTGGTATTCACCGATCACGGCCATCCTGACGTCGTTGTCCACGGTCACGGGCGTCCCCGCGAACGCGGCGCTCACAGCCGGCCCGAGCGGTACGTCCTGCATGAACCCCGGCACGTTGGCGGCCTTCGACACGTGACCCGTGCTCCTGTCGACCGAACCCGGCGTGCCGATCCCGATGGCGCGCAGCTCGGTCAGATCACGTCCCGCGCCCTGCACGGCCGCAGCCACGCTCGCCACGATCTCGGCGATCACGTCGGCCGCCCCCGTCTTCGGGGTCTGATGGCGCGACTGACCCACGACCGCGCCCTCCGACACCGCTACCGACTGGATCTTGGTGCCGCCGAGGTCGACGCCCGCAGTGACCTGCGCCAACTTTTCCCCCTCCCGCGTCGTGGGCGTGCGAGCCCGACTCACGGTAGCGCCGTGGTCGTCCTGTTCCGGTCATAGGCGGTGGTCAGGGCAGTGTCTCCACAGCAGACGATGTCGGAGGCGGTCCTTCGGGACCGACAGCCAGAGACGGCGGGCCGATCGGCGCGGCGCTCGCTGCATCGCGTTGCGCCGTATCGCCGTCGGTCACCTCGGCGCACGGGGCGGCCCTGCGCTCGACCACGACCAGCATCACGCTGCCGATCGCCGCCACGGCCCAGCACGTGATGGCGCGGTACACGACCGTGGCCGCCAGCGCGTCCCCGGCGGGGGAGCCCACGAGCGCGAACGCCCCCACCATGCCGCCCTCGACGAAGCCGATCCCGCCGGGTACCGGAGCCAGGCTTCCCGCCACCTGAGCCACCGCGTAGGCGAAGAGCACGGCGTGCCAGGGAATGGGCCTGCCCAGCACCTCGAACGAGGCGATCAGGCAGAAGACGTCCATCGACCAGTTGGCGAGGCTCAGCCCCAGCACCTGCGCACCGGTGGGGACCGTCACCCGATACTGCACGACATCGGCGGCACGGGCGGTGAGTCCCCGGACCCAGCGTGCCCACCGGTGCCCCGCCCGCAGGTCCAGCCATGCGTCGACGGCGGACGTCCGGTGCACGATCACCACGATCGACGCGGCGACGCCGAATCCCAGTGCGCCGCATCCGAGTGCCTGCCACCACGACAGCAGCCCGGCGACACCGGCCCCGGCGACCAGGAGCGCGATGATCGACACGATGGCGGCGAACCCACCCGCCAGCACGACCCACACCGCCAGGGGCATGGGGATGCAGCGGCGCCGGTACTGCCCCACCAGCCACCCGCTGGCGGGTGCGGTTCCGCCGGGCACCAGGTTGGTGATCCCCGTGGCGGCGATGGCCAGGCTCACCATGGTGCGCATCGTGAGCTTCGTGCCCCCGGCGCGCAACAGACGGCGCTGCACCAGGGCGTAACACAGGAACGAGGCCACTTCGGCGCCGATGGCGAGCGCCAACCACGGCAGGCGCCCCACGCTGAAGTGGTCGAAGGCTGTCAGGAAGTCGTGGGTGGCGCTGTGGGCCCGCAGGAAGGCGAACACCACGATGGCGAGAAGGAGCACGCCGAGGGCGATCCTCGGCAGAAGCCCGAAGTGCCGCCCCCGGTGCCGCCGCAGCCGCCCCGCAGGACCGGTCGGGGCGAGACCGGTCTCTGGCGTCTCCCCCTGCTGCGCGCCGTGCGTCATCGATCACGGCCTTCCCGTTGCCCCGTCGGACAGGCTACCCCGCTGCGGAAGGGGGCAAACCGCCGCGCGTCTGGTTGACTCGCGCCCCGTGGAGATGCTCGAGGTACCCATCGACATCGGCACGGGGCCGCCCGTCGTGGTGTTCCACGGCTTCGCCATGCGCCCGGCCACCTACCGCGCCCTGGCGGACGAGCTGGCACCGCGCTGTCGGGTCCTCATCCCCGATCTCTTCGCCGTCCGGGGACGGTGGGGTTACGACCGCATCCTCCGGGCGCTCACTGCCGCGCTCGACCAGCGCGGCCTCGAGCGGGTGACGATGGTGGGCCACTCGTTCGGCGGTGCCATCCAGCTGGGGTTCGCGTCTTCGTTCCCGGAACGCACCGTGGAGCTCGTGTTCTCCGACACCCTCGCTGTGTCGCGGGAATGGAGACTGGCCGACGAGTCCTTGCGCCATCCCTTGCGCTTGCTCCGACTGGCGACGCCGAAGGCAGCCAGCGCCTTCGTCCGCTCGTGGGTCGAGCACCCGCTGCAGCTCGCCGACGCGGCGTGGTGGGCCTTCACCGAAGCTCGCGACCGGATCGTCCACACCGTCGGCGACGCCGGGCTACCGGCACACGTCCTGTGGGCCAACCGCGACTCGGTGCTGTCACGGAGCGACGGCGAGGCATTCGCCGGCGCCCTGGGTGCGAGCTTCACGGTGGCCTACGGATCGGGCCACACCCCCATCGACCACGACTGGATGTTCCAACAGCCCGCGTTGTTCGTCGACTATCTCGAACGGCTGGGCCTGCACGCCCTGTACTCCTGAACGCCTGTACTCCGGAACGCCTGTACTGGTGTACACGCCGTGCCGGCGCTCGTTGGTGCACCCGTGCAGGGGGCCGGGGCGTCGGACCCCCGCACGGGGCACATCGGGTGGGGCTCCGGGGGACCGGAGCGCCTCGACCGGTCGGCGACCTCAGAACAGAAGGTCGAGGGAGTTGGCGCCGTTGTCGACGAACCACAGACCGCGCCCACCGGGGACGACGGTCAGGCCGAACAGGTCACCGGCGCCGCCCGGCGCCGGGCCGGTGTCGTCGAGCGTGGCGCACCGCGGGCCGGGGCGATGCCACCGCCCGGGCGCGTCGATGGTGGGCCGGGGTGGCGGCTCGTGGTCAGGGGGGGTGTGCGGCACGGGGCACCTCCGGTCAGTCGGGTTCGAAGACGCGCCGGGTGCGGCCGGGAGGCATCCGATGTTCACGGCGCAAACGACCCACTGGCCCGCCCCGACCGGGGATCGACCCGGCGGGGGGCGGCGAGCCTCAGAACCAGGTGGCGCACCACGGGGTGAGCGGCGACCCGAACATGGCGTCGGCGAGGAGCACGGCTCCGGCCCGGTGCTCGTCGATCCGGCCTGCGTCGGCCAGGGCGAGCGCCGAGGTGCCACCGACGTACAGCGAGCCCAGGGTGTCCACCGGCATGGTCAGGTCGGGGGAACGGCTCGTGGGGGTGCAGGTGGCACCGTCGGGGCCGCCCTGCAACGCCATGCGGCCGGCGGCCAGCCCGAGGGGGTCGACGATCTCCACCACGAGCGCACCCGCCACCCGGTAGCGGCGGGCCGACAACGCCGCGGCGGTGTCGAGCACGCGCACCCACACGAAGTCGAAGGTGCCGGTGCGCCGCAGCGCCCGCCCGTCTTCGAGGAGCCACGCCAGCGGCTCCTCGATGCAACGGTCGCCGGCGTGCACGACGGTGATGAGGTCGACCTCGCAGCAGTGACGCCACAGGCGTTCGTAGGCGGCGGGCGTCGCGGCCACGAGCTCCTCCACGGTGAGCTCGCCCTTCTTGCGCATGTGCTCCCAGCGGTTCGTGGCGCTGTAGCTCACGTACCCCTCGGGTTCGCCCCGGGAAGAGCGGTAGAGCGCGTGGTACCCCTCGAAGGGCTTGTCGCCGGGCACGTCGACCTGGTGGAAGGTCCGGTCCCACCACCGGGGGGCCCGATCGATCGATCCCGGCCGTGTCGCCCGGAAGCGCTCGTAGACGCCGGGCGCCACGGCGCGCATGACGTCACGGTCGACGAGCTCCACCTCGCCCGCCGGCGGCCGTCGGAACCGCGTCGTGGGTACGTCGAGGCTGTAGGCAGCGCCCTCGATCGCCGCGCCGTACCCGAATCGCCCGTAGATGGGGTACTCGGAGGCGATCAGGATGCTCACCGGCTCCCCCCGGGCCGCGTCGGCACGGAGGCTGGCGAGCATCATGTCGGTGAGGAGCCCCCGGCGGCGGTGGGTGGGGGAGACGGTCACGTTGGTGAGCGCCGATGCCACCACCTGCGCCGGACCCGGCACGGTCAAGGTGGTGGCGAACGAACGAAGCGTCCCGACCACGCGGTCGCCGTCGTACGCGCCCCAGGTGCGATCGAGGTCGACCTCCTCGGCGTAGTACTCGGCGTAGCCGTCGGCGACGGGAATGAGGAATCCGACCCCCATGGCCGCCACCCACGCGTCGATGTCCGACGCCTCGGCCCGGCGCACGCCGGCGCTCACGGCGTCACCGCGCCGCGAGGCCCGAGCCGGCGGCGGTCATCCGCTGTTGGCGCCCGAAGCCAGGCGTGCCGCCTGGCGGTGCATCCATTGCCACCGGCCGGCGGCGACGTCGTCCAGCTCGGGCGGCTCGAGAAGGTAGCGCCGCGCCCGGACGGCGGCGTTGCGGAAGACCCGGAGATCCGGTGACTTGAAGGCCCAGTGGGCATACAGCTGGTTCCAGGTACGGCGCAGGTCCGCCCACGGTCGCCCCGGGTGGTGGGCGACGAACAGCGCCAGCGCCAATGACTTCCGGCTGACGGAGCGTCCGCGCGCTCCCTGGCGCAGCATGGCCGAGCGCACCTTCTGCCACATGGCGGCCACCTGGGCCGCGCTCAGCGTGGGATCGAGGGCGAGCGTCACCTTGGTGGTGGCCTGCCACTCGCCCACCGTCGTGACCCCGAGTACCCGGACGGGGTGGGCGATCTCGAAGGCGGCGGCGTCGTCCGACGGCAGGGTGCCGTTGGCGCTGCGGCGAGCGGTGGGGGTCCGCCCCGTGCGCTCCAGGTAGAAGAGGTGCGCCGCCCCCCGTGCGCGTTCCCACAGGCCGGGGTTCTCGCCCTCGCCGCCGGGCTCGAGCGTCTCGAGCTCGGCCTGGATCCGCGACACCAGGTCGAAAGGGGAGCCGGCCGGCGCCGTGGGCACCGGGGCGCGCTCGGCCGCCATGGCGTCGACCTCGTGGCGCAGGTCACGGATCTCGCCCACCAGGAAGGTGGCGGGATCGTCCTCCGCCAGGGCGTCGACCAGCACGCCGCTGCGGTCCAGGAAACCCCACTCCATGCAGCCGGTGAGGGGCCACCCCCGCCGTTCCAGCACGGCATCGACCCCCCGGCGCAGGTCGTCATGTGTCTCCATGGCCGCACATTAACGCCGGGGGCCATGAGGCGGCGGGGGCGTGGCGCCCCATCCGACCGCACCGGGCGTGGCCGGCGGCGTGCCTCGCCCGGTCAACCGGCGGGCCGTGGCCCGGTTAACACAGCCGTCATCGACGGGACCCTCGCCGTTCACGTCGCTTCCGTACCGTGAGAGCCGTTCACACTTCGACGCCACGCGCCGGGATGGCGGAGGGTCCCATGTTGTCGAGCTACGAGCCGGGTCCGGGCTACGACGAGCTCCTGTCGCCCGACGGGTCCCCGTGGCCCATCGCCCAGGGACTGTGGCGCCACGTGCAGCACCTCGGCACCCAGGCACTGGTCGAGCGCCAGCAGGCGGCCGACAGGGAGATCCGCAGCATCGGCATGACCTTCCAGACCAACGAGGGGGACGGGGTCGTCGACCGTCCCTGGCCCTTCGACGTCATCCCCCGGGTGCTCGCCTCCTCGGAGTGGTCGCGCATCAAGGACGGCCTGGTGCAGCGCCTGCGGGCGCTCAACCTCTTCATCGACGACATCTATCACGAGCAGCGGTCCATCCAGGCCAGTGTGGTGCCCGCCGACATCGTCATGGGATCCCCGAACTTCCGGCCCGAGTGCATGGGCGTGGATCCACCCGGGGGGATCTGGGCCCACGTGTGCGGGAGCGACCTGGTCCGGGGCGAGGACGGCACCTTCTACGTGCTCGAGGACAACCTCCGGGTGCCGTCGGGCGTCTCCTACGTGCTCGAGAACCGCATGGTGGCCAAGCACGTCTTTCCGGAGCTCTTCCGTCTCTACAGCATCGAGCCCGTCGCCCCCTACGTGGCCCGGTTGGGGGAGCTGCTGTCGTCGCTCGCCCCCGGTCCCGACCCCACCATGGTCGTGCTCACCCCCGGGGTCCACAACAGCGCCTACTTCGAGCACGCCTTCCTCGCCCAGCAGATGGGGATCGAGCTGGTCGAGGGACGCGACCTCGTGGTCCTCGACGACGACACGGTGTGCATGCGGACGGTTGGGGGCCTCGAACGCGTCGACGTCGTGTACCGGCGCATCGACGACATGTACCTCGACCCCCAGCTCCTGCGGCGGGACTCGCTCATCGGTGTGCCCGGGCTCCTGCGGGCCTGGCGGCGCGGCCGTGTGGCGCTGGCGAGCGCCCCGGGGGCGGGTGTGGCGGACGACAAGGCCGTGTACCCCTTCGTCCCCGCCATCATCCGCTTCTTCCTGGGAGAGGAGCCCATCCTCCCCAACGTCACCACCTGGCGCTGCGGCGACCCGGCCGACTGCCGCTACGTCCTCGCCAACCTCGACGCCCTGGTGGTCAAGCCGGCCAACGCCTCGGGCGGCTACGGCGTCGTCATCGGTCCGAGCGCCGGACCGGCCGCCCTCGCCCTCGTGGCCCAGCGCATCGAGCAGCACCCGCCGAACTGGGTGGCCCAGCCGGTGATCCCGTTGTCGACCATGCCGACCCTGTGCGACGGCGCGGTGGTGTCGCGGCATGTGGACCTGCGCCCCTTCACGTTGATGGGGCCGGACGAGGTCTACGTCACCGCCGGGGGCCTCACCCGGGTGGCGCGCACCGCCGGGTCGCTCATCGTGAACTCCTCGCAGGGAGGCGGCAGCAAGGACACGTGGATCGTGGACGCCACCCTCGTCGACGGCGATGCCGGCGGCGACCGGTGGGAGGACTCCCTCGGTGTCCCCCCCGACGACGCGGCGGCGCTCGCCGTGCTGGGCGCGGGGGCGCACCCGGGCGGAGAGGGGCGACTGGGACAGGAGATGTGGGCGCCGTCGCAGTGAGCGGGCGGCGCGGGAGTGATCGACGACGACAGGGGATCGAAAGCGGTGCCGGACGCGATGGGCGAGGTGCCGGCGGCGACGGGCACGACGCCCGGCGCGGCCGGCAGTGACGGGGGAGGAGGACAGGCAATGTTGCTGGCGAGGTTGGCAGAGGCGACCTACTGGACGGGCAGATACCTCGAGCGCGCCGAGGACATGGCGCGCATCGTGGCGGTGCACGGCGAGACCCACATCGACCTGCCGGTCGGTGAGGACGTCGGATGGGGACCCCTGGTGGACATCGCCGGCGTGCGGGACCTCTACGACGAGCGCTACGGCCGTCCCGGCACGGGCGGGCCCCGGACGGCGGCGCCGACCGGTGCCGGCGAGCCGGTGGGGACGGGCCGGGCCGGGACGCCACAACGACCGGCGACCCGGGCCGACGAGGGCCGCATCGTGGCGTTCGTCGTCACCGACCGCAGCAACCCGTCGTCCATCGTGTCCTCCATCGCCGGGGCCCGTGCCAACCTCCGCCTGGCCCGGCCGGTGGTGCCCCGCGAAGTGTGGGAGCAGTGCAACCGGCTGTGGATCGCTTCGGGGGCCGAAGCCGCCCAGGTCGCCAGCCGCCAGGACCGCGTGCGCTGGTTGCGGCGCGTGGTCGAGGAGTGCCAGCGCATGAGCGGGGTATTGACAGGAACCATGCGACGCGACGAGGCCCTTGCCTTCTTGCACCTCGGGCAGCAGCTCGAGCGGGCCGAGCTCACCTGCCGGCTCCTCGAGGTCAGGGCCGACAGCGCCGTGCCGGGCGCGGGCCGCGACCCCTACGACGAGGTGCACCGCATGGCGCTGCTCCGCTCGCTCGCCTCCTACCAGACGTTCCGCCGGGCCACGCCGGCCCGTCCCGACGCCGGCTCCACGCTGCGGTTCGTGCTCCAGGACGACGCGTTCCCCCGCGCCGTGTCGGCGTGCCTGGGCGAGATGCGCGATCTCGTGAAGACGCTGCCGCGCAACGAGGAGGTGTTGGCCGCCTGCACCGATGCGGCCGTGGTGGTGGCGGACGCGCCGGTCGCCGAGTTGAGCGCCGTGGGCCTGCGCGCCTTTCTGGGCGAGCTCGTCCCCGCCGTCGCCGCCGTGCACGACCACCTGGATGCCACCTACTTCGCTCCCCCGGCCGTCGCCGACGCCTCTGTGGCCGGGGTCGACGTCGGTGCACCGGCGCCCCCCGATGTCGCTGCGTCGGGGGACGGCACCCGGCGGTGGCGGGGGTCCACGCCGCCGGCGACGGCGCCGGGCAATATCGAGCCCGTGCCGGCCGAGCGCGTGTACCACGTCACGCATCGCACCACCTACGACTACGACGCCCCGGTCGAGCAGTCCTACAACGAGGCGCACCTCCGGCCGCGCTCGGGGGACCACCAGCGCTGCATCATGCACGACATCACCGTGGACCCTGTTCCCGTCTCGTGGTCGCAATACCCCGACCCCTTCGGCAACACCGTGACGACGTTCGTGGTGAAGGGCGGGTTCCGCTCGATGTCGGTGACGGCCACGAGCGAGGTGGTCGTGAGCGCCCCCCCGCCACCACCGGCCGGCCCGCCGTGGGAATCGGTGCGGTCGCTGCTCGACATGGACCGCCAGCCCGCAGCGCGTGACGCCCGGCGGTGCCGGGCGGCGTCACGCCTGGTGCCGACCTCGGGCGCGTTGGTCGAGTACGCCGAGCCGTCGTTCGTGCCCGGGCGACCGCTCGTCGACGCCGTCGAGGACCTCTCGGGGCGGATACACCGTGAGTTCGTCTACGAACCGGGGTTCACGTCGATCTCGACGCCGCTGCTCGAGGTGCTCGAGCACGGGCGCGGCGTGTGCCAGGACTTCGCCCATCTCATCATCGGCTGCCTGCGCTCGCTCGGCCTGTCGGCCCGCTACGTGAGCGGGTACCTCGAGACACTGCCCCCGCCCGGCCAGGAGCGCCTCGTGGGGGCCGATGCCTCGCACGCCTGGGCCTCGGTGTACCTGCCGGGGTGGGGGTGGGTGGACATCGATCCCACCAACGACCAGTTCGTGGCGGAGTCCTACATCACCACGGCCTGGGGACGCGACTACTGGGACGTCTCCCCCTTGCGGGGCTCGGTGGAGGGCGGCGGCGAGTCCCACCGAATGGACGTGGCCGTCGACGTGAACCGCATCGTCGGCCTGTCGGCCACGGCGTAGGGGGGATCAGGGCAGCAGCAGCGTGGCCATGCGGCGCGTGGCCACGAGCAGGCCGGTGACGCCGGCAACCACCAGATAGGCGGCATGCGCTGCGAGCGACCACGACAGGATGCCGGTGTCGAGGCCCCGCAGCAGGGCCACGCCCTGGTAGAGCGGCGTGCAGCGCACCACCACCTGCAGCCAGGCGGGGTACACCGACAGCGGGTAGAAGGTGGCGGAGAAGAGGAACAGGGGGATGAGGGCGAGCGACACCTTGTCGAAGTCCTGCCAGCTGCGCATGTAGGTGGTGCCCGCCATCCCCACGGCGGCGAAGGCGAAGCTGACGAGCATCGCCGCCGGCAGGCACAGGATGGCCCAGTACGACAGCACGTACCCGAGCCCGGCCATGATGGCCAGGAAGGCGGCCGAGTACGTGGTGGCCCGCATGAGCGACCACGTGAGCTCGCCCAGGGCGATGTCCCCGGGCCCGAGCGGGGTGGACAGCACGGCGTCGTAGGTCTTGGCGATCTTCAGCTTGAAGAAGATGTTGAAGGTGGAATCGAGGGTGGCGCCGTTCATGGCCGAGGAGGCGAGCAGCCCGGGCGCCACATAGGCGGTGTAGGGCACGAGGCTGTGACCGACGTGGATGGCGCCTACCAGCTTGCTCAGTCCCACGCCGATCGACAGCAGGTAGAAGAACGGCTCGAAGAAGCCCGACACGAAGAAGATCCAGCCGCGCCGGTAGACGAGGATGTTGCGTTCCACGAGCCGCCGGGACCGACGGGTGCCGAGCATGGCGAGCGGCACGATGCGCAGGATGGTGCCCACCGATCCCGCCGGTGCGGACCGGGTCGGCGCCGGACCGGTACCGGCGCTCACGTGACGAGCCGCCGCCGGTAGGTGCCGGCGGCCAGGACGACGCCCACGGCGGTGAGCGCCACCAGGTAGGTGAGGTGCGCCAGGGCGGCGCCGGCCCCGAGGTGGCCGCTCACGAGCCCCCGGCACAGCGCCACGCCGTGGTACAGCGGCGTGGCCTGGGCCACGGGCTGCAACCACCCCGGCAGCTGGGCGATGGGGAAGAAGACCCCGGAGAACAAGAACAACGGGATCATCCCGAAGCGGTAGATGGTGGAGAACCCGGTGTCGTTCTTCTGGGTGGCGGCGAAGGCGGCGATGGGGGCGGCGAACGCCATGCCGGTGAGGACCCCGGCGGGAATGGCGAGCACGGCCCAGGCCGACTGCACGGTCCCGAAGGCCGCCATGATGGCCAGGTAGATCGACGTGACCATGCTCAGGCGCAGCGCGATCCACGCCAGGTGGCCGAGCAGGATGTCGATGACCGACAGCGGCGTGGCCAGCATGGCGAAGTAGGTGCGCAGCCACTTGATGGCGGCCATGACGGGGTACATGGCCTCGTTCCCGCCGATCTGCATGGCGGTGGCGGCCAGGAGTCCCGGCGCCAGGAAGTCGAGGTAGCTCGCTTCGCCCCCCACCACGTGGACGTGGTGGTCGACCAGGGACCCGAGCCCGAGTCCCATGGCCGTCAGGTACAGCACCGGGTACAGGAAGCTGGTGGTGATCGAGCCGCGCCAGGTGCGCTTGTACTGGTACAGCCAGTACCACATGGACCGCACCCAGGCCGGGGTGGGCCGTCGGTGCGATCCGTGTCGACCGTCACGGCCGGCGTCCAGCACGGCGGGAACGCCGGCGGTCACGTCCACTGCTCCGCCTCCCCGATCAGTCCACCAACGTGCGGCCGGTGAGCCGCAGGAACACGTCCTCGAGCGTCGAGCGCCGCACGAGGGCGCTGTCGGGTACGAACCCCAGACGATGCACCTCGGCCAGCGCCGCTTCTCCGTCGTCGGTGTAGAGCAGCAGCCGGTCGGGCAGCACCTCGGCTCGTTGCACGAGCCCGGCGAGCCGGGCCGCCACCGCCTCGGTGTCGGCGTCGACGGCGCCGAAGCGCAGCTCCACGACCTCGCGTGTGGAGTACCGGGTGATGAGGTCGCGCGGCGAGCCCTCGGCTGCGAAGCGTCCGCCGTCCATGACGGCCAGGCGGTCGCACAACTGCTCGGCCTCGTCCATGTAGTGGGTGGTGATGACGAGCGTGACGCCCTGCTGCTTCAGCCGGTAGAGCCGGTCCCACACGAGGTGGCGGGCCTGAGGGTCGAGACCGGTGGTGGGCTCGTCGAGGATGAGCAGCTCGGGATCCGACACGAGCGACCGGGCGATGGTGAGCCGGCGCTTCATGCCTCCCGACAGCGGGTCGACCTTGTCGTGGGCGCGGTCCGACAGCTGCGTGAACTCGAGCAGCTGCTCGGCACGCTCGCGGATGACGCGACGGGGAAGGTCGAAGTAGCGCCCGTACACCATGAGGTTGTCGAGGACGGTGAGCTCGAGGTCGAGGCTGTCCTCCTGGGGGACGACGCCGATCCGGCCCCGGATCCTGGTGCCGTCGCGGGCCGGGTCCATGCCGAGCACCCGTAGCGTGCCCCCCGACACCGGGGACATGCACGCGATCATGCGCATGGTCGACGTCTTGCCCGCGCCGTTCGGGCCGAGAAGGCCATAGGACTCGCCCCGCTCGATCTGGAAGTCGATACCGTCGACGGCGACGAAGTCCCCGAAGCGCTTGACCAGACCCCGTCCCACCACGAGCGGCGATGCAGCGGTTTCGGTGTCGGGAGGCGATGACCGATGTGGTGTGACCACGGCGCTTCAAGCTACCCGCGCCACCCACCCGCCGATTCTGGCGCTCAGGCCACGAGCAGTGCGACGGCGCGCTCGGCCATGTCCTCGCGTGACACACCGCGCGTGGCCGCGGCCCGTTCCAGCAGGCCGTCGAGGTAGAGCGCCAGGCTGATGGCGGCGGTCGACGGATCGGCCACCACCAGGGGCACGGGTTCGCGGCGTGCGTCGATGCCCGACGCCTCGAGCAGCGCCCCGCGCAGCGCCAGGAGAGCGGCGCGGGCCCCCATGACGCCCACCCCGCCCCGGCGCATCCACAGGCTCAGGCCCAGAGGCAGGCTCAGGTTGTCGGGGGTCCGATCCTCGGCGTCGAGGGTGGCGAGGCCGAAAAGTGCCTCCCTGACGAACCGTTCGACGGACCGCTCACCGACGGACTCGAGTCGTGCACCTCGCACCGGAACCTCCTGGTCAGCCCTCCGTAGGCCCTCGATGCCAGTGTGCCGACATGGTGTAACAGGGTGGTGGACCGGGGCACCGGTCCTGGTCAGAGCGTTGTGACCCGTGGTTGACTGGATGGGTCCCCGCCTGCGAAAGGAGCCGCCATGCCCAGGGCGATCTGGACGGGGTCGCTGAGCTTCGGGCTCGTCAACGTGCCCGTGGGGCTCTTTACCGCCACCGAGGACCGGACCATCCACTTCAACCAGTTCCAGTCGGGCACCTCCGACCGGATCCGGCAGAAGCGCGTCAACGAGCGCACCGGCGAGGAGGTGGAGTACGCCGAGGTGGTGAAGGGCTACGACCTCGGCGGGGGCGAGTACGTGATCCTCAGCCCCGAGGAGCTCGAGTCCGTCGAGCCGGGCCGGTCGCGTACCATCGAGATCACGGACTTCGTCGACCTGGCGGAGATCGACCCCATCCAGTACAAGTCCACGTACTACGTCGGTCCCCAGGGCGAGCAGGCGGCGCGGCCCTACGCCCTGCTGCGCCAGGCCATGGAGGCCTCGAACAAGGTCGCCATCGCCTCGCTCGTGCTGCGCTCCAAAGAGCACCTGGTGGCCATCCGGCCCACGCACTCGGTGCTCGCCCTCGAGACGATGTACTTCGCCGACGAGGTGCGTGACCCGTCGCGCGAGGTGCCGGGCCTCGACGAGAGCCTGACCTTCACCCCACGCGAGCTCGACACGGCCAAGATGCTCATCGAGTCCATGACGAGCCCGTGGGACCCCGAGGTGTACGAGGACGAGTACCGCAAGCGGGTCGAGCAGCTGATCGAGGAGAAGCGCCAGGGCACCGTCGTCGTCACCGAACGACGCGAGCCGGCGCCCACGCCCGTGGTCGACCTCATGGAGGCCCTGCAGGCGAGCGTGGAGGCGGCCCGCGCCCACAAGCCGGGACGGCGTCTCGCCCCCGCCACCGACGAGCCCGCCGCCCCCGAGCGCACCGGCCGCCCGGCACCCGCCCGCGCCGAGGAGGACCTGTCGGCACTCAGCAAGGCCGAGCTCCAGGCCCGGGCGGGTGACCTCGGCATCGCCGGGCGCTCGCGTATGACCAAGGACGAGCTCGAGGCGGCGCTGTCCGCCGCCGCCCGCCCGGCGAAGCGGCGCAAGGCGTCGTAGCCTGACCGCGGCAGGCGCCGAACGGGCCTGCCGGGAGGGGGTCCGATGACCGCGGCGGTGCCGGCAGCGTGACCATCGACGCCACCATCCACTACGAGGGGATCAGCCCGAAGGCCTACGAGCATCCCGCCGACCGGGCCGCCACCGCCGCGTTGCGGTCGATCCCCCTCATGGACCAGCTCGTGAAGCGCCTGTGCGACCTGGGCCACGAGCGGCGTCTGCGCCAGGTCCTGCTGGGCAACGCCGTGCGCGTGGGTGGCGACCAGGTGCCGGCGGTGTGGGAGCGGTACCGCCACTGCGTGCGCGTCCTCGACCTCGAGCGCGTCCCGGACCTGTATCTGACCCAGACGCCGCTCGTCAACGCCATGACGGTGGGGGCGAAGAACCCCGTCGTGATCGTGTACTCGTCGCTGGTGGGCTCCTACGAGCCGATCGAGGTGCAGGCGGTGCTGGCCCACGAGGTGGGGCACGTGCTGTCGGAGCACTACACCTACACCACCGCCCTGGTGATCATCTCGCAGGTGGTGCGGGGCGCGTTGCCCCTGTCGCTGTTCACCGGGCTCCCCGTACGCGCCCTGTACCTGGCCCTGCTCGAGTGGTCGCGCATGGCCGAGCTGTCGAGCGACCGGGCCGCGGCCCTGGTGCTCGCCGATCCGCTGCCGGTGTGCCAGATGCTCATGCGCCTGGCCGGGGGTGCGGTCGAGGGCCTCAACCTCGACGCCTTCATCCGCCAGGCCACCGCCTACGAGGATGAGGACGATCTCTACGCTCGCCACGCCCGCTTCTGGGAGGAGGTGGGCCGCCCCCACCCCTTCGCCGTTCGACGGGTGGCGCAGTTGGTCCGGTGGGTGTCGGACGGCGACTTCGACCGCATCCGGTCGGGCCACTACGTCCGACGGGGACAGGAGCCGCCGGCGTCGGCCGAGTTCGACGCGGCGGTGACGCACTACGCCGAGCGCTTCGAGGCCATGGTCGACCGGGTGGGGGGCGGGGTGCAGCGCGTGGCCGACCAGATCAGCGCGTGGCTGCGCGCCCGGCAGAACACGGGCGCGTCGACCGGCGACGGGGACGTCGACGACGACTGGGGCGACGAGTAGGCGGCGGTGCCGACGAGGGTGCCGATGAGGTCGGCGCCGCACCTCAGCCCCCGGCTGCTCCGGCGAGGGTGTCGACGGCCCGCTCCAGCAGGCACAGATCCTCGAGGCCGGGGAGCCGGTGCACCATCCGGTCGACGCGCCGGGCCGCCGCCCGGCCGTCGGCGTCGCCGAAGAGATGGCTCGCCATGAAGGCCACCTCGGCGTCGGGCATGACGCCGGAACCGACGGGGGCCCAGCGGTGGCGCAGCGCCGCACGGGTGAGCCGACGCGCCGCGGGGCTGGCGGCCAGGCGCCGGCGTGCCTGCATGGCGTAGAAGTCGATGTGGCGACCCTCTTGGCGCATGATGCGGCGCAGGAGCTCGCTCAGCACGGGGTGCTCGGCCCTGGCGGCCAGGCGCGCGTACGCAGCCTGGGTGGTCCACTCGTTGACGGCCCCCCAGGTCATGTGGACGGTCACGATGTGTGGCGTCACGGCCGACGCCAGCGTGAAGGCGAAGGGGCGCAACGAGTCGTAGCGCGGTAGGTGACGACGGACACCGGCCAGGCGCTCGGCACCGGCCGCCTGGCCGTGGGCCCGCAGGACGTCGCCGATGGCCTCGCCGTGCCAGTGCTCTTCGTAGCCCCAGCACGCCAGG
>JBEKVE010000059.1:0-16985 GCA_049514335.1 Acidimicrobiales bacterium
CATCGCCATCCCCACCTTCCTGGGTGTGTCCGGCTCGGCCAACGACCGTGCGGCACAGTCGAACCTGACCAACGCCCTGACCGAGGTGAAGGCGCTGTACCAGAACACCCAGTCCTACGCCATCCTCTCCCTGCCGTCGGCCACGCTGGCTGCTTCTGCTCCTGAGTTCACGTGGAGCCAGAACGCCGCCATCGCCACCGAGGGCACCAGCCTGGTGAGCGAGTACCCGGTGGACGTCGCCTCGGCCGCCGACGGCCAGGGGGTCATCTTGGCCACCTACTCCAAGACCGGGACCTGCTGGTACGTGGTGGACCTCGAGACGGCTCCGTCCGGGACCAAGCTCACACCGGACACCGGTGGGACAGCGGTCTTCTACGGCGCCACGTCGGGCGCGGATGCCCAGGAGAACGGCGGTGCAGCGTTCACCCAGGCAGGCGTGTACTACGCGCAGGTTGCCAACGCTACGAACCACGCCTCGTCCGGCCTTCCGGCCGGACTGGCCGAGACGTGCAACGCCTCGAACCCGATGACAGTCACGGGCCAGTGGAACTGGGGTACCTCGTACTCCAACGCTCCCCAAGGCTGACACGCCAACGCCGGGCAACGTCCCGGTGTGCACGGAAGTGTTGACTGTGGCTCCCGCTTCGGCGGGGGCCACAGTCGCGTTCGGGCGTCGCTCAGGTGGGCAGGTCGATGGTGACCGGTGCGGCCGCAGCGGCCGCCTTGATCACGTCGATGATCTCCACGCCGACCAGCTCGTCGCGCTCGAGCAGCGCATCGCGCAGGGCCTCGACGATGTGGCGGTTGGCCTCGAGCATGGCGCGCACGTCGTCCTTGGCCTCGTGCAGCATGCGGTCGACCTCCTCGCGCCCGGCGTCGTTGGCGGTGACCTTGGCCACGATGTTGCCCGGCATGTCGAGGGCGGCCGACGAGATGAGCGTGCTCCCCATGCCCAGGCTGCCCACCATCTGGCAGGCGGCGGTGGTGGCGGCCTGGAGGTCGGCGGCCACGCCCGAGCTCGTCTCGCCGAAGAACAGCTCCTCGGCCGCCATCCCGCCGAAGGCGATCTGGATGAGCGCCATGATCTCCGAGCGCGTCTTGGTGAAGCGCTCCTCCTCCTCGGAGTGTGACAAGAGCCCGAGGGCGTCCTTGCGCTTCACGACCGACAGCACTTCCATCTTGCGGCCCTTGCCCACCAGCCACGCCACCGTGGCGTGGCCCGACTCGTGCGTGGCGATGGTGCGCCGCTCGGCCTCGGCGTACTCCACCGGTTGGGCGAGCCCGATCTCCTCGGTCATCTTGGCCTGCTGGATGTCGGCCCACGACAGGGCCGGGGCGTCGCGACGAAGCGCCCACACCAGGGCCTCGTCCAGCAGATGCTCGAGCATGACCGGTGAGTAGCCGAAGGTCATGGCGGCCAGGGTGTCGCGCCGGGCCGGGTCGTCGAGGTCGGCATCGTGGGCCTTCTTGTCCAGGTAGTAGTCGAGGATCTCGCGCCGGCCCGCCTTGGACGGCAGGTCGAAGTAGATGGAGCGGTCGAAACGCCCCGGTCGCACGAGGGCCGGGTCGAGGTCGTCGGCCCGGTTGGTGGCCCCGATGACGAGGATGTTGGCGGGCGGCGCCACCGGCTTGCGCAGGTGGCGGCCCGGCGGCAGCCAGGCGTTCACGACGTCGACGAGCGCACCCTTGAGGCGCACGCCGGCCGGCGGCTGGTCGAAGGACTGCAGCTGGATCAACAACTCGTTCACCACGCCGGCCACACCGTCGTGATGGCGCCCGGTCCCCATGCCGCCCCGGGCACCGCCGATGGCGTCGATCTCCTCGATGAAGCCGATGGCGCCGCCCTCGCGCCGGGCATAGGTGCGCAGCTCCTTGAAGTACGACCGGATCTTGCGGTTGGTCTGGCCGTAGAACATGGACTGGAACGCCGACGACGACACGAACAGGAAGGGCACGCCCGCCTCGCGGGCCATGGCTTTGGCCATGTAGGTCTTCCCCGTCCCGGGCGGCCCCTCGAACAGGATGGCGCGGCGGGCAGAGCCCCCCATGTGCTCGGCGAAGGTGCGATGGGCGAGGAAGAGGTTGAGGGTCTTCACCACCTCGTCGACGAGCACGGGGGCGCCACGGACGTCGTCGAGCGACACGGTGATCTCGGACGGGCGGTACAGGACGTGCGGCGAGCGACCGGCGCCCAGCATGGGCACGACGATCACGCACGCCAGCAGGGCGATGAGGATGATCCCCGGGAGATAGGGGACCATGCCCGAGGGGACGTGCGGCAGCCCGAAGGCACCGCGGTGCAGCACCAGTGCCCGCACCAGGAGCCAGGCGGCCACCGGCGTGAGGACGATGGCCAGCCGGCGGATCCGGCGCTGGCGGCCGCGCTCGCGCGAGGCGCCGACATCGGCGGTGGCCACCTTGGCCACGCCCGCCTGGCTGAGCGAGCGCAGCGCCGTCGGGGCCCCGGCACGGGGATCGGCCTGCAAGGGATTGACCGTGTCGGCGGGGACCGGATCGGCCTGGAGCGCTCCGGCCCGGCCGGGCCCCGCTCCTCGTGGGTCCCCGTGGTCCCGGTGCTCGTTCATCGCCTACCCCTGTTCCCCTTGCCGCCCCCGGCCCGGTACGACGGCCGGTCAGGCGGATGCGCTGCGTCGCTGACAGGTGCTCACAGGGTTCCGCCCCCCGTGGCCATCACTCTCCGTGTTGGTTCTAACGCCGTGCCCAACCTCGGATCAACTCGACCCCAACTCGGTTGCGGGCGTGCCGAGCCAACGGACGCCCCTCCGGACCTGGACCCGTCCCCTGGACTGCCGGGCGCACCGGGCCGTCGGGGCAGGTCCGGTGTCACATGGGGCCGGCGTCGTGCTTTCGGGCCGACAGCAGCTCACGGCGCGAGGCGATGGTGCGCAGCGCCCGCACCAGCACGCACCGGGTCTGCGCCGGGTCGATGACCTCGTCCACGAACCCCCGCTCCGCCGCCACCCACGGGGTGAGCAGCTCGGCCTCGTAGCGCTCCTCGAGCAGGCGGCGCTCGTCGTCGCCCGCCCCCCGGGCCAGGATCTGGGCCGCCCCCCGCGCACCCATGACGGCGATCTCGGCCGAGGGCCACGCCAGGCACAGGTCGTTCCCCATGCCCTTGGAGTCCATGACGATGTAGGCCCCGCCGTAGGCCTTGCGCAGCACCAGGCACAGGCGGGGGACGCTGGCCTCGGCATAGGCGAAGGCGAGCTCGGCGCCGTGGCGGATCATGCCCCGCCACTCGAGGTCCTTGCCGGGGAGGAACCCCGGAGTGTCGACGAGCGTGACGATCGGGAGGTTGAAGCTGTCGCAGAAGCGGACGAAGCGCGCCGCCTTCTGGGAGGCGGCGATGTCGAGCGTCCCGGCCAGGGAGCGGGGCTGGTTGGCCACCACCCCCACCGGCGCCCCGCCCAGGGCGGCGAGCGCGGTGACCATGTGCGGCGCCCAGGCGGCGCGCAGCTCGAGCAGCTCGCCGTCGTCGACGAAGGCGCGCACCACGTCGCGCACGTCGTAGGAGGCCGACGCGGCGGCGGGGATGACCGATCCGAGCTCGGGCGTGAGGCGCTCGCCGGGGTCGTCGGTGAGAAGAGCCGGCGCCGGCGCGTCGGCATGGTCGGGCAGATAGGCGAGGACGGCGCCGAGGAGATCGGCCACCGCCTCGTCGTCGGGGGCGAGGAGCGCGCACAGGCCGCTACGGGTGGCGTGCATGGTGGCCCCGCCCAGCTCGGCCGGGCTCACCCGCTCACCCGTGAACCCCTCCACCACATCGGGCCCCGACACGAAGGCGAACGCCTCGGGCGTCATGACGGTGAGGTCGGCCAGGCCCAGCAAGAGGGCCGGGCCCGACAGGGCGGGACCCGTCACGGCGGCGAGCACGGGCACCGTGCCCGAGCAGGCGGCGATGGCCGCCGCCGCACGCCCCCAGCCGTCGAGGGCGTCGAGGCCCTCGGTGACCTCGGCCCCCGACGACGACACCACCACCACCAGCGGGAGGCGCTCCTCCAGGGCGTGGTGGGCGGCCTCGGCGATGGTCATGCCGTCGGCCCGGCTGAGCGCGCCGCGGTGGCGCTCCGACACCGAGCGGGCCACCACCACGGTGCGCCCGCCCACCACGTCGATCCCGGCGCGCACGGTCCCCGGGACGTGGGCGCGTAGCGTGAGGTGCGACACGGGAGCCGCGGACGCAGTCGCCACCGTGGGCCATGCTACGGAGGGCGCCCGCCCGTGTCATGCCGGAGGGCGGGAGGGACGTCGATGCGTGCATGCGTGATGCGCCAGGGCCGGCTCGTGGTGGACGAGGTGGCCGATCCGGTGCCGCAGAGCGGCCAGATGCTCGTGCGCACCCTGGCCTGTGGGATCTGCGGGTCCGATCTCCACTTCCTGCGCCACGGTGAGGCCATGGTGCAGATGACGGCGGACATGGCACCGTCCATGGGCGGACTGTCCATGGGCATGTCGGCCATCGACCTGTCCGGCGACATCGTCATGGGCCACGAGTTCTGCGCCGAGGTGCTCGAGCTCGGGCCGGACACCGACGGCCCGGCGCCGGGGACGCCCGTGGTGTCGGTGCCCGTGCTGCTGTCGTCGACGGGCCTGCACCAGCTGGCGTACAACAACGCCTTCCCCGGCGGCTACGGCGAGTACATGCTGCTGTCGGCGCCGCTCGCCCTGCCCGTCCCGAACGGCCTCGACGCCCGCCGGGCCGCGCTCACCGAGCCGCTGGCGGTCGGCATCCACGCCGCGGCGAGCTCCGGGGCCACCGCCGGCCACGGAGCCGTGGTGCTCGGGTGCGGTCCGGTGGGCCTGGCCGTGGTGGCGGCGCTGCGGGCCGCCGGGCTCGAGGTGGTGGTGGCCGCCGACCCCTCACCGGTGCGCCGGGCCATGGCCCTCACCATGGGGGCCACCGATTCGGTCGACCCGGGGGAGGAGGGTGCGCTCGACGCCTGGCGCCGTGTCGACGGGCGGCGGCCCCTCGTGGCCTTCGAGGCGGTGGGGGTTCCGGGCATGCTCCAGCAGCTGCTGCGCGACGTGCCACCGGCCACGCGGGTGACGGTGGTGGGGGTGTGCATGGAGCCGGACCGCATCCAACCGTTCTTCGCCGTGGCCAAGGAGCTGTCGCTGCAATTCGTGTTCGCCTACCGCCCCGACGAGTTCGCCCACGCCCTGCGGGCCATCGCCGAGGGCGACGTCGACGTCTCGGCCATGATCACCTCGAGCGTGGACATAGACGGCGTGCCCGGCGCCTTCGAGGCGCTCGCCCACCCCGACGAGCAGGTGAAGATCCTGGTGGAGCCGACGCCGGCGTGACCGACGCCGGCGTGACGGGGGGCGCCACGCGCTCGACCTGGCGGCGGGTCTGGCCGTTCCTCAAGTACGTGGTGGGCCTGGGTCTGGCCGCGCTCGCCCTGTGGGCCCTCACGGGACGGGAAGGGGAGCTGTCGGGCGCGTCGGGCTACTTCGACCACCTCCGTTGGGGGTGGGTGGGGCTGGCGGTGTTGGCCGAGGCCGGCTCGCTCGTCGCCTTCGCCCTCATCCAGCGGGTCCTGCTCGAGGCGGGCGGCGTGGTCGTACCCACCCGGCGCCTGACGGGCATCACCGTGGCGGCGACCGCCATCGCCAATTCGATACCGGCCGGGCCCGTGGTGTCGGCCGTCTTCACCTTCCGCCAGTACCGCTCCAGGGGTGCCGACGAGGCCCTGGCGGGCTGGACCCTGGCGGCGGTGTTCGTGGCCGCCTCGGTGAGCCTGGCCCTCGTGGCCGGGGTGGGCGTGGCCATCGCCGGGGCCGAGGGGGCGGGCCTCGACCTGGTGGGCGTCACCGTGGCCGTGCTCCTCGGGGCCCTCGCCATGGGAGCGGTCTTCTTGCAACGCCGGGTCCTCGTGTGGTTGGTGTCCGCCGTCGTGCGCACCTCCATCCGGCTCGTGCGCTGGCCCAAGGGGGAGGCGGCGCAGAACGCCGAACGCATCATCGAACGGCTGACGGTGGTCACCTTGTCGTTCCGCCAGGTGCTCGCCACCCTGGGGTGGGCCCTTGCCAACTGGGTCCTCGACTGCGGGTGTTTCGCCCTGTCGTTCACGGCCGTGGGTGCGGGCATCCCCTGGCGCGGTCTGCTGCTCGCCTACGGCGCCGGGCAGCTGGCCGCCAACCTCCCCATCACCCCCGGCGGCCTGGGCGTGGTGGAGGGCAGCCTCACCATCGCCCTGACCGAGTTCGGTGGGGCGCACGCGTCCACCTACGCGGCGGTCCTCGTCTACCGGATCCTGAGCTTCTGGCTCGAATTGCCCATCGGATGGGCGACGTGGGGGGCCTATGCGTGGGCGCGCCGCCCCGCCCGGGCCCGTACCGCGGTGCCCGCCCGTGTGGCAGAGGAGGTGACGCCGTGACATGGCGACGCGTGGTGACGGCCGGGCTGGCGCTGAGCGTCGCCGCCCTCGCCCTGCCGGGGTGCGCCCGCAACACCCTGGGGACGACGTCGAGTCCCTGCTTCCAGGCGTTGCCCGTGGCCAAGGAGGCGGTGCACGGACGGGGGTCGTTCGTCGGCGTGCGCCTGGTGTCGGCGTCGGAGATGTCGAAGCTGCGCCGGCTGCGGGGTGTCATCGACCACCGGTCCCGCACACCGGTGCGCAACGTGTGCGTGGTGGGCTACAGCGGCACCTTCCGCCCCGACCAGGTCTCGCGGCCGGCGGGCACCGTCCCGGCAAGCGGTGTGGGGCACTTCGCCGTGGTCGTCGTGTCCAACCCGCAGAACAAGCTGCTCGCCACGGTGGTGCTCCAGCGCGAGCCGGTGCGCTTCCGCCATCTGGCCCTCGGTGAACCGCCTCGCGCTTCGGGTCCGGCCTCGGATGTGGCCGCAGGCGCCCGCCCGGCCCACGGCGCCGGCCCGACCGGACGGGGTGGCTCAGGGACCGCCTGACCCCGGTCCGTCGGCCGGGCTGCGGGGAGGGGCGTGGCCGGCGTCGTGCCCGTCTGGTGGCGTGTCACGACCGGGCCCGGCGCGCAGACGCTCGAGGAGGCGGGGGTGGGTTTGGCGTTCGGCCCGCGCCGCCCGCTCGAGCTGGCGCTCCACCTCGGCCCAGGTGAGCGGCTCCTCGGCCTCGACGGCTTCGAGGCGCTGGGCCCTGGACAGCGCCGCCCATGCCGCACTCCACAGCACCGGCAGGGTGGCCACCTTGGCCACGATGCCCGCCAGCTGCTGGTCGACGATGCGCGACAACCCCAGGGCCTGGTGCACCCCGGAGAAGGCGGGGTACAGGGGGTGGCGGGCGAAGACGTAGATCACGGCGGGGAACGTGGGGACAACCGACTGCACGAAGAGATAGGCGGCGAGCCCCACCGGCACGGTGCGGTGCACACCGGGGAGGTGGCGCATGGTCGGGGCCCACAGCACCAAGCCCGCCAGGAGCAGCGCCACATCGGTCGCCCCCCGCCACCACCCCGACGAGGCCTGGGCCGCCACCGCCGGCGACACGAGGGTGCCGATGGCCACGACGGTGAAGACCACCACGGCGACCGGCGGACGGGTGAGGGCGCGGACACAGGCGTCCACCGGCGCGGGTCGCGTGAGCATCCCCAGCAAGGGGGCGGGCGCCGCCATGAGCAGGAGCGGGGCCACCAGCAAGGTGAGCAGCAGGCGCTGGACGACCAGGGCGGTGAGCGACCAGTGGGCAGCCAGGTCGGCGAGGGGCCAGGTGAGCGCGGCGAGCAGGGCGACGAGGGCGGTCACCAGGTAGGCGATGTGGCGCCGCGAAGGGCGCCCCACCGGTCCCCCGGTGCGCACCACCCGCCGGATGCCGAGGGTGTACCCGAGGGCGAGCGCCCCCGCCGCAGCCCACGCCGGGAAGTGGGGGTGGAAGGCCAGAGGATCTGCGGCGTGGCGCGCCAGGTGGTGCGACGCCGCCAGGGCGATGAGGCGCGGCGCCGACGAGGCGCCGTCGTGCGACGCCGACAGGGCGCCGCCCGTCACCGTCCCCGCCTCCCCGCCACACCCCGCCGGCCATGCGAACAGGGCCGCCTACGCTCTGGGCCGTGGTTGACCGGCTGGAGCGGCTCACAGATCTGGTGCTCGTGCTCTTGCGCGACGGCCGTCCCAAGTCGCTGCGCGAGATCGCGTCGGAAGTGCCGGGGTATCCCGAGCGCGAGGGGGAGGCGCGGCGTCAGGCCTTCGAGCGCGACAAGCGGACGCTGCGCGACGGCGGTATCGAGGTGACGACGGTCCCCATCGACGGTCCGGAGCAGATGGGGTATCTGATCCGCCCCGAGGACTACTACCTCCCCGACCTCGACCTGGCACCGGACGAGCAGACTGCGCTCAACCTGGCCGTCGCCGGGGTCCACCTCGGCGATCCTAGTGGTCGGGACGCGCTGTGGCGCCTGGGCCTTCCGGCCTCCGCCGGGGTCCGTCCCGTGGCCGATCTGCCCGCCTTGCCGGCCCTGCCGGAGCTGCACGCGGCGTTGCGCGCCCGGGCCGCCGTCACCTTCGGGTACCGCGGCGAACAGCGCCACGTGGACCCGGCGTTGCTGCACTTCGTGGGCGGGTGGTGGTATCTCGTCGGTCACGATCGCGACCGCGACGCGCCCCGCACCTTCCGCGTCGACCGCATGGAAGGGGCCCTGTCGTCGGGTGCACCGGGCACGGCGGTGCTTCCCGAGGGGTTCGATCCCGACGCCGCGATCCCGGACGTGCCCTGGCGCATCGGCGAAGGCGCGCCCGTGACCGTCGAGGTGCGCGTGGACGCCACGCTCGCTGATCTCGTGGTGGACGAGGTGGGGGAGAGCGCCGTGGTCCGCCGCCACGACGACGGTTCCGCCGATCTGCACCTCGAGGTCACGAACGCCGACGCCCTGCGGTCGTGGGTGCTCGAGCTCGGAGACCACGCCGAGGTGCTCGGGCCCGAGGCCGTGCGTCACGACATGGTGGCGTGGCTCGAGGCAGTGGGCGGGGTGGGTGACCGATGACGACGCCGCGTCACGATGCCGGCTCGCGCCTGCTGCGGCTCCTGGCCGTGCTCACCTGGTTGGCGCGCCGCGGACGTGCGCCGGTTGCCGAGCTCTCCGAACGCTTCGGGTTGACGCCCGAGGAGCTCGTGGCCGACCTCGAGCTGGCCGCGTGTTGCGGGCTGCCGCCCTACACCCCCGACCAGCTCATGGAGATCGTGGTCGACGACCGCGAGGTCGTCGCCAATCTGGGCGCCGAGCTGGCGCGGCCCCGCCGGCTCACCGCAGCGGAAGGGTTCGCATTGGCGGCCTCGGCGCGCGCCATCGCGGCGGTGCCCGGAGCGGACCCCGACGGTGCACTGGCCCGGGCATTGGCCAAGCTCGACGCCGTCCTCGGCGACCGGGGCCGGCTGCGCATCGACCTGCGCGAACCCGCCCATCTGGCCGTGATCCGCCAGGCGGCGGAGGCGGGCCGGCAGCTCGAGCTCCACTACTACTCGGCGTCGAGCGACCAGGAGTCGACGCGCACCGTCGACCCCGTGGCCGTCGTCGCCATCGAGGGCCGCTGGTACCTCGACGGTTACTGCCACAACGCCCTCGGCATGCGCCGCTTCCGGGTGGACCGGGTCTCCACCGCCCGCCTCACGGGCGCGGCCGCCTGCCACGGCGCCCCGGACGGCACCGACCACCCCGGTGGTCACGGCACGCCGGACCCAAGCGCCGGCGCCGGGCCCGAAGCGTTCGTCCCCGGTCCCGAGGCCACCGCCGTGCGCCTGGCCGTGGACGCCGAGGCGGCGTGGGTGCTCGAGGCGCTGCCCGTCCTGGCGTCGGAGGTGCTGCCCGACGGGCGCACGGGGGTCACCCTGGCCGTCGCCAGCACGGTGTGGTTCGGTCGGCTCCTGCTGCGCCTCGGTCCCCACGCCGAGGTCCTCGACCCGCCCGAGTTGTCCGAAGTCGGGCGCCTGGCCGCTCTCCAGCTGCTGCGCCGCTACGGCCGGGAGGCCCCGGCGGCCTCCTGACGCCGCCGGCCGGTCCCGGTTCGGTCAGACCGCCGAGGTCGACCCGACGGTGGTGTCCGGCCCGCCGGCCGGGCAGGCCGCCTGGAGCGCCGCCAACCGGGCCGACAGCGAGGTCTCCATGCGCGTGAGCGCCGCGATCTGCCGGTCCAGTCGTGCCGTCTCTCGGCGCCCGTGCGGGTGCAGGGCTTGCAGCGAGGTCACGGCCGAGGCGACCTGAGCCTCCTCGGTCTGCAGCCGGGCGATGCGGGCCGGCGCGTTGGCGCAGTGGGGGGCGGGCGCGGCCGCGGCCACACCGGCGGAGCCCACCGCCATCGAACCGGCCAGTGCGAGCGATGCAACGACCTTCTTCACCATGGTCGAATCCCCCCCGGGTCTTCGTCACTTCGAGTGTCGAGGATGACCACTCACTGTGCTCGACACGACCGGCGAATTGCTGAAGGGCCGGGGCGAGCCCAAAGGGTCCACAACGTCAGTGTTGTGGCGTCGTAGGGAACGCCACGACCGGGTGTGCGCCATCCCGGGCGGCCGGCTGGACAGGCGCCGGCCCGGTCCCGGGCGAGGTTGCCGACGAGGTGCCCGGTCCACGGTGCCGTCGGGGCCGCCCGGCACGGGGCCGCAGCGGTGCCCCGGAGGTCGGCGGTGCTGCGCTTGGCCAAGGTCCACGCCGGCGGACACGGCTACTACCTGGAGGCAGCCGGCGCCGGCGCAGGGGTCGGGATGGAGGCACCGGGGCAGTGGCTCGGGGCGGGGTCCGCTGCCCTCGGCCTGCACGGGGTGGTGGACGCCTCGGCGCTGGGGGCGGTGCTGCGCGGGGACGACCCGGCGACGGGACAGCGGTTGGGGCCGTGGCACGACCGGGTCACTGTCGCCGCCTTCGACCTGAGCTTCTGCGCACCGAAGTCGGTGAGCCTCCTGCACGCCCTGGCCCCGCCCGACGTGGCGGGCGAGGTGCACGAGGCGCACGGTCGGGCCGTCGCGGCCGCCCTCGACTACGTCGAGCGCCGCGCCGTGGCCGTGCGCCGACCCGTGGACGGCACGCCCGTGCCCGTGGCGGCGGACGCCGTGCCCGCCGCCGGGTTCGTGCACCGGGTGAGCCGCGCCCTCGACCCGCATCTGCACACCCACGTGGTCTTGGCCAACCTCGGCCGTGACGGGACGGGCCGGTTCTCCGCCGTCGACGGCCGGGGCCTCTACGCCCACGCCGCCGCTGCCGACGCGCTGTACCACGCGCATCTGCGCCACGAGCTCACCAGCCGGCTCGGCGTGGCGTGGGAGCCGCTGCGCTCGGGCCGGGCCGACGTCGCCGGCATCGGCCACGAGGCGCGACTCGCCTTCTCGCAGCGCGCCGTCGCCATCGCCGAGCACCTCGCGTCGCGCCGCCTCGGTGGTCCCCGGGCGAAGGACATCGCCGGGCACGCCACCCGTCCGGGGCGCGACCTCACGGTGTCGGTGGAGGGTCTGCGCCCGGGATGGGAGCGCCGGGCCAGGGAGGTGGGGCTCGGTCCCGGGCGTCTCGAGGCGACGCTCGATCGCGTGTCGCGCCGGGCCGGCCCCGGTCCCGACGAGGCCCGCCGGGGGGCCGTGGTGGATGCGCTCGGGCGCCGGGCCCCGACCGCGTTCCGGCGCGACGTGGTGCGGGCGTGGTGCACCACGCTCCCCGCCGGCGCGCCGGCGCCGGCGGTGGAGGCGGCGGCGGAGCGGACCGTGGGGTCGCTCGCTACGACCCCGTCGCACGCGGCGCGCGCCGAGCGGCCGGGGGTGGGGGAGCGGCGCTACGCCCTCGACGGCCGCCGCCACGACGGCCCCGGGCTCGACCCGGCCAGCGCGGGCCGCCACGCGAGCCGCGTCGCCGGTCGAGACGGCGATCAGTTGGCGGCGCTGCTGGCGCGCCGGGACATGCGCGTGGCGCGGGACCCGGGCCGTGGTCTCGGTCGCACCGTCGACGTCGACGGCGGCATGGGCCTCGGGTGAGCCCCTCAGGAACGCGGTGCCAGGATGGGGCCGGCGTCGCCGTAGCCCTGGCGCACGCCCTGGCCGGCGCGCCGGGTGAGCTGGTCGGGCTCGTAGAGCAACCAGTAGGCGTTGCGCGCGTGCTTGCGAGCCCGGTCGACGCACACCGCCGCCAGCCGTTCGGGGTCCTCTTCCTCGTTCTCGTGGACGAAGACCTCGAGGACGTGGGTGTTGGTGAGCAGCTGGGCGAGCATGATCCCTTGCGAGGCCTCGTGGGCGCACGCCTGGTCGATGGCCGCCTTGCCCGGCATGCCCAGCGCCACCACGATGGCGCAGCGCTCCTCGTCGATGAGCTTCTTGCACGCCACGCCCAGGTCCTTGAAACCCGGCACGGTGCGCCGCAGAACCTCGAAGCGCTCGCCGTAGCCGGGGCACTGCTTGAGCTCGTCCAGGGCCTCGGCGCCCATGTCGTAGCGGGCGAACATGGTGTCGGCCACCCCGATGCGGTCCATGGCCGCCATTCTCCCACGCCCGGTCCGGTGGGCGTCGGGCGCAAGGCGCGGGTCATCCCGGGCCAGCCCGGAGTCAGCCTTCGGTCAGCCCGACAGCGCTCCGTGGTCCCGGCACCGGGCCCGGTACCCGGCAGGGGTGACGGTCACGGCCATGCGGCGCCCGCAACGGGCGCAGAAGCGGGGAGGGTCGAGCTCGCGGCCGCACCCGTGGCAGTCGCCCTCGGGCCGGCCGCACGACGTGCAGAAGGCGGTCGTGATGGTGGCAACCTATCGGACGGTGAGCCCATCTCGCATCCCCCGTATCCGCACCTTCCCGGCCGCGGCGCGCGCCCTGGCCGAACGCGACGCGGTGCTGGCGCGCCTGGTCGACGCGGTCGGTCCGCCCCGCCTGGGCACGCGCTTCGACTCGCACTTCGCCGCCCTGGTGCGCTCGGTCGTCTACCAACAGCTGGCCGGCAAGGCGGCGGCCACCATCCACGGCCGTCTGGTGGCCGCCCTCGACGGCGACGTCTCGCCCGAGGCGTTGCTGGCGCTCGCGCCCGAGGACCTGCGCGGCGCGGGCCTGTCGGGCAACAAGGCGGCGTCGGTGACCGACCTCGCCCGCAAGGTGTTGGACGGCACCGTCGTGCTCGACCCCCCCGGCCTGGCGCGCGAGGACGACGAGGAGGTGATCGCCCGCCTGACGACGGTGCGGGGCATCGGGCGCTGGACGGCGGAGATGTTCCTCCTCTTCCAGCTGCGCCGTCTCGACGTGTGGCCCGTCGGCGATCTGGGTGTGCGCCGCGGCTACGGCCTCGCCTGGGACGTCCCCATGCCCTCGGCGCGTGAGCTCGAGCCGCTCGGAGACCCGTTCCGTCCCTACCGGTCGGTGGTGGCCTGGTACTGCTGGCGGGCGTGCGAGCTGCCGGGCGAGGCGTCGAGCCCGCTCACGCGCTAGACAGTCGATCCGTTCGACCAGGGAGGTCCCGGTGCACGATGAGGCGGGCCCGTGGTGGCACCACGGCGTGCTGTACCAGGTGTACCTGCGGTCCTTCGCCGACAGCAACGGGGACGGCGTGGGCGACCTCGAGGGCCTGCGGCAGCGCCTGCCGCACCTGTCGTGGCTGGGGGTCGACGCCCTGTGGCTGTCGCCGGTGGGCCCGTCTCCCAACGCCGACTGGGGCTACGACGTGGCCGGGTACTGCGATGTCGACCCCGCCCTCGGGACGCTGGCGGACCTCGACCGTGTCGTGGCCGAGGCCGGCACGCTGGGCATGCGCATCGTGCTCGACCTCGTCCCCAACCACACGAGCGACCGCCACCCGTGGTTCGTCGAGTCGCGCTCGTCGCGGACGTCGCCGATGCGCGACTGGTACGTGTGGCGCGACGCCTTGGCGGACGGTGCGCCCCCCAACAACTGGGTCAGCGCCTTCGGGGGCGAGGCGTGGACGCTCGACGACGCCACCGGCCAGTGCTACCTGCACAACTTCCTGGCCCAGCAGCCCGATCTCAACTGGTGGTGCGACGGTGTGCGCGACGCCTTCGACGACGTCCTGCGCTTCTGGTGGGACCGGGGCGTGGCCGGGTTCCGCATCGACGTGTGCAACATGATCGTCAAGGACGCCGAGCTGCGCGACAACCCGCCCGCCACCGGAGACGACCCCTTCATCCAGCAGATGTTCGGGCAGCGGACGGTGCACAACGCCAACCAGCCCGGCGTCCACGACGTGCTGCGCCGTTGGCGGGCCGCGGCCGACGCCGGCCCTGAGCCGCACCTGCTGCTGGGCGAGACCAACGTCGAGGAGCTCGACACCCTGGTGTCGTACTACGGCACCGGGTCCGACGAGCTGCACCTGGCCTTCAACTTCCCCTTCATCGAGGCGCCCTTCGAGGCCCGATCCCTGGCAGCGGTGGTGGACGGAACCGAGGCCCTCCTGCCGCCCGGCGCGTGGCCGGTGTGGACGGGGTCGAACCACGACGTGTCGCGCCTCGCCACGCGCTGGGCGGCGGGCGATCCGAAGAAGGTGCGCCTGGCCCTCCTCATGCTCCTCACCCTGCGGGGCACGCCGGTGCTCTACTACGGCGACGAGATCGGCCTCGTGGACGGCGAGCTGTCGCAGGAGGACCTTCTCGACCCGGTCGGCGTTCGCTACGCGCCGTACTACATGGGCCGTGACCCGGCCCGGACGCCGATGCCGTGGGACGGGGCGCCACACGGCTCGTTCACGACTCCCGACGCCACCCCCTGGCTCCCCATGGCCGACCCCGCGGCGTGCAACGTCGAGGAGCAGCGCTCAGACCCGGGGTCGGTGCTCACCTTCGCCCACGACCTCCTCGCCCTGCGTCGGGCCACACCCGCGCTCACCACGGGCGGCTACCGCCGGCTCCCCGCCCCCGACGGGGTGTGGGCATGGTGTCGCGGCGACACCGCTGTGGTGGCCCTCAACTTCGGCGACGCCCCGGTGGTGGCGGAGATGCCCGGGGGCGCTCACCGGATCGCCGTGGGCACGGACCCGGCCCGCGCCGGGACCGAGGCGTCCGGCACGCTCGCGCTCGGCGCGTGGGAGGGCATCGTGGCGCTCGCGATCCCGTAGTAGCCGGGAGCGGTAGCGGCGCTCACCAGTCGAGACCGAGCACCTCTCGCATGGTTCGCTCGAAGGTCACATCGTCCATCGAAGCCCGTGCCCCGAGCACCATCTCGGCGTCGGTGCCCACCGGGACCCGGAACGCCTCGGGCGGGGACTGCACGGCGTCGGCGATGGCGAGCGCCACGACCTCCGGCCCGGGCGCCTGGTCGCGGCCCAGCCGCTGTTCGATCTGGACGGTGGCGCGCTCGAGCTCGTCGTAGGGGGGACCGTCGATGCCGTAGTCGACGTGGGCATCGGCGAGGTTGGTGGTGAAGTAGCCGGGCTCGATGACCACCACGCGGATGCCGAAGTGGGCGGCCTCGACGTGGAGGGCCTCGGACACCGCCTCGAGGGCGAACTTGGACGCGGCGTAGAAGCCCGACAGCGGCGCCGCCACCTTGCCCGACACCGAGGAGAGGTTCACCACCGTCCCCGACCGCCGGGCCCGCATGGCAGGGAGCACGGCCTGCATCATGCGCAGGGCGCCGAAGAAGTTCGTCTCGAACATCCGGCGCACCTCGTCGAGCGGGACGAGCTCGACGGGCCCGCCGATGCCGATGCCGGCGTTGTTGACGAGCACGTCGACGTCGCCGGCGGCCGCCACGGCGGCCGCCACCGAGGCGTCGTCGGTGACGTCGAGGGTGAGGCGCACGTCCACGTCGAGATCGGCCAGGGTCTCGGGGCGCCGGGCGGTGGCCACCACCTCGTGGCCGCGCCTTTTGAGCTCGACGGCGGTCGCCCGCCCGAAGCCGCTGGAGCAGCCCGTGATGAGCACCCGCGCCATGTCCACCTCCCGGTCGGGGCCCGTCCCCGCGGCCCCCGACGATACGGGGTGTGGGCGAAGATGTCCCCATGGCCACGGGCGACGCCGACCCCGACGACGAGGCGGCCAAGCGCGCCCGGCGCAGCGCTGGTGGCGCGACACCGACTACGACGCCGAGGCCAAGGGACCGGTGATCGGCGAGATCATGGGGCGGGCCGAGGCGTGGGCCGAAGAGACGGGGTGGCGTCTCGACTGATCCGTGCCCGGCGTGGCGTCACGGCGCCTCGAGCACGCCCCGGGGAGGCTGCCAGCGCGCCCGGGGCAGGCGGTAGACCCGGAGGGGAATTCGCCGCGAGGGGTGCTCGGTCTCGCGGTCGAAGGTCATCCCGAGCCGCAGCATGACCCGCTCCGATGCGACGTTGGCCGGTTGGCAGATACTGACGACCTCATCGATCCCGAGCGTGGAGAACCCGTGGTCGAGAGCCGCCACCGCGCCCTCGGTGGCGAGCCCCCGTCGCCACACGTCGGGATCGAGGCGCCAGCCCACCTCGACGGCGGGCATGATCTCGGGGAGGAACGTCGGTTCCGACAGCCCGATGGAGCCGATGAGCCGGCCGGTGCCGGCGTCCTCGGCCGCCCACTCCGCCCATCCCCGGGTCTCCTGCTCGTGCAGCCGCACGACGAGAAAGCCCTCGGTCTCCTGCGGTGTCATCCCCCGTCCGAGTGGGAACCGCCACACCTCGTGCTTGGCGAAGATCGCCGTGAGGGCGTCGAGGTCGCTGTGCTCCCACGGCCGCAGCACGAGGCGCTTCGTCCGGATCCGGCCTGCCATCGTGCCCGCCGGACGTCGCGGGTCGCGACCGCGCCGCTACAGCGCGGCCGACAGGGCGCCCACGGGCATGCGCAGGTCCTCGAGCATGCGCAGGTCCTCGTCGGGCGAGCGGCCGAGGGTGGTGAGGTAGTTGCCCACGATGAGGGCGTTGATGCCGGCCGTCATGCCCATGGCCTGCAGGTCGCGCAAGGTCACCTCGCGTCCTCCCGCGTAGCGGAGGATGACGCCCGGGAGCGCCAGGCGGAACAGGGCGATCCACCGCACCGCCTCCCACGCTCCCACCGGCTCCCGGTCGCCGAGCGGCGTCCCGGGGCGCGGGTTCAGGAAATTGATGGGCACCTCGGTGGGGTC
>JBEKVE010000060.1:0-16824 GCA_049514335.1 Acidimicrobiales bacterium
CTAACAACACAATCAATCCCAACACCAACATCAACAGATATCCCCTCAGCACGGTGTAGGTGACGACCGACTGCACCCATCCGGCCAGTCCCACCCCGAGGAGTTTCGCCGCCGTGGCCACGCCCAGGAGCACGGCGATCCACAGGTAGGCGAGGGCGGGCGGTTCTCGAAGCACGTAGCGCACGGCCGACCCGATGATGAAGGCGTCGGCGGCGATGACCATGACCACCGTGGTCATGTAGGTGAAGGTGACCGCCAGTGCGGTGCGGTCACCGACGGCGCGTCCCAGGTAGAGCCGGATCCCAGCCGCCGACGGGTACAAACCGTTGAGCTCGGAGAAGATCCCCGACACGAGCAGGACGAGCACCCCACCGATGAGGATGGCGGGCGCAGCCGCCGCCCCCGACGCGTAGGTCAGGACGGACACCACTCCCAGATAGTCGATGGCGGCGAAGGCGAGCCCGGCCGACGTGGCCGTGGCCGTGGCCGTGCCGATGGAGCGGCGCAGTGCGGTGGTCGTGGCCGCCGGACCGGCGCCCGTCATCAGGAGTCGGGCCAGATCACAAAGCTGATGGCGTCCAGCCGCATGACGTCCTCCTGCGAGCCCTTCACCGTGATCTCGCCCCGGAGGTACTTCTGGACGGGGTTCAGGTCACCCCAGAACATGTCGCAGAAGATCTCCGAGGTCGTGGTGACCACGATGTCGGGCGTCCCCACGTGGCCTTCGGCGCTCGACACGATCTCCCCCCGTACGACCTCCATGGTGAAGGTGGCGTCGGTGTCCGAGCACGCGAAATGAAGCACCCGTGTCCAGTCCCGCTGCATCTTGCGCAGGCGCTCGTTGCCGTTGCAGCTCTCCGTGTAGTCGGCAAGCGCCTCGGCCAGCTCGTCCCAGCCCGCCACGGGCTCAGGCTCCCGCCGGGGCGGAACGAGCCGGGCGCCGCCGCGGCCGGGCCGGGGCGCTGTGCTCGGGGCCGGCTCCGGACTCGAGGTCCACGATGGCCCGGTCGAGCGCCTCGAGGAGGAAGTCCACCTCGGGCTCCCCCACCACCAAGGCGGGCATGAGGCGCATGACGGCGGGCTGGTTGCCGCTGTACACGGCGAGCACCCCGTGCCGGGCCAGATGGAACGACATGCGCGGTCCCATGGAGTCTT
The DNA here is from genome assembly GCA_049514335.1 of Acidimicrobiales bacterium. Classification (GTDB taxonomy): domain Bacteria; phylum Actinomycetota; class Acidimicrobiia; order Acidimicrobiales; family UBA8190; genus JBEKVE01. The sequence goes on from JBEKVE010000060.1 coordinate 1,156, forward strand.
CGCTGTACTCGATGCCCGCCATGAGCCCGAGCCCGCGCACGTCGGCGACGACGTCGCCGTGCGAAGCGGCCACGTCGCGCAGTCCCGAAAGCAGGCGCTCCCCCATGGCGGCGGCGTGCGCAACGATCCCCTCCTCCTCCATGACGGCGATCACCTCGAGGGCCACGGCGCATGCCAGGTCCGATCCGCCGAAGGTGGACAGGTGGATGAAGGGGTTCGGGATCAGGAACTCGCGCAGCTCCTCGGTGAACACCGTGGCCGAGATGGGAACGAGCGACCCGCCGAGAGACTTGGCCGTGGTCATGATGTCGGGCACGACGTCGAAGTGTTCGCTCGCCCACCACCGACCGGTCCGGCCCAGACCGGTCTGGATCTCGTCCAGGACGAGCAGCGCACCGCTTCTGTCGCAGGCGGCGCGCGCCGCAGCCAGGTACCCGGGCGGTGAGACCACGATGCCGCCCTCGCCCTGCACTGGCTCGAGCAGCACTGCAGCCGTGTCGGAGTCGACCACGGCGTCGAGGGCGGCGACATCGCCGAACGGCACCTGGACGAACTCGGGCATGAGCGGCTCGAAGGGGCGTCGGAAGGCGTCGCGTCCCGCCGCCGAAAGGGCGAAGCCGGTATGGCCGTGATATCCGTTGTGCGCCGACACGATGCGTGCGCGTCCCGTCGCACCCCGGGCGAGCTTGATGGCAAAGTCCACGGCCTCGCCGCCACCGGTCCCGAACATCGTGCAGGACAGGTCGCCCGGCGTGATGTCTGCCAGCTTCGCCGCCAGCGCCGCCTTCTCGCTCGAGCACAGGAGGAAGTTGCCGTGGTCGAGGTGGTCGAGGGCACGGTGGGCGGCAGCCACGACGCGGGGATGGCGCCGGCCGACGTTGAACGAGCCCGCCGACGTGAAGCAGTCGAGGAAGCGGCGCCCGTCCATGTCCCACACCCACGGCCCGGAGCGCTGCGCCTCGAGGATGTCGAGCCCGGCCGCCTGCAGGACCCGCACCTTCTGGGGGTTCACGAACGCGGCGAACTGCCCGAGGGCGTGCCTCTTGGCCTCGGTGTCAGCCTCGTGCGGGAGGGCGACCCCGTCGGTCTCCGCCTCGTTGCCCATCGGACGACGATACCTCCCGACGCGTTCTCAGCCACCACCCGCGAAGCGCGACAGATCGTCCCGGGCGTCATCCAGCCAGGCCATGTCTTCGAGGATCAGGGCGCCGCTCCCGTCGCGCCACATCTGCGCGAACCCGGCCTCGCCCGCCTCGCCCCAGGCCTTGTGGCTGTCATAGCCGTAGCGGGCGTTGCGCAGCGCGGTGGGGATGAGCGCCCGGCGCTGCTCGTGGTCGAGGCCGTATGCGTCGCACAGCACCCGCAGCCGCGTCACGCGGTCGACGGGCTCGTCCCACCCGTCGCGCCCAGCGCGCTCGTCGCTGCACAGCGGGATCCAGTGCTTGGCCGCCGAACAGATGTCGTCGAGGGGCGTCCCGGGTTGGGCGAAATCCCAGTCGATCAGCGCGACCGGGCCCCCCGACCGGAACACCACGTTGGACGGCCACAGGTCCCCGTGCCGGATGATGGGACCGCCTGGCGATCCGAGCCACACCCGCCACGATGCATCGGGGGGCGCCACGAACGCCGCCACGGCGTCGTGGTAGCGGCGAAGCAGCGTGGCCACCCCGACGAGCGCCTCCTCGCTGCGCATCCATGACGGCCACGGCTGGCACGGCGCGTCACCCTCGACCCACGTGAGCACCTCGCGGCCCAGACCGTCGAATCCGAGAACGCGTGGTGCACCGTCGAAGCCCGCTGCGTCGAGGTGGCGCAGCAGTGCATGGACCGCAGGCGTCCACGGCCCGGCGAAGCGGTGCACCGCGCCCCCGGACAGAACGGTCCCGCCCACCGAGGGCCACCCGTCGGAGAGCGGGCGCTCGTCGTCGGTCACCGTCGACATCGAAGCACACAACCCGGCGTGACGAGGATCCGGTCCAACTCGCCCGAGGCAGGCACAGATGCATCGCTTCAGGTCCCGGACCTGGGAAACCACACGCGTGTGATCGTGCGTGGGCGCGGGCCGGTGTGGGTATCTTTTCGTGCCGTCAGGCAGGCACGGGTTTGTCAACGACCGCCCCTGACAACTACCTTGCCAAGCACAGTGCCTCGCGCCCGGTTGACACCAAGGGCGAAGTCAACCCAGGGAGCCCACCGTCGACGGGTCGCCGTCGTAGCGCTCCTGTCGACTCTCGTCATGACGACCTCCGTGTGGGTGGTCTCCGCCGATCGACCCGCAGCGGCCGATCAGGTCGCCAGCCTCCGCACCCGGGCACGCGTCATATCGCAGCAGCTCGTGGCGGACCAGCTACAGGCCGACGCCTATGAGCAGCAGTACTCGGTGGCCTCGGCCAAGGTTGCATCCGACAACCGGCAGGTCGCGCTCCTCGACCAACAGATCGCCGTCGACCAGCAGCAGATGGCAGCCGAGACACGCACGGTTCGGCAACTGGTCGTCACCACGTACATGAACGGTGGATCCGACCTGTCGCACTCCGACACCGCGGTGTTCAGCGACAACGTGGAGCAGGCGCAGGTCGTCGACGAGTACGCAGGGATCGCCGCTGGCAACATCGAAACCGCGCTCGACCAGCTGGGTGCTGCGCAGCGCGTCCTGCAGGCGCAGCAGGTGGCCCTGCGAGAGCAGCAGGCGCAGGACGAGTCGACGCAGCAGCAGCAAGGGGCTGCGCTGTCACAGGCCAACGCCACCACCGCCCAGCTCCAGTCGTTGCAGAGCCAGGTGACCGGTCAGCTCGCAACGGCGGTGGCCGGTCAGGCCGCCAGCCAGAGGGCGGCGGCGCGGGCGGCGCTGTCCGCCGCCCGGCGACCGGGATCGTCCGGGGGAGGACCGGCACCGGCAGCGCTCTCGCTCGCCGATCCGACGCTGAACCCCTTCCTGCAGTGCGTGGTGCAAGCGGAGTCGGGTGGCAACTACCAGGCGGTGTCGCCCAACGGCGAGTACATGGGCGCCTTTCAGTTCAGCCAGTCGACCTGGAACCTGGCCGCCCAGGCGGCAGGCCTGCCGAGCCTCGTGGGCGTTGCGCCCAACCGGGCCACCAAAGCCGAGCAGGACACCGTCGCCGTGGCGCTGTACGCCCTCGACGGCCGCCAACCATGGCTCGGCGACCGCTGCTCCTCGTAGCTCACCCCTCGGCGATCTCGGCCACCGGATCACCCACCTGGTACGTGGCGCCTTCCACCGCGATGTGGCGAACGCGCCCCGAGCCAGGAGACGTCACCTCGTTCGTCACCTTGTCGGTCTCCATGTCGTAAAGGGGGTCCCCCTTGGCCACCACTGCGCCGTCGTCGACGATCCACCGTGCCAGGACGGCCTCGGTCATCTCCATGCCGATCTTGGGGAGACGCAGCAGCACGGGTCCGCTCAACCGGTGTAGGCCGTGACCCACTCGACGGCTTCGAGCAGGCGTTCGGGGCCGGGGAGGGCGATGCGCTCCAGCCCTTTGGCGTAGGGCAGCGGGGCGCCGAGCGCCCCCACCCGCAGCACGGGGGCGAGGAGGCGCCCGAACAGCGCCTCGGAGATCCCCGCCGCCAGCTCGGCGCCGAAGCCACCCGTGACCACCGCTTCGTGCAAGACCACGGCCCGGCGCGTTCGCCGCACGGACTCGAGCACGGCGTCCTCGTCGAGAGGCACGAGCGAGCGCAGGTCGAGCACCTCGACCTCCACCCCCCGGGGCGCCAGCAGATCGGCGACGGCCAGCGCGTCGTGGACCTGGCGGCCGTAGGTGACCACGGTGACGTCCGAGCCCGGCCGCTTGATGTCGGCCACGCCCAGGGCGACGGGAGCGGGGTCGAGGACACCCTTGCGCGACAGCAACGCCACCTGTTCGATGAACACGCACGGATCGTCATCGGCGATGCACGACGCCAGCAGGGCGCGGGCGTCCGAGGGTGTGCTCGGCACCACCACCTTGAGCCCCGGGACGTGGGTGAGCCACGCCTCGAGCATCTGGGAGTGCTGGGCCCCGACCTGGAGCCCTCCCCCCACGGCGGTACGCAGCACCATGGGCACCGCCGTGCGCCCTCCGGACATGTAGCGCAGCTTGGCCGCATGGTTGGCGAGCTGGTCGAGACACAGCCCCAGGAAGTCCATGAACATGACCTCCGCCACCGGGCGCAGTCCACCCAAGGCGCCACCCACCGCCGCGCCCACGATGGCCTGCTCGGAGATGGGGGTGTCGCGCACGCGGTCGACCCCGTGGGTGGCGGCGAGGCCCTTCGTGACACCGAAGACGCCGCCGTCGGCGATGTCCTCCCCGAGCAGCACCACGCGCCCATCGGCGCCCATGGCCTCGTCGAGCGCCAGGGTGATGGCGGCCCGCACGCTCACCTCACCCTCGGTGCGGCGCGCCGGAGCCGGTGGGGCCGCAGGCGCAGACGACACCACGTCGAGCAGCACCTCCTCGGCGCCGGGCTCGGGGAGGGCGAGGACCTCGCCAAGCACGGCGGCGGCGTGGGCGGCGGCGCGCCCTTCGATGTCGGCCGCATCCTGCTCGGTGAGGAGCCCCCGCCCCACGAGCGAGTGCCGGAACCGGGCCACGGGCTCCTGCTTCCAGGCCGCTTCGAGCTCGACAGGGTCCACATAGCCCATGCGGTCGCCGAAGACGTGGCCGAAGAGCCGGTAGGTGAGCGCCTCGACCAGGGTGGGGCCCTCCCCCGCCCGCGCCCGGACCACGGCGTCGGCCACGGCCCCGTACACGGCCACGGGGTCGTTGCCGTCCACCGTCACACCGGGCATGCCGTAGGCGGCGGCCCGGTCGGCCACGCGCGCCGTGCGCTGGTGATCGGAGAAGGCCGTGTGTTCGCCGTAGCCGTTGTTCTGGCACAGGAACACGACCGGCAGCGTCCACACCGCCGCCAGATTGGCGGCCTCGTGGAAGGCGCCGATGTTGGTGGCACCGTCACCGAAGCTGACCACCGTCACCCGCGGGCCGGCGGTGGCGCCGTCGGTCGCCGGCAGGCGTGTCGCCGCCCAGGCCAGGCCGTCGGCGATGGGCAGGCCCGAGCCCACCACCCCGGTGGTGAGCATGAGCCCGGCCTCGGGCCACACCACGTGCATGGGGCCGCCCTTTCCCTTTCCCGTGCCCTCGGCCCGCCCGAGCATCTCGGCCAGCAGGGGACGTAGGGGAACCCCCTTGGCCACCTGGTCGTGCAGGCCGCGATACGTCGTCACCAGGTAGTCGTCGGGCGCCAGGGCGGCGGCGAAGCCGGCCGCCACGGCTTCTTGGCCCCGGGGCGAGTAGTACGACAGAGTCGCCTCTCCTGACGAGATGGCGCTTCGCAAGGCGTCGTCACAGGCGGCGATGAGCGCCATGGTCTCGAACATCTGCCGCAGGGTGTCGTCACCGGGGGTCATCGGCACCACCGTATGCCGCCCACCGCGTACCGCACCCGTCGGCGGGGGTGACGGCCACGATCCGTGGCCGACCGATGACCTTCGGCCCTGTTCAAGGGGCGCAGCGCGTGACGACATTTGTCGTATGACACGTGACGCCATCTTCGAGTCGTCCGCTCGGGCCATCCGCCAGGGTGGGGCGAGCGTGGACGAGCAGGAGCTGGTGGAGCTCATCATCCGCCACGGCCGCGAGGAGGGCGAGCTCCTTGAGCGATACGAAGCGGTGTCGAAGCGATCGTCGCCTGCCACGCGCTACCTGGTCGATCTGATCCTCGAGGACGAGCGCCGCCATCACCGGGTGCTGGCCGAGATCGCCGAATCCATCGCCTGGGGAACCGTGGACGGTGCCACCACGGGCGTGCCGCGCACCGGTCAGCACGACGCCGAACGCGACGTCGAGCTCGTGGCGGAGACCGAGGCCCTGCTGGCGGCGGAGAAGCGAGACCGCGTCGAGCTGCGGCGTCTTCGGCGCCGTCTGCGCCACTACACCGGCACGCTGTGGCCCCTGTTGATCGACATGATGCTGGCCGACACCGGCAAGCACATCCGCATCCTGGAATTCACCGCTGCCCGCAGCCGGCGCTGACGCTTCGCCCCGACGCCCCCCGGGCGTCAGTAGACCCAGACCGAGGTGCCGAGCGGTGCCAGGTTGGCGGACCAGATCCAGTCGATGGCCTCGTCGCTGACGCGGACGCACCCGTGGGAGACGGGCTCGGGCGGCACCGACGAGTCCCCGTGAATGGCGAATCCGGCGTCGAAGAACTTGGGCCGCCACAGCGCGCCGAGCGAGTCCACCACGAGGCCGTTGGTCTGCCGGTAGATCTGGAAGTGTCCCTGCGGGGTGATGGCGACCGACGTGACGCCGTCGGAGGTGTACGTGTAGCCGCCGCCCGTCGAGGTGTTGAGCACGTAGTCGAGTTTGCCGTTGGTGACGAACAGCACCAGGTCGTCTTGGAGGTCGACCTCGATCACGTACCCCGATGTGCTCCGGGGCTGTGGCTCGACGCCTTGGGCCAGCGCCGCGTCGGTGGCGGCGTTGGCGGTGCCGGTGCGGGCGATGCCCGCCGCCTTCTGCACGGCGTAGAGGGCCTGTTGGGTGCTGTCGCCGAACACGCCATTGGGCGTCCCCACCCAGTAACCGAGGGCCGTGAGTCGCTGCTGGAGCGCCAGGACGGCGGCGCCGGTCGAGCCCGGAGCGAGGGTCACGACGGGTGGGGGCGTGGTGGGAAGCAGCCAGTAGCCGCCCCCGTCGGGCGTGGCCACGACGGCCGTCACCGGGTTCTGCAGCGCCTGGCCTCCCATCGACCCGTGGAAGCCGGCGTCGCCGAAGGCGAAGACCCCGCCGTCGGACGCCACCAACCAGTAGCCCTGCCCCGACGCCGACGCCGCCATGCCCACCACCGGCTCCACTAGGTGCGTGGCGCCCATGGACCCGTGGAAGCCGGCATCGCCGAAGGCGAAGACCCCGCCGTCGGACGCCACCAACCAGTAGCCGCCCCCGTCGGGCGTGGCTGCGATCCCCACCACCGACTGGCTCAGCTTCTGGCTGCCCATGGAACCGGAGAACACGGCGTCGCCGAAGGCGAAGACCCCGCCGTCGGACGCCACCAACCAGTAGCCCTTGCCGTCGTGCGTGGCGGCGATGCCCACGATGGGGCGGTTGAGGCGAGTGGCGCCCATGGACCCGTAGTACCCGGCGTCGCCGAAGGCGAAGATCCCGCCGTCTGATGCCACCAACCAGTAGCCCCCGCCGTCGGGCATGGCCGCCATGCCCACCACGGGCTGGTTCAGCTTCTGGCCGCCCATCGAACCGTAGGAAGCAGCCGTCCCGAAGGCGAAGACCCCGCCGTCCGAGCCGACCAGCCAATACCCCTTGGCGTCGGGCGTGGCGGCCATGCCCACCACCGGGGCGTTCAGGTGTGCTCCCCCCATCGACCCGAAGAACCCGGCGTCGCCGAAGGGCACGGGCTCCGCCGCCACGTCGGGGTAGGCACTCGCCGCGGCGGCCCCGGCGGTGAGCAGTCCGACGGCGGGGACGGCGAGGGCGGCGACGGCCAGTGCGGCGGCCAGGGTGACGAGGCGCCGGTGCAGGGAGGGCTTCATGGCACAAGGCAACCATCTCCACGGCCACGTCGCCAGCCAGGCCTGATCGCCAGGCACCGGGGCCATTGGCCTCCGGCCCCGTCGGAGCAGGTGCCACCGCGACGCAACTGCGACGGTGCAGTCGCATCGGCATCCGTCGGGGAGGCCGGCCCGTGCACCATGATCGGCGCAGCGGCGAGCGTCGGGCGAGGCACCGCCGGGTGGAGGGCACGAGCGCGGTGAACAGACGGCCGGCCACACGCTACGAGCTGTTCACGTGCGGCTGGAGCGGCCACGTGCTCATCGGCACCGATGTGGCCCACGTGTCGGCCGGGGACTCCGTGGTGGTGCGCCAGGTCGACGGCATCCGCTGGTACCGATGCCTTCGATGCGACGGATGGTTCGCCCACCACCCTCCGAGCTCACCGTCACGTGACGCCATGCCACCGCACTCGGAGATCGCCATCCCGCTGCGCGGTCCGCTCCTGCGTGACCGCTACGTGCTGCGCCTCATCGCCCTCGACCGTGCGCTGCACGTCCTGCTCCTGGCGGCGCTGGCCGTCGTCGTCTTCTTCTTCGCCGGCAACCACGCCGCCCTGCAGCGGGACTACACCCAGATCGTCCAGGCGTTCGGCGGTCCGACCCGGGCCCACGGATTCCTCGGCAGCATCGGGCACTACTTCACGATCAGCACCACCCATCTGTCCGAAGCAGGTGCGGGGATCGTCTTCTACGCTGCGCTCGAGGCCACCGAGATGGTGGGGCTGTGGTTCGCCAAGCGTTGGGCCGAGTACCTCACATTCGTGGCGACGGCACTCTTGCTCCCCTTGGAGATCTACGAGCTCGCCTCGAAGGTGAGCACGCTGCGGCTCGTCACCTTCGTGATCAACGTGGCGGTGGTGGCCTACCTGCTGTGGGCCAAGCGCCTGTTCGGGCTCAACGGCGGCCAGCACGCCGAGGACGAGCGCCGGCGCGCCGCTATGAGCTGGGAATCGCTCGAGCAGACCATCGTCGCCCCCGACTGAGACAGAGAACCTCTCGCCGGTCTCGCCGCGGTCGGGTGGCCCGGGCGGCCCGACCGATGGTGCCGAGCGCCCCGGCGGGCAGCGCCGTCCTCAGGCGGTCACGGCCCGCTTGGCCGCCCCGGGTTCCTGGACGGGCGGCATCTGGGGCACCGGGATGGGGTACGGGGCCGGATTGGTGACGTCGAGCTCGGTCAGCTGGCTGAGCGTGCACTCCTGCTTGACGGTGGCGCTCCGGGCGTTGGTCGGGGGCAGGACAGGCACCGAGGTGTCGGACCGCGTGAGCTGCAGGGTGGAGGTGAGGTCGCCCGACGTCCGGCGACGCCAGTCCGACAAGTTGGGGACGCTCACCCCGAAGCGTTCCTCCAGGAAGCGCATCTGCGAGGTGTGGTCGAAGACGTCCGAGCACACGTAGCCGCCCCGGCTGAACGGGGACACGACCATGAGCGGCACGCGGAAGCCGAACCCGATCGGCCCGTCGATGCCGTGCGCGTCGCTCGGCATCCGCTTCGCCGTCAGGAACTCACCGGCGGTGCCCGGCTCGGGCACAGGCGGGGGGACGTGGTCGAAGAACCCGTCGTTCTCGTCGTACATGATGAAGAGCCCCGTCTTGGACCAGACCTTCGGGTTCGACACCAGCGCGTCGATCACCTGGCTGACGAACCACTGCCCGGCGGCGGGGGGCGACGGCGGGTGCTCGTCGTACCCGATGGGGGGGATCACCCACGACACCGACGGCAGCTCGTCGTTGGCCACGTCACGGCGGAAGTCCTTGGGAAACAGAGACCCGAACGCCTTGGTGTAGAGGGGCGACGATGGATCCGACACGTGCCGGTCGAAGTACAACAGGATGTTGTCGCTGATGGCGATGGAGAGCGGGCTCGAGGGTTGGTAGGCGATACCGGGCGGGTTGTACACCTTCCACGACACCCCCTTCGACTCGAGCTCCTCGGGCATGCTCCGCCACTTGGCGCTGCCGATGAAGGTGGGGTCACTGTTGGTGACGATGATGGGCCCGCCCTCGTCCCCGGCCGGGTCGAGCGTCCCCGACCATGCATACAGGCGGTTGGGGTGGGTGGGACCGAACACCGAGCAGTGGTAGTTGTCGCAGATGGTGAAGGCGTCGGCCAGCGCGTACCAGAAGGGGAGGTCCTGGCGGGTGTAGTACCCCATGGTGAGCTCGCCGTTCTGGGGACCCTCGAACTGCACGGCGGTGTGGGTGGTGACGAAGCGGTCCATGGCGCCGTGGTTCCAGCACATGTGCTGGGCGTCCCACTCGTGCGACAGGTCGAACGTGCACTCGGCGTCGCTCGTGGTGGTGTCGAGGTGGAACGGCAGCAGCGACGTGGCGGCGTAGCCGGCGGCAGCGCCGTCCCACTGTTGGGTGAAGACACCGGGGAGCGCCGTGGGATCGCCGAAGCCGCGCACGCCGGGGTACGTGCCGTAGTAATGGTCGAAGGAGCGGTTCTCGTTCATGAGGAACACCACGTGCTCCACCGCCCCGAGGTCGGAGCCGGCGGGCGGCACCGACACCGCCGCCTTGGTGGTGGCCTGGCCGCACGCCGCCAACGCCAGCCCGAAGGCACCGGCCATGCCGCCGACGAGGATCTCGCGCCGCGTCCGCAGCACCTGCCCCGGATGGCGCAACGCCCCGGGGTGACGCGAGGCGGGGAGCGGCACACGGGGCGGACGGTTCGCAGGCACGGCGCGAACGCTACCGGGGAGGCGACGCCGCGTGCTCGGACCCGTCCGTCGACAGCGTCGCCCGCAGGACGTGCTTCTGCACCTTGCCCGACGCGGTGAGCGGGAGCTCGTCGACGAAGACCCAGCGCCTCGGCACCTTGAACGGGGCCAGGCGAAGCCGGAGGAACGCCGCCAGCTCCTCGCCGTCGGCAGTGGACTGCGCAACGAGGCGGACCACGGCCACGGGCGTCTCCCCCCACCGCCGGTCGGGCACGCCCACCACCGCCACCTGCGCCACGTCGGGATGATCCCCGAGGGCGGTCTCGATCTCGACGGGGAAGATGTTCTCCCCGCCCGAGACGATCATCTCCTTGCGGCGCCCGGCCATGCGCAGGAAACCGCGGGGGTCCATGGTGACGAGGTCACCGGTGCGGAGCCAGCCCCCCGGCGCGATGGCGGCGGCGGTCTCCTCGTCCATGGCGTAGTACCCGGCCATGACGTTCGGGGCCCGAACCTCGAGCTCACCCACCGAGCCGCACGGGACCACGTCGGAGCTCCCCGGATCCACGACGCGCGCGCTCACCCCGGGAAGGGGTTGGCCCAGGGTGGACGCCTTGTCCTCGGCGTCGTCGTCGAGCCGGGTCTGGGAGATGAACCCGCACGCCTCGGTCTGCCCGAACACGATGGCGAACTGGACGCCGAGGGTCTGCTCGATGTGGCGCACGAGCTCGGTGGGGACGACCGCCCCTCCCCCGCTCACGGATCGCAGCGACGACAGATCGCGGCGGGAGAAGTCGGGGTGCGCCATGAGGGCGAGGAGCATGGTGGGCACGCCGCACGTCAGGGTGGCGCGCTCGGACTCGATGAGCTCGAGGACGATGCCGGGGTCGAATGCGGGCACGAGCACCGCCGTGGCCGAGCTCTGGCACAGCTGGAACGACACGACCTGACCACCCACGTGGAACAGGGGCATGGTGTGGACGTACACGTCGCCCGCCACCACGCCGAAACGCGCCCCACCGAAGCGTGCCGCGTTGGTCATGCCCCGGTGGGTGAGCATGGCCCCTTTGGGGGTACCCGTCGTCCCCGACGTGTACACGATCTGGGCCACGTCGTCGGGACCCGGCGCGCGCCCGTCCGGCGCCCGGACCGGGTCGGCGTCGGTCGCCGGTGGCGCTGCCCATGTCGCCATCCGGGTCAGGTCCACCACCTCGCGCAACTGCGGCAGGTCGCCACGGATACCGGCGAGGGTGGCGGCGAGATCATGGCCCCGGTGCTCGGGCACGAAGAAGAGCCCTGACGCCCCCGACTGCCCGAGGACGTGGCGCACCTCGCCGGCGCGCAGGGCCGGGTTGACGGGAACGAGCACCACGCCCGCCATGGCGGCGCCATAGCTGAGCACGAGCGACTCGGGGAGGCTCGGTGCCCACACCGCCACCCGCTCGCCGGGTGCGAAGTGCCTGGCCAGCTCCGCCGCCACACGGCCCGCCTCGGCCAGGAGCTGGGCGTAGGTGAAGCGACGGCGCCTGTCCCGGTCGGTTCCCCCCTCCACCAGCGCCACCGTGTCGGGGCTGCGCCGCGCCGCCTCCGCCAGGATGCCGGCCACGGTTGTGTCGGCAACGGGCTCGGCTTCCGCCTCCCACAACGATCGGGTGAGGTGCCCGGCCTTCGCCACCGTCACGAGCCGAGGTACGCGCCGAGGGTGTCGTGGAAATGGCGGATCCGGCTCTCCTGGTAGCCGGCCAGGGTGACGTCGGGTCCGTCGGCCGCCTCGAGGCCGCGCTGGACCCGCCCCAAGGTGGCGGTGTCCTGGTCCAGGATGCGGCCCAGATAGCCGAGCTCGGGTGCGTCGGCCCAGCGCTCGCCGCCCGTCAGGTGGCGGGTGGGGGCGGGTGCGGGTCGGGGCGCTCCGGCGGGCAGAGGCGCGAGGAGCATGACGTCCATGATCGTGGTGCGGTGATCGTCTCCGGCCGGCCTGAAGCGGTAGGCGAGCGGCGTGGTGAATCCGGCCCACGGCACGAAGTTCGGGAAGACGAAGTACTCGATGGCGTCGAGCGCCTCGCAGTCGGTGAGATCGCCGTAGTCGCGCCCCGTGTCCGTCGCCAGCTGCCGGCGGGTGCGCTCGGCCAGCACCTGGCGGGCGGTGCCCCCGTCGGGGACGACGGCATCGGGATCGTCCTTGGTCAGGAACATGGCGTCGACGATGTCCTGCTCTGCCACGTCGTGGGGAACGTGCTCGCTGGCGATGCCCACCGGCGTGATCATCCGGTTGACGTGGCGCACCCCCTCGTACACGTCGTACTCGGTCTGGGTGTCACCGCTCGTGGTGAGCAGCTGGGGGTGGACCGCCACGGTGTGGTAGCTCTCGATGAAGGCCTCGAGCGCCACCTTCCAGTTGCACGGCACCTCGCGCACGACGTGGGCACGCAGGGAACGCTGCGCCAGGTCCCAGGAGGCGAAGTGCCCGGGGAGGACTTCGAGGTAGTCGAGCAGGGGCTCGCACTGGGCATCGGGCGTGACGAAGACGAAACCGCCCCACGTCCCCACCCTGGCCTCTGGGAGCGAGAACGTGGCCGGGTCCACGTGGGGAAAGTCCCACGGGCACGGCATGCCGGCGAACGAGCCGTCGAGGTTCCAGGTGAACCCGTGGAAGGGGCAGCGCAAGGCGGTGATGTGGCCGGGTTGGGTCCGAAGCTGGGTGCCGCGGTGCAGGCACGAGTTGTGGAAGGCGCGGATCTCGTCAGGCGCGCTGCGCACCACGATGAGCGACAGGCCCGGTGCGCTGTAGACCAGGCTGTCGCCGGTCTGGGGGATCTGCTCCTCGCGACACGCCATCTGCCACACGCGCCGCCACACCCTGTCGACCTCGAGCTCGTGCACGGCTCGGCTCGTGTAGCGGCTACGGGGAATGCCGGGTGCAGGAGCGGTGTCACCGCCTCGGTACGCGTCGCCCACGGCGCGCAGCGCCTCGGGCACGGGGCGCGTCTCGGAGTCGAGGAGCGCCTGCACCACGCGCGCGCCATGGGGAAGCCCGGTCACGGGCCCCGCCTGCCCCTGGCTCCGGCGGTCCGTCATGGGTCGGTGGCGGCGGCCTCGCCGGCGCGGTATCCGAAGACGAGGGCGGGACCGAGGGTGGCGCCCCCGGCGGGCGTGGCGGCACCGAACGGGCTCGCCGCCACGTTCCCCGCCGCGTAGAGACCGGGGACCGGCTGCCCGTCGTCTGTCAGCACGCGCCCCCGGTCGTCGGTGCGCGGCCCACCCTTGGTCCCCATGCACCCCAGGTGGACCTCGACGGCGTAGAAGGGGGGCGCCGACAACGGGGCCAACGTGGGATGCGATGCCGCCGCGTCGCCGATCCAGCGGTCATAGGGATACGAGCCCCGTCCGAATTCCCCGTCCTCCCCCGTCGCCGCGCCGGCGTTGAAGCGCGCCACGGTGGACACCAGGCTCTCCGGCGGAATCCCGGCCCGCCGGGCCAGGCCGGCCAGGTCGTCGGCCCGTAGCAGCCAGTCAGGATCGGGTTGGGCGCTGCCCGACGAGGACGGGTCGAGCGGGCCCACCGGGTAGCGGCGTCGGTAGGCGTCGTCGAACACGAGCCACCACGACCCCGTGGCGCCGGCCGACACCACCGAGGGGTGGGGGCCGCCGCCGCGGCGCATGGCCGGGCCGGCCCGCCCGTGGCGCATGGCCTGGCCCACGTCACCGTAGTTCTGGGCCTCGTCGGCGAACCGACGGCCGTGGCGGTCGACCATGATCGCCCCCGGCTTGGCCCGCTCGCTGTGCAGCGGCCGGTAGTGCGTGACGCTGTCCACCGTCTCCCCCGGGACGCGCATGGCGGGCATCCACCAGCCTTCGGACATGTTGGCCACATCGGCCCCCACCGCCATGGCCATGCGCAGGCCGTCGCCGACACAGCCCCCCGCGCCCATGGGGGCGACGACGGGCCCCTGGAGGAAACGGCCCACCAGGAAGGCGTCGTGCTGGAAGCCCCCGGATGCCAGCACCACCCGGCCCTCGTGGCGCTGGCCGTTCACGGTCACGCCCGTCACGCCGCCGGCGTCGGTGACGAGGGCGTGCACGCGCGCGTCGGTGCGGACCTCCACGGCGGCGTCGAGCACGCCGGCCAGGAGCCCCCCGCACAGGGCCCGACCGCGCACGTGGCCACGCAGGACGACCCCGTCGTTGGCAGGGGCCGCCGCACCCACCTCCGCCCCGGCGGGGGACGGCTGGTCGGGCGCGGTCTGTATGCGCCCCTCGACCTCGGCGGGCAACCGCAGCGGGCGCGGCCACATCGAGCGCCCGCCGCTGCTCGCCCCGGGGAGCTCACCGCGGTAGTCGGGCCAGTGCTCGAGAACCTCCCATTCCAGTGGCGTGCGCTTCTCGATCTCCTCGGCCACGCGCGCCGCGTCGGACACGAAGGCCCGCATGAGCGCCACGTCGGTGTCCCCTCGGGTCAAGGCGCACAGGTAGGTGAGGGCCCGCTCGGCGCTGTCGTTCGAGCCCGGCGCGCCCTTGCCGTGGGCGGGGAGCCACACCACCCCACCCGACATGGCGGACGTGCCGCCCACGAACCGGGCCCCCTCGAGCACGAGCACGTCCGCGCCCGAGGCCGCCGCCGCCAGCCCGGCGGCCAACCCGGCGGCTCCGGACCCCACCACGACCACCGAGGGGGCGTCGCTCACGGACCCAGGGTAGGTCTCCGCCGGGCGCGATCGCCCGCATCGGCCCCGCCTCCTACCATCGGTCCCATGGCCCTTCCTCCCCCGTCCCCGTCCGGCACCGCCCTCGTCACGGGGGCGTCGTCGGGCATCGGCGCCGACCTCGCCCGCGAGCTGGCTCGGCGGGGCCACGGCGTGACGCTCGTGGCCCGGCGCCAGGACCGGCTCGAAGCGCTCGCCGCCGAGCTGGCCGAAGCGACCGGCGTGCGGGCCGAGGTCCTCGCCGTCGACCTGAGCGACCCCGACGCGCGCGCCGGGATGCTCGGCAGGGTGGCCGACCGGGGACTCACGGTCGACGTCCTCGTCAACAACGCCGGCTTCAGCACCACCGGACCCGTGCACAAAAGTGATCACCGACGCGAGGTGGCGATGGTCCGCACCGACGTCGAGGCCGTGGTCGACCTGTGCAGCCTGACGCTTCCCGGCATGGTGGAGCGCGGCCGCGGCGCCGTGCTCAACGTGGCATCCACCGCCGCCTTCCAACCCCTGCCCGGGCAGGCCGCCTACGGGGCGTCGAAGGCATTCATCCTGTCCTTCAGCCAGGCGGTGCGGACCGAGCTGCGCGGCACCGGCGTGTCGCTCACGGTGCTGTGCCCGGGACCGGTGAAGACCGAGTTCGCCGAGACGGCGGGGTTCACCCAGGAGGAGTCGGAGAACTCGCTGCCCCAATTCATGTGGGTTCCCGCCGCGCAGGTGGCGCGCCTGGCGGTGG
>JBEKVE010000061.1:0-16675 GCA_049514335.1 Acidimicrobiales bacterium
GCGTCGAAGGGGAAGCGGTCGACGCCCGCGGCGAGGACGTGGACCCACGTCACCGACGGCGTGAGCAGACGGCGCACGGCGTCGTCGTCGTCGAGCATGGTGACGAGCACCGTGGCCTCGCCCGGCACGGCCCCGTCCGTGGCGCAGGACACGAAGTCCTCGTGGGGCGCGGCCGTCTTGAGCGCCCCGGCCAGCAGGTCGCCGTAGGCGCCGCCGTGGACGAGCACGGGTGGCGACACGCTCACGCCGGTGCCTCCTGCCCGGCGCGCACGTCCTTCAGGACACCCCCGGTGTGCACGGCGGCCAGGTTGCCGTCGAGGTAGGCCGGCGCCTCCTGGGTCTCGATGAACCACCCCGTGGGGCACATGGTGAGGATCTCCACCAGCGAGAAGCCGGCCCCCGCCACCTGCGTCTCCAGGGCGCGGCGCAGGATCCGCTTGGTGCGGGCCACGTTGCCCGCCGAGCTCACCGCGCACCGGGCCACGTAGGCGGCGCCGTCGAGCCGGGCCACCAGGTCGGCGAGGAGGATGGGACGGCCGTGCGCCACCGCGTCGCGGCCCTCGAGGCTGGTCTTGGTGCGCTGCCCGAGCACGGTGGTGGCTGTCATGTGCCCCCCCGTCTCGCCGAAGACGCCGTTGTTGAGCATGACGCAGGTGATGTTCTCGCCCCGGGCGGCGGCGTGCAGCACCTCCTGGAGGCCCTCGCTCACCATGTCGCCGTCGCCCTGCACCGTGACGGCCACGGCATCGGGGAGCGAGCGCTTCACGCCGGTGGCCACCGACGGGGCCCGCCCGTGCAGTGCCTGGAGGACCTCCACGTCGAGGTTGTTGGAGAAGGCGGTGTAGCAGCCGATGCCGAACACGGCGATGGTGCGGCGTTCGAGCTCGAGCTCGGCGATCGCCTCCACCAGGGCCCGCACGGCGATGGGCTCACCGCACCCCGGGCACAGGTGGTGCTCACCCACGTCGACCAGGGCGGGGGTGAAGTCGTCGACCAGGCGGGCGGGCCGCGTGGGGGGTGCGTCGGTGGGGATGAACCCGGTCCCGTCGTCGCCGGTCACCGGTGGCGCTCCACCACGTCGCGGATGCGGCCGGCGAGCACGGCCACATCCAGGTCGGGCGCGATGCCGAATCCCGAGGAGTCGAGGCTCAGCCCCCCGATGAACTCCACCGGCACCGCCCCGAGCACCGACAGGCGCACGTCGTCGACCATCTGGCCGGTGTTGTTCTCGTACACGGCCACGGCCGCAGAACCTTGCGCGGCGCGGGCCACCGCCTCGGCGGGGAAGGGCACGAGCGTCACGGGCCGCACCCACCCCACCGCCACGCCCTCGGCCCGCAGGGCCTGCACGGCGGCGCGCACGTAGCCCCCGGCCGTGCCGAAGGCCACCACCACCACCTCGGCGTCGTCGGTGAAGCCGCTCTCCGCCAGCGGCGTCACGCCGGCCAGCATCTCGGCGGTGTGCGCCGCGCACGCGCCGTAGTGGGCGGCGAGGTCGTAGCCGACGTCGTCGCGCTGCTTGGCCGATCCCAGGAACGACACCAGCTTGGCGTGCCCCGATCCACCGCTGTCACCGGTGAGCGCCCACGGCGGTCGGGGCGGCGTGCCGGTGGGGGACGCGGGGATCGACACAGAGCGGGCCGTGTGGGCCAGGTAGTAGTCGCCGAACACGAGCACGGGGTTGCGCCATTCTGCCGCCAGTTCGAAGGCCAGGGGCACGAGCGCAACCGCTTCGGCCACGTCGCCGGGGGCGAGCACGATGTGGCGGTAGTCGCCGTGGCCGCCGCCCCGCGTCGCCTGCCAATAGTCGCCCTGGGCCCGCGCCATGTTGAGGACCACGAGCGGAAGGCGGGCCAGGGTGATCTCGGCCAGCGACTCCTGCATGAGCGACAGGCCCTGGCCGGTGGAGCCGGTGGCGGCGGGGGTGCCGGTGGCGGCCGCCCCCCATGCCATGCCGATGGCCTCGAGCTCGCTGTCGGCGTTCATGCACACCCCCCCGACCTCGGGAAGCCGCCGGGCCATGTGCTCGAGCACCTCGGTGAACGGCGTCATGGGGTAGCCGGCGAAGAACCGGCATCCCGCGCTCAGCATGGCCTCGGCGATGGCCGCGCTCCCCATGAGGAAGCGGCGCGGCGCGTCCGCGGTCGGAAGGGGCGCCGCTGTCATGGCCGCCCCTCTCGGTGCGGGGCGTGGACGGCGAGGGCGACGGGCTCGTCGAACTTGTACACCTGGAACACGAAGTCGGGGCAGATCTGCGAGCAGGCCTTGCATGCCGTGCACCCCGCCGTCAACTGCGGATAGCGGTAGCCGCGCCCGTTGACCTCGGTGGTGGTCATGGTGAGCACGCCGGGGGGACAGGCGTCGATGCACAGGTCGCACCCCTTGCACGCCTCGACGTCGATGACGACGGTTCCCCGGGTGATCACCGTGGTCGCCCCGTCCGTCGTGGGGCCCGTGCTCACGGCCCGCTCCTCGCCGCCGCCCGCTCGGGCCAGGCGTCGGCCATCACCGACGCCACCGCGCCCGCTCCCACGTCGAGGGCCCGCGCATTGAGCTCGACGTGCTGGGTGCGGTAGGCGGGCACCGCCTGACGGGCTGCGGCCTGCAGGGCGGCGAGCGACGCCATGCCGGTGGCGCTGCTCAGCGCGCCCAGCATCACCATGGCGGCGGCGATGGCGTTGCCGGCCTGCTGGGCCAGCTCCGTGGCAGCCACGTCCACCACGGTGCGACCGGTGGCGTCGAAGGCCCCTTCCCACACGCTCGTGTTGCGCACCACGACCCCGCCGGGACGTATCCGGGACAACGTTGTGGCGGCGTACTCGTGGTGCAGCACCAGCGCCGCCCAGGCGGCGCCCACGGTGGGCGGGGACGTCACCCGGTCATCGGACAGCACCACGGTGGCGTCGGTGTTGCCCCCCCGCATCATGCCGCCGTAGCTGCCGAAGAGCTGCACGTCCCGCCCCTCGTCCAGGGCGGCCAGGGCGAGGACCTGGGCGGCGAGCTGGACCCCCTGGCCACCGATGCCGGTCAGCAGTACCGCGCGCTCCACGCCACCTCCTGTCTCAGATCGATGATCTTATGAAATGAGAACATTGTTCTGCAACCGTGCGCTGTCCCCACCGGGGCCGACCGCCGGGGTCGCATCAGGACAGCTGCTCCACGAGCAGCCGGCGCTGGACCTGGCCGGTGGCGGCGGTGCGGGGGATGCGATCCACCACCGCCACCCGGCGGGGGTGCTTGTAGGAGGCGAGGCGGCGACCGGCGCACAGGACGCGCAGGGCCTCCACGTCGGGCGGCTCGGCCCCGGGGGCCACGACCACCACGGCGCACACGACCTCGCCCCACTCCACGTCGGGCAGGCCCACCACCGCCACCTCGACCAGGGCGGGGTGGTCCCGGAGCACGGCCTCGATCTCGCCCGGGGTGACCGCCTCCCCGCCGGTGCGGATCACCTCACGGGCCCGCCCGATGATCGAGACGTACCCCTCGTCGTCGACGTCGGCCAGATCACCGGTGTCGTACCAGCCATCGGCCAGCGCCTCGGCCGTCGACCGGGGATCGTCGAAGTAGCCGTCGAACAGAAGCGGCCCGCGCACGAGCAGCCGTCCGCCCCCGTCCACCCGCACTTCGGCCAGCGGGCCGGGTACGCCACAGCTCCCCTGCTTGCGATCGAGGTCGGCGTGTTCGAGCACCGTGACGCACCCCGCCTCGGTGGACCCGTAGAAGACGCGCACCTGGGCCCGGGGGAGCGCGCTGCGCAGCGCGTCGAGGAAGGCGGGCGGTGTGGCCGAGGTCCCGGTGTCGGCGAAGCGCAGGGTCGAAAGGGCGTGGCTCGGCGCGTCCTGTTCCGCCAGGGCGCGCAGGATGCGGGTCCACACCGCCGGCACGCAGTTGAGCCGGGTGGCGCGGTGGCGTTCGACGGCCCCGATGATCTCGGCCGCATCGGCGACGGTGACGAACACCACCGCGTCACGCGCCTGCCACTGCTGCAGTGCGATCGTCCACGCCCCCATGTGAAAGAGGGGATAGGAGCACACCATGGCGCCGCGCGGCTCGAGCAGGGCGCCGGGGAGGGTGCGCAGGACGCTGGCCCGGTGCGACACCATCGCCCCCTTGGGGGTACCGGAGGAGCCGCTCGTGAAGAACACGACGTGGGTATCGGTCTCCGACACCTCGGTCTCCTCGGCACCGGCGTCGGCACCGCCGTGGGACCCGGCCGCGTCGTCATCGGTGCCGAGCTCCCCGAGGGAGGCGACAGGCCAGCCCAGTCGGCGCCCGAGGGATGACGCGGCGGCGGCGCGGGGCTCGTCCACGACGAGGAGGGCGGGTCGCAGTCGTCGAAGCACCGCCTCGGCCTCCTCCTCGTTCCACAGGGGGCTCATGGGGGCGAAGGCCACCCCCGACCGGGCCAGTGCGGCGAACACGGGCACGATGCCGAGCGTGGTGCCCGACCACCCGGCCACCCGGTCGTGGTGCCCGACACCACGCGCCCGAAGCGCCCGGCGTATGCGGTCGGCGGCCGCGTCGAGCTGGCCGAAGGTGATGGCCTCGTCGCCGAGCGCCGCCGCCAGCCGCTGTGGTGTGGCGCGCGCCGCAGCGCGGAACACGTCCCCCACGAGGAGCTGCGCTGCCATGGTGAGCTGCCCCCGATCCCCCGTGTGCTCCCCTTGTGCTTCGAGAGCAGCGATCTTAGATTGGCAGAACGCTGTACTCACGAGCCCAGGACGAGGGTGCGATGCCCAGCCCCAACCGAGTGCCGAGCGCCTCCCCGGGGCCCTCTGTGACCGAGCACCTCGCCTCGCGCGCCGTGGAGCGCCAGATGGCCAAGCGCCGCAGCGACTACGAGCACGACATGGCGCGCATCGTGGAGTCGACCTTCGACCTCATCCGCCGCACCGGCACGCTCGATCCCCCCATGCGCGACATCCTGGCCGAGACCGGACTGTCGACGCAGGCCTTCTACCGGTACTTCCGCTCCAAGGACGAGCTGATGCTGGCGCTGTTGGACGAGGGACGCCGACGGCTGGTGGCGACGCTCGTGCGCCGCATGCAGCGGGCGGCGCGCCCCGACGAGCAGGTGCAGGCGTGGATCGAAGGCGTGCTGGCCCAGGCGGCCGAGCCCGCGGCGGGACGCACCCGACCGTGGTTGGCGAGCGAGCGGCGGCTGTCGGAGCTGTTCCCAGACGAGCAGCAGGCCTCGGTGGACACGCTCGTGCGGTTGCTCGAGGATCCCATCAGCACCCTGCAGGGGCGACCCGACGACGCCCGTGGCGGTGCCGTCCTCGTCTACCGGGTGACGTTCGCCACCTTGCAGGCGCACTTGGACGGCGGCTCCCGGCCCGGTGCGCAGGAGACGGGCGCACTCGTCGCCTTCTGCCTGCGGGGGCTGGGCCGATGAGCGAAGGCGGCGAGCGGGTGCTGGGCGCCATCGGCACGCGGGTCGTGCACGAGGACGACCGGGTGCGGGTGTGGACGCTCAAGCTCGCCCCCGGCGAGACGAGCGCCGTGCACCGCCACGATCTCGACCACCTGCTCGTCCAGGTGGCCGGCTCACGCATCGCGGTGATCCCCGAGCCCGACACCGAGGGCCCGTTCACCGAGCCCATGGACGCGGCGGTGATACCGGGGGCGGTGGTGTTCGTTGCCCGGGGAGGCGTGGAGACGGCCCACAACGTGGGGGACACGCCGTATGTCGAGGTCATCGTGGAGCTGAAGGACAGCGCACCGCGACACAGCCCCGAACTCCCGTCCTGACGGGACGGGCCGGTGATCCCCAAGGTCGTCCACTTCGTCTTCGGCCTCGAGGAGCAGCGCGAGCCGTTCCACTTCGTGCACTACCTGTCGGTGGCGTCGTGCCTGCGGGTGCTCGAGCCCGACGCCGTGGTCTTCCACCACAAGCACCTGCCGTGGGGACCGTGGTGGGAGCGCGTGGCGCCCCACGTGGAGCTGCGCGAGGTCGATCTCGTGCCGGAGGTGTCGGCGGCCGACTACTCGCTCGGGACCGTCCCCGCCGCGTACCGCTACGCGCACCACGCCGACTTCGTCCGGCTCGACGCCCTCATCGAAGAGGGCGGTGTCTACGCCGACATCGACACCGTGTTCGTCCAGGCCCTGCGCCCCGACCTCTTCGACCGCCCCTTTGTCATCGGCGCCGAACCGCCGGTGCGCGACGAGCGGACCGGGCGGTCGCGGCGGTCGCTGTGCAACGCGCTGCTCATGGCCGAGCCGGGCTCGGCCTTCGCCCGGGCGTGGCGGGCCCGGATGGCCGGCGCCCTCGACGGGTCGTGGAGCAACCACAGCGGCTTTCTGTCCCAGGCCCTCGCCGAGGAGATGCCGGAGGAGGTGCACGTCGAGCCGCCCGCCACCTTCTTCTCCTTCCCATCGGACGCCGGTGGCCTGGCCCGGCTGTTCGAGGAGCGCCACCCCGTTCCCGCCGGCGCCTGCAGCATCCACCTGTGGGCCCATCTGTGGTGGGAGCGCACCCGCCGCGACTTCAGCCCCGCCCACGCCGGTTGGTGCACACCCTGTGCCATCCGGCGCGCCCGCACGACCTTCGCCGACCTGGCCCGGCCCTATCTGCCCGAAGCGGCCCCCGTCTCCGGTGACGGTGGGGGCGGGACGGCGTCGCCACAGCGCGACGCCACGTGGCTCTACCTGTCGTTCGACGAGACCAGCGGCTACGGGGTTGCGGCCGATCGGTGCCGATCCGCACTCGAGGACTCGGGGGTGGTGGTGGATTGGACCCCCTTCGTGCCCGGTGGGGGGTGGGGCCTCGGCTACGAACCCGTCGCCGCCCTCGACGTGCTGGCGACCGTGGACGTCTCCGACCCTGCCAGCGCGGGGCGCCGGGACGGCCCCGCCCACGAGGTCGTCGTGGCCCACCTCGTTCCCGAGTACCTGCCGCTCGTGCGGCGGCTCCGACCCGGTGCCGTCCTGGTCGCCCACACGGCCTGGGAGACCGACCGCATCCCGGCGCACTGGACGCCGTGCCTCGACCTCGCCGACCTGGTGGTGGTGCCCTCGCAATTCAGCGCCGCGGCCGTCGCCGCCTCGCCCACCGCGACACCGGTGGCGGTCGTCCCCCACGTGGCGCCGACGGTCTTCTCCCACCGGTCGACGCTGTGGGACGACATCGGGCCCGAGGTGTGCGTGTTCTACACCGTGGCCGAGTGGAACGAGCGCAAGGCGGTGTTCCACACCATCGAGGCCTACCTCCGGGCCTTCACGGCGCAGGACCCCGTCCTGCTCGTGGTGAAGACGTCGCACCACGACCGGCGCGGCCCACCGCCGGCGGGGCGCCACCCCGTCGAGCCGGGCACGAGCGCATGGGCGCTCACACGTCTCCTCGCCCGCCACGCCGCCCCCGCTCCGGTGCAGCTGGTGACGCGCCAGCTGAGCGACGACGACCTGCGGGCGCTGCACGACCGGGGCGACTGCTTCGTGTCTCTGTGCCGCAGCGAGGGATGGGGTCTCGGTGCCTTCGACGCCGCGGCGTGCGGGAACCCGGTGGTGACGACCGGCTACGGCGGCCACGTCGACTTCCTGGCCGGATCCCCCCTCCTCGTTCGTTTCGACGTGGTGGAGGTGGACGACCCGGCCGGCTACCCGAGTTACGCCCCCGACCAGCACTGGGCCGAGCCCGACATCGACCACGGCGCCGAGCTCCTCCGCCATGTGTTCGACCACCGCACCGACGCCGCCGTGCAAGCCGCGGCGCGAGCGGAGGAGCTGCGGTGGCGCTACCGGCCCGAGGCCGTGGCCGCCACCTTCCGGGCCGCCGTGGCCGGGACGGGCCGCGCATGACCGAGGGGATCCGGTGGCTGTCGTTCGGCCCCCCCTCGGGCTACGGCATCGCCGCCGATGCGTATCTACACGGGCTGCGGGCGGCCGGGGTGCCGGTGTGCTGGACGCCGCTCGGATGGCCGTCCACCGTGTGGCGCGCCCCGCTCGGGCCGGTCGACGCCGTCGACGACACGTCGGCGCACGCCGACATCGCCAACCGGCCGATCGCGCACGACACCGTGGTGGTGCAGGCACCGGTGTTCTGGCACGACCGGCTGGCCGAGGAGGCGCGTGGCAAGCGGCTGGTGGCCTTCACCACGTGGGAGTCCGACCGCCTGCCCAGGGCCTGGCCCGCCATGCTGGGCCACTTCGACCAGGTGCTCGTGCCCAGCCGCTTCAACGAGGCGGTCTTCGCCGCATCCGGTCTCACCGTGCCCATCGCAGTCGTGCCCCACATCGCCCGCCCCCTCCCCGCCCGACCGCTCCCCGCCGACCCGCTCCCCTCGGCCGGGCATCGCAGGGTCGTGGAGCCCGACGATCGGCGCTTCGTGGTGTACATGGTGGCCACCTGGACGTCGCGCAAGGCGATCCTCGACGCCGTGGAGGCGTTCACGGCGGCGTTCGGTGCCGCCGACGACGTCGTGCTCGTCATCCACACCACGCCCGAGGACCAGGTGGCCACGGCCCGCCCGCCCACCGGCGGCGGGACGCGCCGCAACGGCGAGGGCGCCAGCTGGTTCTCGCTCGCCCGCGCCCTCGCCGGCCGCACCGACGTGCCCGACATCGTGCTGAGCACGCGCACCTTGTCGGCGGCGGAGATCGACGATCTGCACCGCCGGGGCGACTGCTTCCTGTCTCTCAGCCGCGGCGAGGGGTGGGGTCTCGGCGCCTTCGAGGCGGCGGCGGCGGGCAACCCCGTGATCGTCACCGGTTGGGGGGCGACCCGGGAGTTCCTGCCCGACGGCTACCCCTACCTCGTCGACTACGACCTCGTCCCCACCACCCTCGACCCGCCCGACATGGTGTGGCAGCCCGACGAGGGAGAGCGCTGGGCCCGGGCGCGCGTGGCGCACGCCGCCGGCCTGCTCCGCCACGTCTACGACCACCGCCACGAAGCCCGCTCCTGGGGCCGACGGTCACGGGCCCACGTCCTCGCCACCTTCGACAGCGTGACGGTGACCGGGCAGCTGCTCACCGCCCTCGACACCCCGGCCCGGCCGCGCCATTCCGGGACTTCGACCGCGGGACCGCAGGGCATCTATGGTCGCCCGCACCTATGACGCCGCAGTTGCCCAGGACCGCCGCGGGATTGGATGTGAACGAGGCCGACGACGGCCTCGTGATCTACCAGGAGTCGACGGACCGGGTCCACCATCTGAACCCGACCGCAGCGGTGGTGTTCGAGCTGTGCGACGGCACGCGCTCCCCCGACGACATCGCCCGGATGGTGGCCGAGACGTTCGAGCTTTCCGGCGTGCCGCTGGCCGAGGTGTCGGCATGCCTGGCGGACCTGGCCCGGGAGTCGCTCATCTCCTGACGTCGCCACGGGCCGAGGCGGCGGACCGGGCGGCGGACAGAAAGGCCCGGACGCGTTCGGCCACCACCGGCTCGGCGTGGTGACGGCGCACGAAGGTCAGTGCCGCCGCCGCCAGATCCTCGGCCCGGGCCGGCGACCCGAGGACCTCGGCGGCGGCCTCGGCCAGGTCCTGTGGCGTCTCACCCACCAGGACGTGCTCGCCCGGACGCACGGCCAGCCCGGCCATCCCCACCGGGGTGGTGACGACGGGCACCCCGTGGGCGAAGGCCTCCAGGAGCTTGATGCGCGTGCCACTGCCGGTCGCCAGCGGCGCCACCACCACGGCGGCGCGGGCGTAGTGGTCGTCGAGGTCGTCCACGAACCCGGTGAGGGTGACGGCGCGTTGCGCAGCCAACGCCGCCACGGGGCCGTGGGGGTCGAACGCACCGACCAGGGTGACCCGCACCCGGTCCCCCGTCGCCGCCTCGAGGGCGGGCAGGACCTGCTCCACCAGGAGGCGTGCGGCGTGGACGTTGGGCTCGTAGCCGAGGTTGGCCACGAAGAGCACGCCTCCGGGCTCGGGGTGGCGGGTGACGACGTCGGGGATCCGCACCGCGTTCGGCACGACGTGGGTGTCGAGCCCGTGGCGCCGGCCCAGAACCGCCGCGTCGAGGGGCGAGGCGAGGCTCACGGCGTCGAAGTGGGGCGCCATCGTCGCCACCAACCGCCCGTAGGCGGCGGCGGTGGCGTCATCGCCGCCGGCGGCGGCCATGGCCTCGTCGTCGTCGTCCAGGTCGAGCGCGCTCCACGGGGCGTGAAGGAGCTGGGCCACGGCCAGGGCCAGGGGGGCCAGATAGGAGCGCAGGACCACCACGGGCGTGCCCGGACCGACGCCGGCGGCGCCCACCACGTCGTCCGCCAGCGCCACCGGTGCGGCCCGGGCCGGGCCGGGCAGGGGATCGGCGGCGGCCAGGAGGGTGCGCCACCGAGGGTCGGCCACCAGGGCGGCGAAGCGCCGGGCCAACACGGTGCGCCCCGACGGCACCACGTCGGTCACCGGCACCGCCACGGGACGTGGGCAGGTCGGCAGGTGGCCGGCGACGGGCACCACGGCCACCCGAACGTCCCAGCCGGCGTCAGCGGCGGCCCCGGTGATGGCCGCGGCCCGCATGGCCAGGCCGTTCCCCGAGCCGCACGGCTCGATGGGGGCGAGGAGAAGCAGGGACCCCGTCACCCGGTGCCGGGCCCGGCCATCACAGCCTCGTCACAGAGAGTCATCAGTCGTTGCACTGGGCGCGAAGCGAGTTTAAGCTGCGCCGACGCGGGAAGCGGGCACCCGCCCTACGGACCAGGAGGTCCCCGATGGACGAGGACGTCGTAGCGCCGGACCCCACCCAGGGACGCCGGGCATTCCTGAAGCGTATGGCCGCCTTCGCCTTCGCCGCCCCCGTGATCAGCTCGTTCGTCCTGGACGGCCCCGCCTTCGCCGGGACCCGCGACGAGCACGGCAAGTGCCCGCCCAACCAGTACGGGCAGAACCAGACGCAGACGCTGAACCCGTACCCGGGCCAGTACGGGCAGAACCAGACGCAGACTCTGAACCCGTACCCGGGCCAGTACGGGCAGAACCAGACGCAGAAGGTGCCGTGCGCACCGCCCAACCAGTACGGGCAGAACCAGACCAAGATCACCAAGTACGGCCGACACTTCTAGCGCCACGGCGCCCGAAACACCGCTCCTCTCCGCCGTCCTGATCACCCGGGACGAAGCGGCCTTCCTGGGCGGCTGCCTCGAGTCGTTGTCGGGCGTCGTCGACGAGGTCGTGGTGGTCGACACCGGCTCCGTCGACGACACCGTGGAGATCGCCCGGCGCTTCGGGGCCGAGGTCCTGCACCATCCCTGGGGTGACGACTTCGCGGCGGCGCGCAACGTCTCGCTCGACCAGGCCCGCGGTGCGTGGATCCTGTACATAGACGCCGACGAGCGCCTGGTGGAGGGTGATCGCGCCGCGGTGGAGACCCTGCTCGAGGGGGCCGAGGAGGTCGCCTTCCGCCTGCTGCTTCGTCCCCGGCTCCACACCACGCCGTACCGGGAGTTCCGCCTGTGGCGCAACGACCCCCGGATCCGCTTCGAAGGCGTCATCCACGAGAAGGTGGTGCCCGCCATCGAGCGGGTGGCCGAGGTGGACGGACGCGCCATCGGCAACGCCGATCTCATGCTGCAGCACCTGGGCTACGAGGGGGACCAGACGAGGAAGCACCGGCGCAACCTCCCCCTCCTGCGCCGTCAGCTGGAGATCGAGCCCGGCAACCTGTTCGCCTGGAACCACCTCGGACGGGTGCTCGACGCCCTGGGGGAGACCGACGAGGCCGAGGAGGCCTTCGCCCGTGCCATCGACACGGCTCGGGCGACGTCCCCGCCCGGCCGTCTGGACCGCTTGGCGTGCCTGTCCTACGGCGACCTGATCCGGCTGCGCTCAGCGCGGGGCGCCGACACCGACGCCCTTCTGGCCGAGGCGCTGGCGGCATTCCCGCGCAATTGCCTGCTCCTGCTCATGTGGGCCCGTCGCCTCATCGACGAGGAGCGGTACGCGGCGGCGCTGGAGTCGCTCGACCAGATCCTGCGCTTCGACTGGGCCACCGACGACGACGATCCCCCCGCCTACGACGCCCCCATCGTGGGCGAGCTGCCGTGGGCCGCCAGGGGGCTATGCCTGTTCCGACTGGGGGACTACGCCCAGGCGGCAGAGGCGTATGCCGCGGCGGCACGCTGCGCACCCGAGGACCCGTCCTATCCGGTCAAGGCCCAGCTGGCCCTGGCTCGTGCCCGCAAGGTGGGAGCGGCGCCCACCGCGGCCACGTAACCTCGCCCGATGGCGAGAACGGTCTTCGTCGGCGCCAATCTCCTCGACGGGGACCACCCGGCGCGCCCCGGCACCACCGTCGTGGTCGAGGGCGACCGCATCGTGTCGGTGGGCGAGCGCGGCGCAGGCGCAACGCCGGCTCGAGCCGACGCCGGCGGTCCTGTGACCGGCGATGGCGGCGGCGAGCGCAGCTCCGAGGAGGACGTCATCGACCTCGCCGGCCGCACGCTCATGCCGGGCATGGTGAGCTGCCACTTCCACGCCACCTACCACGAGCTCGGGACCCGCCCCGCCCCCTTCGGCCTGGAGGAGCCCCCCGCCCTGCAGGCGGTGCGGGCGGTGCGGAACCTCGAAGCGGTGCTGCGGGCCGGCTTCACCTCGGCGGTGAGCGCGGGCGCACCCTTCGCCATCGACCCCGCCATGCGCCGGGCCATCGCCGAGGGGGCGGTGAACGGCCCCCGTTTCGTCCCCGGCAGCCGCGACGTGAGTACCACCGGGCATGTGAACGACAGCGCCCCCTGGTACTGGGAGGTCGGCGCCCGCGGTGCCCTGCGGATCTGCGACGGCCCCGAGGAGTTCCGTCGGGCGGTTCGCGAGGAGATCCGCGACGGGGCGCGCATGATCAAGATGTTCGTGACGGGAGGCCACGGCACGGTGGGGCCGGCGGAGCGGACCGAGATGACCCACGCCGAGATGGCCGCCGGTGTCGAAGCCGCTCATGACCGGGGTGCGATGGTGCGGGGGCATATCGCCAACCGTGACGCCATCGCCATGGCGCTCGACTGCGGCATCGACGTCATCGACCACGGCGACGGCATGGACGACGAGTGCATGGCCCGCATCGTGGAGTCGGGGACGCCGGTGGTGCCTTCGCTGTTCTTCCCCTACCGGCTGTGGCGATCGCTGTCGGGCACGAGGCTGGGTTTCACCGATTCCCTCGAAGCCGACCTCCAGGCCGCCTACGCCTGGCTGCCCGAGGCGAACGCGGCCGGCATGCGTCTCGTGGTGGGGGACGACTACGGGGCCGTCGGGTTCCCGCACGGCATCTACGGCGAGGAGCTCGCCTTCTACGTGGACGTGGTGGGCATCCCCGCCCTCGATGTGCTGCGCTGGGCCACACGTCACGGGGCCGATCTCATGGGCCGCGGGCACGACCTCGGCACCGTCACTCCCGGCAAGCTCGCCGACCTGGTGGTGGTGGACGGCGACCCGTCGCTCGACATCGGCGTCCTGTCCGATCCGGCGCGCCTCGTCGGTGTCATGAAGGGCGGCCGCTTCGTGGCGGGGTTCGACGCCGGCTGAGCGCTACGTGGCCTCGTCGCTGTGGCCGCTCACGCGCAGGACGAGGAGCCCGAAGAGGAGGAACACGACCACACCGACGCCCACGGCGAGCTCGATGAGCGTGTCGTGGAAGTCCGAGATCGCCAGGTGGCGGCTGAGGGTGAGGTGGGCCGAGGCGCTCAGGATGTCCCGCACGCCGGCCAGGATCCCGATGACGAGGAAGGGCCGCACCGCCAGCGTCCACGAGCGCAGATGGCGGAAGACGGTGTGGACGATGTCGAGCAGGATGATGACGACGAGGATCCCGTCGACGGCACTGACCACGGACCCGGGGTAGCCGCTCCACTGGTCGAGGAAGTTGACCACCGTCCGCACCAGGACGATGCCCGCCACGATCAGCAGACTGAGCACGATGGCGTACTCGATGACCACCATGATCCAGGTGATCGCCGTGTCTGCCCCGACACCATGGGTGCCGGGCGCCCCCGGCTCACGGGCCACGGGGTCAGGCTAGTTGCCGGCGCGCCGTCGCGCCCCGGACGGCTATCCGGTGTAGGTGAACTGGTCGGCGGGATTGAGGGGGCTGGTGCCGAGGGCCGTGGTCACCCTGACGTCCACCACGGCCGCCGTCTCCTGCACGATCTCGGCGGCCGGGGGCAGCACGGCGGTGATCTGGGTGTCCGAGTCGACGGTGAAGTCGGTGGTGGTGGCAGCGCCGAACGACACGCTCTGCGTGACGTTGTTGAACCCGGAGCCGGTGATGGTGACCACCGTGCCGCCCCCCGTGGGCCCGTGTCCGGGGCTCACGCCGGTGACGTTGGGCGTGGCCACTCCGGCGTTGATGGTCCGTACGATCACCGATCCCTGGGTGGTGGATCCCACCGCCCAGCAGTTCGACAGCGTGGTACAGGCCACGGACTGCAGATCGGCGTCATCGGGGTTGACGGTCTGGTTCGACCACGCCGTCCCGCCGTCGGTGCTGGCCGTGACGGGGGTCTCGTACTCGTCGCTGTCGAACACCTTGCCCACCGCCATGCAGTGCAGCGTGTCGAAGCACGCAATGGCGTTGATGTCCGGCGCGTGGCCTTCGGCGATCTGGGTGCCCGCCGCCAGGGGGGACACCGACCACGTTGCGCCGCCGTCGGGGCTCGACAGCCCGATGACGCTCTGGGTGGCCTTGGAGCCGGCGTTCTGGACCACCGCCATGCACTCCGAGGAGATCGGGCAGGTGATGCTCGAGATGTCAGTCCCCCCGATCAGCTGCGAGGTCCACGTCGAGCCGCCGTTGTCGGTCGTGGACACGACACCCTGTGTCTCGATGGGAGGCGAAAGGGTGGTGGCGTAGGTCGCCTGTCCGACGGCCAGGCAGTCGTCCGTCGTCGGGCAGTCGATGGCGTCCAACTGAGAGGCGACCAGGGCGGTGGCGTCCTCGGGGAGCGGCGGTGGGTTCCAGTGGAGGTTGGCCCAGCCCGCACCCCCGTCGTTGGTGGCCAGGATGGTGCTCGACCCCCCCGTCCCCATGGCCGTGGTGGCCCAGCAGTCCTCCGTGTCGGCGCACGACACCGAGTTGAGATAGGCGTTGAGCGACGGGATGCTCGACGCGCTCCAGTCCTGGCCGGAGTCGGTGCTCACGAGCAGCGTGTTGGCGGCGCTCAGGACGCCACCGCGGATCTCGCCGCCGACAGCCACGCAGTGCAGGGCACCGGCGCACGAGACGCTGTCGAGGCCGAGGCCGGCCACCCCGTTGGTGTCGTTCGTCCAGCTCGAGCCGGCGTCGGTCGACCGCTCCACCATCGCATTGCCCGATGCGCCGGTCCCGACGGCGATGCACAGCGCGCCCGAGCATGTCACCGAGCTGAGCCACGACCCGTCCGAGGTCGACAGTTGCGTGTACCACCCGAAACAGGCGCTGAGCGTTGTCGCCACCAGAAACAGAGCGACGATGGGACCCATCCGCCGAACAAGTCTCGCCCGCCAAAGGCCAGTCACTATTCACCTGCCATCTCGTCAATGGTTTGAACGATGATGCGCACGACCCCGTCAACACGTCTCGGAGTGCGGTAGGCGAGACACTACTTCGTTTGCACTGTCAGTGACCTCATAAGACCTGTCAGTGGAATGGGAGTCCGGGCCCGATACCAGCGCTCTCTCGTCAATAGTGACGATGGGTGCCCGCGTCGGGCGTCGTCGGCGCCACGATCGTGCCCGGCCCGGCACTGAGACGCGTCGGATTCCAGGCCACTCTTCTCACTCGCACCCCAGCCCACCCTCCCAACGCAGCTCGCCCCCGGCCGCTCCGGCACCGTGGCCGGGGCCGGACCGGGTCGACGAGCCGGGCCCCGGCACCGGCCGGCGCTTTCCCGAGACGGGCACGGCACGGGAGGAAGCCCAGGTGAAAGGTGCACGACGCCGTACAGCCGGCCGGTAGCGTGACCTGCGATCGGCGATCACGAAGGGCGGAGGCACCGGTGGCGACACTCGACCGCAAGTGGTGGACCCTCATCGCCGTGTGCACGGCGACGTTCATGTTGTTGCTCGACATCACGGTCGTGAACGTCGCCCTCCCCGCCATCCAGCGGTCGCTTCACTCCGCCTTCAGCGATCTGCAATGGGTGGTGGACGCCTACTCGCTCACCCTGGCCGTCCTCCTGCTCACGGCCGGGGTGGTGGGCGACATCTTCGGGCGGCGGGGGGTGTTCGCCATCGGCCTGGTGGTCTTCACCCTGTCGTCGCTCGTGTGCGGGCTGTCGACCACTCCGCTCATGCTCAACATCGCCCGAGCGGTGCAGGGCACGGGCGGGGCGGTCATGTTCGCCACCGCCGTGGCGCTCATCGCCTCGGCCTTCCAGGGCCGCGAGCGGGGGACGGCCTTCGGCATCTACGGGGCGGTGCTCGGCGGGGCCGTGGCCGTTGGCCCGCTCGTGGGCGGGGCCCTGACGAGCGCCGTCGGATGGCGGTGGATCTTCTTCGTGAACATCCCCATCGGTGTCGTGGCCGTGGCCATCACCCTCGTCAAGGTGCAGGAGTCGCGCGACCCCACCGGCCGCAGGGTCGACTGGCTCGGGGTGATCCTCTTCTCGGCGTCGCTGTTCTGCGTGGCCCTGGCCCTCATCCGGGGCAATCCCGACGGCTGGACGAGCGGGCTCATCCTGACCCTGTTCGCGGTCAGTGCCGTCACCATGGCCGCTTTCATCGTGGCCGAGCTGCGGGTGGCGAGCCCCATGCTCGACCTG
>JBEKVE010000062.1:0-16669 GCA_049514335.1 Acidimicrobiales bacterium
GGTCGGTGATGAGCACGCGGTTGGCCGCGCCGGTGAGGGGGTCGTGCACCACCTGGTGCGACAGCTGGGCGCTCAGGGCCCGCTCGGCCTCGTACAGCCGGGCGTTGGCGACGGCGATGGCGGCATGCTCGGCGAACAGCGACACGGCCCGCAGGTCGTACTCGGTGTAGGTGTGGCCCGGCGCACCGATCAGGTTGATCACCCCGAGGACCTGGCCGCGGTGCAGCAGCGGCACGCACACCGCGCTCTCGGTCTCCTGGTGGCCCTTCTCCGAGACCGTGCCCTGCACCAGGAGCGGCTCGTGGTCGCGCGCCACCCGGCCGGCGATGCCGCCGCCGAGCTCGATGGGGGCGCCGCCGGCGTTGCCGGCCCGGCACACCACCGACAGGTCGTGGTCGTCGTCCATGAGCATGATCGAGCCGCCCGCCGCCCTGAGCAGCTCGAAGGCGCTGGACAGGATGAGCTGGAGGACCTCGTCCACCACCAGCACCGAGTTCATGGCCTTCCCCGCCTCGTAGAGCATGGCGAGCTCCTTGAGGCGGTTGGACAGGGCGGCGCCGAGGACCCGCTCGTCGACGAGGAGCTTCGCCAGGCGGCGCAGGTGGCGCTCCTTCTCCATGACGTAGGCGGCCAGGCCCACGACGAGGACGACGGTGCCCACCCGGAAGCCGAAGCGGTTGGCGAACCCGAGGTGGTGCCCCGCTCCGGAGGTGAGCAGGGCCACGGCGGCGGCCAGGCACACGAGGCCGGCGAAGGCGATGGTCCACAGCTGGGACCGGCGGCGGTCCACGGCCTCGAGGG
Source organism: Acidimicrobiales bacterium (assembly GCA_049514335.1). Classification (GTDB taxonomy): domain Bacteria; phylum Actinomycetota; class Acidimicrobiia; order Acidimicrobiales; family UBA8190; genus JBEKVE01. The sequence continues at coordinate 802 of JBEKVE010000062.1, forward strand.
TCGGGGTGGAGAAACCCTTGATGCCGACGATGCGCGCTTCCTGCTCGAGGAGCCGGGAGACGCGGGCCTCCTGATCCCCGTGCGCGGTCAAGGGCGAACTCACGGGCAGAGGTATCGGCGGTGACGGTTCGCGCCTTGAGCCCTGCCCTGGCCCGGGCACGACCTGACTGCTCCCCACCGGGCCGGATGGAGGTCCCGACCCCCACCCCGGGTCCTCCCGTGGCCTTTCCCCCGCGGAGGCGCGGCCGTCGTAGCATCTGGCGCGCTTCGGCCACCGCCGGGGTGGACCGACCAGCGGGAGGTGTCGTGGAGCGGGTGGAGTTCGAGACGATCGTCTACGAGAAGGACGGGCCGGTGGCCCGCATCGTGCTCAACACGCCCGAGAAGGCCAACATCCAGACGGCCCAGCAGGTGTGGGACATGGACGAGGCCCTGGTGCGCGCCGATGACGACGACGAGGTCAAGGTGCTCGTCCTGAAGGCCAACGGCGCGGGATTCTGCGCCGGCCACGCCATCGTGGGCGTGGACGAGATGCCCGAGGTCTACCCCACGACCGGTCCAACCCCCGAGCGGACCTGGCGTCGCCACCACCAGGGCCTGTTCCTGTGGCCCCCGCTACGCCTGTGGGAGTTCCCCAAGGCCACCATCGCCCAGGTGCACGGCTACTGCGTGGGGGGCGGCACCGTCTACGGCCTGCTCACGGACCTGACGATCGCGTCGGACGACGCCTACTTCCAGATGCCGTTGCCGCAGGGCTTCGGGCTGCCCGGGGCGCAGACCCAGATCGAGCCCTGGATCATGATGAACTACAAGCGGGCGGCGGAGTACCTCTTCCTGGCGCCGACCATCCCCGCCGAGCAGGCCATGGCGTGGGGCATGGTGAACAAGGTCGTGCCCCGCGACCAGCTCGACGACACGGTGGAGGAGATGGCGCGCACCATCGCCAAGATGCCCCTCACCACCATCCTCGCCACCAAGCAGGGACTCACCCGGGCGTGGGAGATGATGGGCATGCGGATGCATCTCCAGCAGTCGACCGACCTCGTGGCCCTGGCCACCGGCGCCACCGACGTGCGCAAATTCATGGCTTCGTTGGCGGGTCGCCGCCCCCGGGAGAAGGCGGCGGGGGAACCGGCGGAGGACTGAGCCCTCTGGCTACAGCCGGGGCTCGACCAGCAGGCTCTGCACCGACTGGCCGATGGGGCCCTCGAGGTCGAAGAGAGTGCTGGACGCCACCGCCACGCCCGGGATGCCCGTCCGGGTCACGGCGTCGAGACACACCCACTGCCCGACGGCGGGACGGGTCAGGGTGACGGTGAGATCGGGGTTGATGAAGCTGTAGCGGGCGAAGTCGAGCACGGCGCTCACCCCGTTGCCGAAGTCGGCCGCCGCCGCCACCCGCTGGAGCGGGGAGGGCTCGCGGCCACCCACAACGGGCACGGTCAGCCGGACCCAGACCGTGGCCGGACCGGGCGTGCCGAAGGAACCGGACACGTAGCGCAACTCGGCGCCAGCGTTGTGAAAGGCGCGATAGGGGCCGATGGGCGAAGGGGTGGCGTACCCCTCGTCGGGGCCGGGTGGAGCGAAGCGTCGGCGTCCCGTCGTGGGGTCGACGGCATCGCCGTTGCCGGATACGTGGGCCTCGGACTCACGTGCTTCGGTCAGGGCGGTGGCGCGCTCGCCGTGCTGCAGCCGGATGCGCAGAGCCCGCACCCACGCCACGTCGCGCCCGCCGTCGGACAGCGAGGCTTCCACCACCTGCACCTTGCGTCCCGGCCGCACCACGGTGCTCGACAGCGTGAGGGGCACCATTCCCACGGGGCGCAGCAGCTCCACCGTGAGCCGGGTGACGTGCACGGGCTCGTCGGCCGGGACCGACTCCACCGCGCCGGCGAGCAGCGCCGCCACCGGCCCGCCGTGCAGAGCACCGGGCGACCACGGCCCCCGGGCGAGCTCGGTGGGGACGTAGCGGTCGCCGTCTGAGCGGAACCGCGCACCCGCCTCGTGTGTGGCGCCCACGTGGGGGGGGGGCGGGGTTCAGGGGGGGGGTTCACGAGGTGGGGGGCTCGAGGCGGTCGAGCACCCACGACGGAGGTCGCGCCGTGAAGCCGTCGTCGGGCCACTGCATCCAGCCCGACATGGCCAAGGCCCCGCCATCGGGGTGGAGGGTGGTGCCGGTGATGTAGGAGGACAGGGCGGACGCCAGGAACAGGACGCAGTTCCCCACGTCGGCCGGCTCACCCTTGCGGCGCAGCGGGATGGTGAGCCAGTCCCCGGGATCGGTGCCGTCCCCGGCCGCGGCGGCCCGCTGCCCGGCCGAGCCCGCCCGCCCGGCGATGGCCGCCATGCCGGCCGTGGGGATGAAGTCGGGGGCGATGCAGTTGATGCGGATGCCGGCCCCCCCGAGCTCGACCGCCAGTGTCCGGGTGAGATGGGTGACGGCTGCTTTCATCGAGGCGTAGATGGCGTAGCCCGGAGCGGCCCGGTGTGCCTCGATGGACGTGATGGTGATGATGCTGCCGCCCCGCCCCCTCGCCGACATGCGGGCCGCGGCGAGCTGCACGGCGTCGACGATCCAGGTGAAATTGGCTCGCACGAGGGCGTCGCGGCCCTTGGCGCTGACGTCGCCGAAGGCGGCCCGGAACGTCCCGCCCACCACGTTGACGAGCGTGTCGAGGCGGTCGAAGCGCTCGTCGCACGCGTCGAACAGCTCCCGCAGGGCGTCGGCGTCACGGACGTCGGCTGTCACAGCCACCACGTCGACCCCGAGCGAGCGCGCCTCGTCGGCTGTGCGGGTCAGGGCCTCGCCGTCCACGTCGGCGAGTGCCAGGTGGACCCCGGCACGGGCCAGATCGAGAGCGCTGGCACGTCCGAGGCCACCGCCACCCCCGGCGACGGCCGCCACCGTGCCCGCCAAACCCGCTCGCTCGTCCAGGAACGGCATCGTTGGGCGATGGTATCCCGCGCCTGACGGCGCGAGTCAGAGAAGCGCCGGGGGCCGGCGGCCGGCTTTGCACCACAACGGTTCGTTGCACCAAGAGTCGGCGCCCTGAACAAAAAGGACTTTCGTCCCTGACGCCTGGGCTGCCCCCGTGCGAGCGTGCGGTGAACACCATGAGAGTCCGAGACCCCGACCCTCTGCGGTATATCTCTTCGGCTTGTCGCGCCGGGGACCATGAGGTCTGCCTGAGCGGGCCCATCCGCCTGTGCCCCTGTTGGTGCCACGGGGCCCGACCAGACAACCCTGAGCCCAGGACCTAGGGTCCCACCGGGGGGTATGTGTCGCTGCCCAGGGCACCATGGCGGCGGCAAGGGAGGAGTTTCCGGTACCGGAGTTCCACTGTCTCGGTACCGAGGCTCCGCCCCCTCACTGTGGTCGTGACACCTTCCTGTCCCAGGGGACTTTGGGTGCAAAGCCCCGGGGGTCCGAGCGACGGGGTGCAGCGACTACGACGCCATCGCCGCGATGAGGTCGGTCTCCATGGTGCCGGCGGCGCCGACGACCGATGAGGGCCGCAGGGAGGCCCGAAGCGCCGCCGGACCCGGCACGATCCGCAGCACGTCGTAGCACTTGCTGATCACGCCCAGATCGGTGGTGGCGGCGATCCGACGCCTCCCTGCCTCCGACACCGCCTGGGTGTTCTCGAGGCCCTGGCCTTCCCACAACGTGATGACGACGATCTCGCTGCGCACGCTGTCGTGCTCCATGCAGAGAAGGCCCCGGAAGTCGGGATGGTCGACGTACTGCTCGGCCACGTCGTCGAGGGCCGCCGTCAGCTCCGCCAGCTCGTCGCCGTCGATGTGGAAGGTCAGTGCCCGTGCTCGGATCATGTACCCATCATCCAGCCTGACGGGCACTGGTCCCAGGGGCCTCCGGCCCCCGCAGGTGGTCCAATCGTCACAAAGAGTGCTGGAGGCGGTACTACCCGGATTTACGGACCGAGAGCGTCGGAGCTGGAGGCTTCGGACCACGAGCCGGCGATCCTTGTGGTGCAAAGCCCCAGCCGGGCTACGATCTGACGGCCAGTCAGAACAGGGATCCGGAACCGGCCGGACAGGGCACCAGGAGCGACGCACATGGACTTCGAGTTCTCGCCCGAACAGCTGGCCTTCGTCGAGGAGGTCGAGCGCTTCCTCGACGAGCACGACGATCCCGAGGTCTTCGACGTCACCCGGGAGAACATGGCGCAGATCGTCGACACACCCGAGCGACGCGCCTTCATGGCCGAGATGGGGCGGCAGGGCTGGCTCGGCATCACGTGGCCCAAGGAGTTCGGGGGCAAGGAGGGCGACGGGGTCTACGAGTACCTCTTGAACGAGTCCCTGGCCCGCCGGGGGGGTCCCCAGATCGGCAAGGGCGTGGGCATCGTGGGCAAGACCATCATCCGCCACGGCACCGACCGCCTGAAGCGCGAGTTCCTCCCCAAGATCCTGCGCAACGAGGTCGAGTTCGCGGTGGGCTACTCCGAGCCGAACGCCGGGTCCGACGCCGCCTCGATGCAGCTGAAGGCCACCCGCGACGGTGACGGCTGGGTGTTGAACGGCCAGAAGACGTGGACGACGTCCGCCCACTTCGCCGAGTGGTACTGGGTCGGCGCCCGCACCGACCCCGACGCCCCCAAGCACTTCGGCATCACGCTGTTCCTCGTCCCTCTCGACCACCCGGGCATCACCATCAACCCCATCTGGACGATGGGGGACGAGCGCACCAACGAGGTGTACCTCGACAACGTCTGGGTGTCCGACGACTACGTGGTGGGTGAGCTCAACAAGGGCTTCCAGTACATCTCCGAAGCGCTCGACCTCGAGCGCTTCACCATGTTCACCTACTCGCCCATCGGCCAGCGCCTCGACCTGCTGTGCGAGTACGTCGCCGGGGCACAGCGCGACGGAGCGCCGCTCAAGGACGATGCCGTGGTGCGTCAGCGCATCGCCGAGCTGGCCACGCAGGCGGAGGTGGCACGCGTGCTCGGCCTGCGCTTCGTCAACGAGTCGCAGAAGGGTGGCGCCGCACCCACCACGCACGCGTCGGAGTACAAGCTGTACGCCACCGAGCTCTCCAAGCGCCTGGCCGACGCGTCCATGGACATCGCCGGGCCCGGCTCGCAGCTCCGGGTGAAGACGCCCGAGGCACCCATGGAGGGACGGGCCGAGTCGACCTATCGCTACACCGTGATCGACACCATCGGCGGTGGGGCGTCGGAGATCCAGAAGAACATCATCGCCCGCCGCCGCCTCGGGCTGCCCAAGAACTTCTGATGGCACCTGCTCCTTCCGCCCCGGCTGGCCCGCTCGCCGGCGTGGTGGTGCTCGACCTGTCGAGCGTCGGCCCCGCGGCGCGCTGCACGCGCCTGCTCGCCGACTACGGGGCGAGCGTGATCAAGGTGGGGCCCGTTCCGGGGCGGGGCCCGGCGCAGGTGACGCCCCCCTTCTTCGCCTACAGCGCACACCGGGGCATGCGGCGCGTCCTGCTCGACGTGCGTGACCCCGACGGGCGTGCGGCCTTTCTCGCCCTCGCCTCCCGGGCCGACGTGGTGGTGGAGAGCTTCCGACCGGGCGTGGTCGACCGTCTGGGCATCGGCTACGAGGCGGTGCGGGCCGTCAACAACGGCGTCATCTACTGCTCCACGAGCGGCTACGGCCAGACCGGGCCCCGCGCCGGGTGGGCGGGCCACGACCTCGACTACTTGGCCGTGGCCGGGTACCTGGCCACCACCGGGCCCCGTGCCGACGGCGGTCCCCCGGTTCCCGGCGCCACCATCGCCGATGCGGCCGGGGGTGGCATGCACGCCGCGCTGGCGGTGTGCGCCGCCTTGGCGGGGCGGGCCACGAGCGGCGAGGGGACCCTCCTCGACGTGTCGGTCGCCGACGGCGTCCTGTGGATCATGTCGTTGGCCGCCGACGAGCACCTGGCCACGGGGGCCTCGCCCGGACCGGGGCACGACGTGCTCACCGGCCGCTACGCCTGTTACGACACCTACCGGGCAGCCGACGGCCGTTGGTTGGCGGTGGCCGCCATCGAGGCCAAGTTCTTCGCCAACCTGTGCCGTGCGCTCGGCTGCGAGCATCTCGCCGCACGCCAGTACGACGACGAGGCCCAGGACGAGGTGCGCGCCGCCCTCGCCGCCGCGTTCGCCACCCGCCCCCTTCGGGAGTGGGTGGACGAGCTCGCCGGCGCCGACACGTGCGTGGCCCCCGTGCAGCGCGTGGACGAGCTCGGGGACGACGCCCAGTTCTCGTGGCGGGGCGCGGTCGTCGAGGCCAAGCACCCCGCTCGTGGGGCGTTCCGACAGGTCGGCCCCGTCCTGGCCGGTATGGCGCCCGTGGCCGAGCCCGTGGTCGTCCCCGACGAGACCCTGACCGACACCGACGAGCTGCTGGGCGAGGCGGGTGTCGGCGCCGACCGGGTGGCAGACCTGCGGGCCCGGGGGGTGATCGCGTGAGCGCCGACGACGCCGTCATGGCGGAGATTCGTGCCATGGTCGGAGTGCCGCAATACGAGGAGCAGGGCGAGTTCCCCGTCGAGCGGGGCTACATCTGGACCATGTGCGCCGCCGTGGAGAACGGTAACCCGCTGTTCTGGGACGAGGACGCCGCCGCCGAGCTCACCGGCGGGCCCATCGCACCGCCCACCATGCTGTCGGTGTGGTTCCGCCCCCATCACTGGGCGCCGGGACGCACAGGGCAGCGCCTTCCGCTCCAGGTCCACTTCGACCTGAAGGAACGCCTGGGGCTCCCCGAGGCCGTCATGACGGACAACACCATGATCTTCTACGAGCCGGTGCGACCCGGCGACGTGCTGCGCACCCGCCAGATCCTGCGCTCGGTCAGCGACCTCAAGCGCACAAAGCTCGGCAGCGGGCGGTTCTGGGTGATCGACGTGGAGTACGCCAACCAGGACGAGGCGCTCGTCGGCGTGGAGAGCTACACCGGGTTCGGCTACCGCCGTGGCGGCGAGGAGGGTGGGTCGTGAGCGCCCCCGCCCCTGTGCTGTTGTTCAGTGCCGTGGCCGAGGGCGACCGCATGCCGTCGCTCGAGACGCCCGTCACCGCCACCACGGTGGTGCTCGGCGCCCTGGCCACGCGCGACTGGCGCCCCATGCACCACGACAAGGACTTCGCCGTCAACCGCAACGGGACGAGGGACATCTTCCTCAACACACCCAACCAGGCAGCGTGGTTCGAGCGCTACATCACGGACTGGACCGGCCCCCACGGGCGGCTGGGGCGGGTCACCTTCCGCATGGTCGACTCGGTGTTCCCCGGCGACACCATGGTGCTCGACGGGGTGGTGTCCGAAGTGTCGATCGACGACACCGGGTGCGGATGGGTGAGCCTCGATCTCACCCTGTCGGTGGGCGGTGACGTCAAGAGCACGTGCTCGGCCCGGGTGGCTGTCCCCGTGGAGCACGGGGACAATCCGTGGCACCGCCGGCTCGAGCAGTGGAAGCCCTGAGAGGAGCGCGACGTGCTTGACCTCGAATTCAATGCGGAGCAGGAGATGCTGCGCGACACGGTGCGCAAGGTGTGCGGCACCTACAGCCCCATGTCGGTGGTGCGGGAGCTCGAGGACGATCCCGTCGGGTACCCCGTCGACCTGTGGAAGCAGCTGGGCGAGCTCGACCTGATCGGGTTGCTGCTCCCCGAGGAGCACGGTGGGTCGGCCATGAGCCTCATCGAGGGGGTGGTCCTCTACGAAGAGCTGGGTCGGGCGCTCGCGCCCACGCCGCATTTCGGAAGCGCCGTCCTGTGCGGTGGCGCGCTGGCCCTCGCCGGTTCGGCCGAGCAGCAGGCTCGGTGGCTGCCGGCGGTGGCGAGCGGCGAAGCCATACTCGCCCCCGCCTGGTTCGAGCCCGAGAACAGCTGTGGGCCGACCGGCATCCAGGTGCGCGCCGTCCCCGACGGTGGTGGGTTCCGCCTGGACGGTACGAAGCGCCATGTCCCCTTCGCCTCGTCGGCGACCGGCTTCGTGGTCCTGGCCCGCACCGGGGACGCACCGGGCGACGTGGACCTGTTCCTCGTGGATGCCGGTGCCACCGGCGTGTCGCTGCACCAGCAGCTGTCGGTGGCGTCGGACACCCAGTACCAGGTGACCCTGGACGGCGTGCGCGTCGGGGCGGACCAGCGGATCGGGGCAGCGGGGACGGGCTGGGCCACCTGGGACGCCGTCATGCACGACGGCTCCATCCTCCTCGCCGCCCAGGCCATGGGCGGCGCTCAGCAGGCGCTCGACATCACCGTCCAGTACGCCAAGGACCGCGAGCAGTTCGACAAGCCGCTCGGTGCCTTCCAGGCGCTGGCGCACTACCTGGCCGACGCCGTCACCGCCGTCGACGGGGGGACCACCCTCGTGCACGAGGCGGCGTGGGCGCGCTCGGAGGGTCGTCCGGTCACCACGCTCGCCCCCATGGCGAAGCTCTTCGCCTGCCGCACCTTCCGCGATCTGACGGCCATGGCCCAGCAGCTCTTCGGTGGGGTCGGCTTCACCGTCGATTTCGACATCCAGCTCTACTTCCGCCGCGCCAAGCAGCTGCAGCTGTCGTGGTGGGACACGCGCTACCTCGAGGAGCTCGTGGCCGCCGCCGTGCTCGACGGGCGCGCCTGACCCCCCTCCCCCGCCACCGGGTGCCCCGGCGTCGGGTGCTCAGACGGGAGTTTCGAGCCCGAGGGTGTAGCCCGCCAGGAAGGTGTCGGCCTCGGCCGTCCTCGGGTAGCGGGCCACCAGCCGGCGGAACCGGGGGGAGTGGGTCGGCTCCACCAGGTGGGCCAGCTCGTGGACGAGGACGGCATCGAGCACCCACCCCGGCACGATCCGGAGCCGGTCGGAGATGCGGATCTCGCCTGAACGCGACGTGCACGAGCCCCAGCGCCGGTTCTGGTTGCCGACCCACCGGATCGACCGGGGACGGACCCCCCCGAGGTACAGATCGGCGAGCGCCGCGGCCCGCTGGTCGAGATCGCGGTCCGAAGCGGTGACGTGAGGCCGCTGGGCGAGGACCCGCTCCACGAGCCCCTCGACCAGCTGGACCCGCTCGGCGCGTGGGAGCCGGGCTGGGAGCACGACCACCACCCGGCCGTCCTGCCAGAAGCCGCTGGCGGTCTTTCGACGCCGCGGGCTGGTGCGCACCTCGACCTCGGGTCGGGGTGGCGTGCGCGTGGTCATCGCCGCCCCCGTCCGGGCCGTGGCGGCCGTGCGCCCACGCGCTCAAGTTCCATGTCCCTAATGATGTCGTCGCGTTGTGGCGGCGCAAGGGGTGGGAGCGATTTTTTTCACGCTCGGCGCGTGGTCACCATCGTTTGCGTCGCCCGCTGGCGTGGAGCGCGGCCAGATAGTCGTTGTAGGCGGCCAACTCGTCGGCGTCGGCCCCTGGGGGCCCGGTCCCGAGGCCGGCCGCTCGCCGTTCGCCGCCCTCCTCGTCCCCGCCGCCTCCGTCGCCGGGACCGCCTCCGAGGCGGCCCGGCTCGCCGGGGCGCACCGTGTCGCTCCGGACCGCTGTCTCATCGGCTGTCTCCTCCGTGGAGGACGGGTCGTGGAGGAGCTTCCACCACATGTAGACGGCGTAGCCGGCGAACACGGGCCACTCGAAGGTGTAGGCCCAACTGAGGGTGTTCCCCGACAGGGCTCGCTGGAGCTGCCACCAGCCCAGGGCCAGACAGCCGGGGACGACCACTGCCGCGACGACGTGCACTTTCAGCGCCCGCCGGGAGGTCCACACCGAGGTCACGGGGCCGAGGCTAGTGAAGCGGGTGCGTCTCGGGTCCGGCGGCGCGGGGGCACCCGGGGGGCCACCAGGTGCTTTACACAGGCAACCGCTGCGATGGAGACTCTCGGTTCGAGGTGCGATCCGGCTCCGGGGGGGACCGGCCGGTAGGAGGAGACCAGTTGGCCGCGAGGGGATCGTCCCGAGGGACAAGCCCACCCGGCGCGGGAGACGACGGGAGCAAGTGGTTGACCCTGGTCGCCGTGTGCGGGGCGACCTTCATGCTGTTGGTGGACATCACCATCGTCCAGGTGGCGCTGCCCACCATTCAGCGGACCCTGCACGCCACCTTCAACGACCTGCAGTGGGTCATTGCCGCCTATTCCATCAGCCTGGCCGCCCTCATCCTCACCCAGGGCTCCCTGGCCGACCGCTTCGGGCGCAAGCGGATCTTCATCTTCGGGCTCTTCGTCTTCACCGCCGCCTCACTGTTCTGCGGGCTGTCCAAGAGTCCGACCGACCTCATCGTCGCCCGGGCCGTGCAGGGCGTGGGCGGGGCCGCCATGTTCGCCACGTCGCTGGCCCTCATCGCCCAGGACTTCGAGGGCAAGGCCCGCGCCGCCGCCATCGCCGCCTGGGGGGCGACGGTGGGGGGCGCGGTCGCCATCGGGCCCCTCGTGGGCGGGGCGCTCACGAGCGGCTTCGGGTGGCAGTGGATCTTCTACGTGAACGTCCCCGTCGGGGTGGTGACGTTGGCGCTGTCGCTGCGCATGGTGAACGTCCGGGACCCCAACGCCACCCGCCTCGACTGGTGGGGGCTGGCCACGCTGTCGGGGAGCCTGTTCCTTCTGGTCCTGGGCCTCACGCGCGGGAACGACGACGGATGGACGAGCGTCCGCATCCTGTCGACGCTGGCCGCCTCGGGGGTCCTGCTCGTCACCTTCGTGGTCGTCGAGTTGCGCCAGCCCCGGCCCATGTTCGACCTGTCGCTGTTCCGCAAGCCCGCCTTCACGGGCGTGTCGGTGGCCACCTTCGGCATCGGCGGCGGCATGTTCGCGCTCCTCACCTACTTGACGCTCTACCTCCAGAACGACCTGGGCCTGACCCCCCTGCAAAGCGGCCTGCGCCTGCTCCCGCTCACGCTCATGGCCTTCGTGGTCCCGCTCGTGTCGCATCCGCTCACAGAGCGGGTCCCCCCCGGCATGGCGCTGACGGTGGGCCTGGCGGTGTGCGCCGGAGGTCTCTACCTCTTCCGGGGGCTGACGGTCACGTCGACCTGGGAGGCGCTGCTTCCCGGGTTCCTGTTGAGCGGTGCCGGCGTCGGTCTGGCCAACCCGGCCATCGCCAAGATCGCCCTGGGGGTGGTGCCCCCGCAACGCAGCGGCATGGCCTCTGGCATCAACAACACCTTCCGCGTGGCCGGCGTCGCCACCGGCGTGGCCGCCATCGGGGCCGTCTTCCAGAACCGGCTGGCGGCGGGACTGCACAGTGCGGCGGGGGCCGGCAGCGACGCCCTGGCCCGCACCGTGGCGGCGTCGGGCATCCACGGCGCCATCATTGCCTCGGACGGCAACGGCACGGTCATCCAGGCCGCCCGGGTCTCGTTCGCGTCGGCCATGAACGAGCTGTTCCTGGTGGGAACGGTGGTCGTGGCTGTGGGCGCGGTCTTCGCCGTCATGGTGCGGCGCAAGGACTTCTACTCCCGCCGCCGGGCGGGCCACCGGCCCGAACCGGCCGCTGCGACGGGGCCCGAGCTCGTGCCCGAGACCGTGTGATGCCGAGGAGGAGGCCGTCGTGATCGAGGTGCCCGACCTGATGCGATCCGCCGTCTACCGCAGCCCCGGCGACATCGGGGTGGAGGAGCGGCCCGTACCCCGGCCCGGCGCCGGTCAGGTGCTCGTCGAGGTGTCCTACTGCGGCATCTGCGGATCCGACCTCCACATCATGATCGAGGGGTGGGGCAAGCCCGGCACGGTCGGCGGTCACGAGTACAGCGGGGTGGTCGCCGCCGTCGGCGACGGCGTGAAGACGTGGAAGGTGGGGGACGCCGTGGTGTGCGGCCCCTCACCGCGCTGCGGCACGTGCCGGCGGTGTCGCCTGGGCCACCCGTCGCAGTGCGAGAACCGTTCGGCACCCGTCGACGGCGATGTGGGCGGTGCCTTCGCCGGCTTCGTCGTGACCGACGCCCGCTCGCTCTTGGCGCTGCCCGAAGGCATGTCCCCGCGCGTCGCCGCCCTGGCCGAGCCCCTGGCGGTGGCCCTGCACGGCATCACGCGCTCGGGGATCGTCCCCGGAGACACCGCCATGGTGTTCGGCGCCGGGCCCATCGGCGCGCTCACCATCGCTGCCCTCGTGGCCAAGGGGATCGGTCCCGTGGTGGTGGTGGAGCCCGGCGAGAGCCGCCAGCGTCTCGCTCGGGACCTGGGGGCCTCCGAGGTGCTGGCCCCGACCGAGCTCGAGACCTTCCCCCCGTGGGAGCCCGAGCGCCAGTCACCGCGGGCTGTCGACGTCGTGTTCGAGTGCTCGGGCAAGAAGGCCGCCATGGAGACCGGCTTCCATCAGCTCGGGCGGGGAGGCCATCTGGTGCTGGTGGGAGCGGGGATGGAGTCCCCCCGGTTCGATCCCAACCGCATGATCCTGAACGAGCTCGGGGTGTCGGGCTCCTTCGTGTACGACGCCGACGGCTTCGAGCGCGCGCTCGAGCTCCTCGCCTCGGGGGCGCTTCCCACCGACGTGCTCATCGACCCCGAGGACGTGGCGCTCGACGGCCTCGGCCCTGCCATGCACGGGCTGGCGGCGGGGACGATCGCAGGGAAGGTCATGGTCGTCCCGGGAGCCGGAGGGACCGAGGGACGATGAGCCACCCCTACTACCCGTCGGGGAACCCCCGTTTCAACCACGTGGCCATGAGCGTGCCTGCGGATCTGCTCGACGAGGGGAGCCGGACCGACATCTGCGGCTTCTGGGGCGAGGTCCTCGGGTTCGACGAGATGCCCACCATGACCGTGGACCGCAAGCGGCTCATCCTGTCGTGCGTGCACTGGGACCAGTTCATCTTCCTCATCGCCGAGGAGGATCCGTTGCGCTGCCCCCGCATGGACCATTTCGGCTTCGCCGTGGGTGCGCTGGACGAGCTGGTGGGGGTGCGCGACCGCGCCCTTGCGTATCGGGAGCGTGACGACCGGGTCGACTTGATCGACCTCCACGTGGACGACCAGGGGCCGGTGAAGATCCACTCCATCTACCTCGGCTACGTCCTGCCCATGCTGTGCGAACTGCAGTTCTGGGAGTTCACCGGCGCCTGAGGCGTCCGACCGGGCGCGGAACATGCGGGCGGGGCGGGAACCTCGCAGCTCCCGCCCCGCCGGTGCCCCCGGCTGCGCCCGGTCAGAAGGTGGGCGGCACTCAACCGAACCGATTGCACGGGCAGCGAAGCCATGGTATCGGCCGATTCCGGTCAATTTCGCACCACGAATGCACATATCCGCGGCGGGGGAGGCACGAGGCGGCCCCTACGATTGGCGCGTGCCGATGACGGAACACGGGCGATGCGACGAGTGCGGGTTCCCCTGGGACATCTCTGTCGATGACGCCGTCGCCATGGTGGGAGGGTCCCCCGACTTGATGGCCCAGGCGCTTCGCTTCGGGGACCCGAGAGCGTCGGGGGAGGGCGGCGCGTGGTCGCCGGCCGAGTACCTGTGGCACATGGTCGACGTGGTGCGGATCGGGGCCGAACGCCTGTGGACCCTGGCGCTCGACCCCGACGCCGGTGTTCCGGCCTGGGACGAGAACGACCTCGCCCGGGTCCGTCACTATGGCGACCTGTCCCCTCGTGCCGCGGTGGCGGCCTACGCCCGGGCGGTGGCGGACTGGGTGTCGGCCGCCGCCGAGGCGCCCGCCGAGGCCACCACCGTGCACAGCGAGCTGGGGCCCATCGGTGCCGCCGATGTCATCCGCACGAACGCCCACGAGGCGCAGCACCACCTCCTCGACATCGAACAGGCCGGTCGGCGTCCGTCGGCCAATGTCTTCATCGCCCGCCCTCACGCGGGGGAGGGGGCGGAGAGCGCACCGGGGGTCGGGACGACGCACGCCGGCGGGGCAGGGCGGGTCTTCGACGACTACGTCATGGTCGATTGGAGTGCCAACTCCACTCCCCGCACCGGCAAGGACAGCATCTGGATCGCCGCTGGTGCGTGGCGCCAGGGTTCGCTCGTTGTCGGGGATCCCGCCAATCCCGCCACTCGGCACGACGCCATGGCGCTCCTCGACGTGATGCTGGGCGAGCGGCTCGAAGCGGGGCGGCGCGTGGTGGTGGGATTCGACTTCCCGTTTTCGTACCCGGCCGGGCTGACGGCCGCCTTTCCCGACGTGTTCGGTCCCGGTCCGGCGTGGCGGGCGCTGTGGCAAACCCTGGCCGAGCGGATCCGGGATACACCGGACAACACCAACAACCGGTGGGAGGTGGCGCGGGCGCTGAACGCGGCGACGGGCTGCCGGCTGTTCTGGGGATGCCCGGCGTCGGAGGCCGACACCCTCCTGTCTCCGCGTGACAAGGAAGTGCCCGGGCTGTCCGAGCGCGGGGAGGCACTCGGAAAGTTCCGCCTCACGGAGCGCCGCGCCCAGGGGAAAGGCGGTGCCATCCAGTCGGTGTGGAAGCTCGCCTACGCCGGCAGTGTGGGCAGTCAGGCGCTGCTTGGCATCCCCCACCTGGAGCACATGCGCTCCCGCTACGGCGAGCGCCTCAAGGTCTGGCCCTTCGAGACCGCCGTGCGCGCTGGCGCGCTGCACCCTCCGGACACAGGCGACGGGTCGATCGTGCTGGCCGAGATCTGGCCGACCATCTTCCCCGTCGATCGCAGCCGCCACCCGGTGCGTGACGCCGCCCAGGTGCTGGAGGTGGTCGAAGCGTGCGGGCGGGCCGATGCGGAGGCGACGCTGGCGCAGTGGCTCGCACCCGCTGCGTTCAGCAACTCCGACCTGATCGAACAGGTGGCGGAGGAGGGCTGGATCCTCGGCGTCACCTAGGTCTGGCGTGAATGCGATGGGAACGTCCGACCCGGTGACGTTCCGCGGCCGACCGAACCCTCGCCGTGGTCAAGATTCGCAAGGTTTGGCAAAAGACCCTGGCAACCTGCTCTTGGTCCCGTGACGATGAATCCCATGGGAGCATCGGTGATGAAGGCTGACGGGTTCCCCGAGCAACACATCGCGCTTCACGGCAACGATGTGGCCTATCGGCGCGCCGGGGAAGGGCCGGCGCTCCTGCTGCTGCACGGGATCGCCGGGAGCTCGCAGACGTGGGAACCCGCCATGGAGTTTCTCCGCCACGACTACACGGTTCTCGCCCCGGACTTCCTCGGACACGGCGGATCGGCAAAGCCCCTCGGCGATTACTCGCTCGGAAACCACGCCACAGGCATGCGCGATTTCCTTCATGTCCTCGGCATCGAACGGGCCACGGTCGTCGGCCAGTCCTTCGGCGGGGGAGTGGCCATGCAGTTCGCCTACCAGTTCCCCGAGCGCTGCGAACGGCTGGTTCTGGTCGACGCGGGGGGCCTCGGGCGCGAGGTGAGCTGGATGCTCCGTGCCATGACCCTGCCCGCTACGGAGTACGTGCTCCCTGTTCTCTTCTCGTCTCCGGTGCGGAGCGTGGGTGACTCGGTGTTCGGCTTTCTCCATGACCGGGGAATCCGCCACGCGCGCGCCACGGAGATCTGGCGGTCCTTCACATCGCTTACCGAGTCGTCGAGCCGCCAAGCGTTCATTCGAACCATGCGCGCCGTGATCGATCCCGGCGGCCAGTCCGTGAGTGCGATCGATCGCCTCTACCTCACCGGGAACATGCCCACGCTGATCGTCTGGGGCGACAAGGACAAGATCATCCCCCTCGTCCATGCCTATGCGGCTCACGATGCGATTCCGAACAGTCGACTGGAGATCATGAAGGGCGTGGGTCACTACCCACATGTCGAAGAGCCGTTCCGATTCGTTGAGATCTTGCTCGATTTCCTCAAGACGACGGAGCCGAGCGACTTCAAGCCGGAGGAGATGCGAGACCAACTTCGACGCGGGACCCGCGGCACATAACGACGGTGAAACGTGTCAAGTATCCTGTGAAGCGCTGCTGGCCCCCGTAGCTCAGAGGATAGAGCGTCGGTTTCCTAA
>JBEKVE010000063.1:0-17077 GCA_049514335.1 Acidimicrobiales bacterium
CCCCTCCTCCTGCACGTGGAACGACGTCGCCAGATTGAAGATGGCGTGCCCGTGCTGGATGGCCACCACCCGGCGGGTGGTGAACGAGCGGCCGTCGCGGATCCGGTCCACCTCGTAGAGGAGCCACTCGTCGGCCCGGAAGGGGCGGTGGAACCACATGCAGTGATCGAGGCTGGCCCCCATGAACTCGGCGTCGTCCCAATTGACTTCGTGGGGGGCGAGCATGGTGTCGAACAGCGACATGTCCGAGGCGTAGGCAGCGACACAGGCGTGCAGCAGGGGGTCGTCGGGGAGCGTGCCGTCGGCCCTGATCCACACCCGCTGCACCGGGTCCCCCGGTTCGTGCTGCATCCACGGCAGGTCGCCGGCGTGGCGCTGGTCGATGGGGTGGGGGCGCGCGAACCAGTCGGCGAGCTCCTCGCGGAAGGGCTCCAGGCGGTCGTGGAGGGTGGGGAGGGACTCGGGCGGGGGCACGTCGGGCATGGGCACCTGGTGGACGAGCGCCCCCTCCTCCTGCACGTGGAACGACGTCGCCAGATTGAAGATGGCGTGCCCGTGCTGGATGGCCACCACCCGGCGGGTGGTGAACGAGCGGCCGTCGCGGATCCGGTCCACCTCGTAGAGGACGCCCGCGCTCGACGGTGCGCCCCGCCGCCATCAGGGCCTGCGCCGCCACCTGTCCGCCGAAGACGCGCTGGCGTCGCTCGTCGGGGCTCACCCCGCGGAAGATGTTGACCTCGATGGGCTCGATGTCGAGCAGCTTGACCAGGAAGTCCAGGGCGTCACTCACGCTGACATCCTGTCAGGCCCCGCCGCTACGGTTGTCCACGTGCCGACCGATGACGCATTCCCCGACGGGTTCCTGTGGGGGACGGCTACCGCCGCCCACCAGGTCGAGGGGGGGAACGTCCACAACGACTGGTGGGCGTTCGAGCACGCCCCGGGCACGCCCTGCGCGGAGCCGAGCGGCGACGCCTGTGACTCGTGGCACCGCTTCGGGCAGGACATCGACCTCGTGCACGCGCTCGGCCTCAACGCCTACCGCTTCTCGCTCGAGTGGAGCCGCATCGAGCCCGAGGACGGCGAGTGGTCGATCGCCGCCCTCGACCATTACGCGCGCCATTGCGACCGCTGCCGCCAGCTCGGGCTCGAGCCCGTCGTCACCTTCAACCACTTCACCATCCCGCGCTGGATGGCCGAGCGCGGCGGCTGGGAGTGGCCGGAGGCTCCCGATCGCTTCGCCCGCTTCTGCGAGCGGGCCGGCACCCACCTGGGGGACCTGGTGGGCAGGGCCTGCACCCTGAACGAGCCCAACGTGGTGGGGATGATGGGGTACCTGTGGGGCGTCTTCCCCCCGGCCGTCACCGACGCCGGCCGCCGGGAGCTCGTCGACGCCGCCCTGTGCCGGGCCCACGTCCTGGCCGTGGCGGCCCTGCGGTCGACGCCGGGCAGCTACCCGGTGGGCCTCACCTTGTCGATGACCGACTACCAGGCCGTGCCGGGAGGGGAGGTTGCCCTCGCCGACATGCGCCGGGCCAACGAGGACGTCTTTCTCGAGGCCACCACGGGCGACGACTACGTGGGCGTGCAGTGCTACAGCCGCCTGCGGGTGGGGCCCGAGGGCATGCTGGGGCCCGAGGAGGGGGTCCCCGTCACCCAGATGGGCTACGAGTACTGGCCGCAGGCGGTGGAGGGGACGGTCCGCCGGGCCTGGGAGTTCACCGGCGGCACGCCCGTGGTGGTGACCGAGAACGGCATCTCGACCACCCATGACCCCGACCGCATCGCCTTCGTCTCCGAGGCCCTCGAGGCCGTGCGGCGCTGCTTGGCGGCCGGGATCGACGTGCGGGGCTACTTCTACTGGAGCCTGCTCGACAACTTCGAGTGGGTCCTCGGCTACCGGCCCACCTTCGGGCTGGTGGAGGTGGACAGGACCACCTTCGAGCGCCGTCCCAAGCCCAGCGCGGCGTGGTTCGGGTCGGTGGCCAGGGCCAACGGGGTGCTGCCGCCGGGGTGACGCCGGACCACCCGGGGGACCGCAGGGCCGCCCGGCGGACCGGGAACGGGTCGTCGGGAAGGCAGGGGCGCCTGGGAAAATTGTCCGGGCCGAGGGTACCCTTGGTCGATGCCCGACGTCCTGGTGCGCCTGTGGCGCCTCTACCAGACCCCCTCGGGCAAGCGGCTGGTGCGCTACGCCACCGTCTCGATCATCTCCACCATCGTCTCCTTCACCGTCCTGGGCCTCGTCTACGGGGTGTTCCGCTGGTGGAGCGAGGTCCCGAGCGCGGTGTTCGCCAACCTGGTGGCGAGCGTTCCCGCCTACACGCTGAACCGGCGGTGGTCGTGGGGGAAGTCGGGCCGCTCCCACGTGCTCAAGGAGGTCGTGCCGTTCTGGACGATGACGGTGATCGGCATCGTCCTGTCGATCCTCACCGCCGCCGAGGCGCACCACCTGTCCAACGTCCACCACCTCCACCACTTCGGGCGGACGGTCGTGGTGGAGGGTGCCAACACCGGGGCCTTCGCCATCTTGTGGGTGGTGAAGTTCCTGGTCCTCAACCGCCTGTTCCGGGTCCACCCCGTGGCCGAGGCCGAGACCGAGCTCTTCATGCAGAGCGCGGTGGACGTCGAGGGCGCCGAGCCCTGAGCGCCGGGGTCAGTCCCGGAAGTTCTGGTACTGCAGCGGGATGCCGAAGTCCTGCTCCTTGAGCGCCTTGATGGCGGCCTGGAGGTCGTCGCGCTTCTTCCCCGACACCCGGAGCTGCTCGCCCTGGGTCTGCGACGACACGCCCTTCAGGTTCAGATCCTTCAGGAACTTGTTGATCTTCTTGGCGTGATCGGAGGAGATGCCGGCGTTGATGGCGATGCGTTGGCGCACCGTCCCCTTGGCGGCCTCCTCGATCTTGCCGTCCTCGAGGGCCTTGAGCGAGACCTCGCGGCGGACGAGCTTCTCCTCGAGCACCTGGTGCAGGGCCCGCAGGCGGTCCTCGGTCGAGGACCGCAGCACCATGTCCTTCTCACCGAGGTCCACCGCCGAGTCGGTCCCCTTGAAGTCGAACCGGGTCCCCGCCTCGCGGTTGGCCTGGTCGACGGCGTTGCGGACCTCCTGCATGTCGACCTCGGAGACGACGTCGAAGCTGGGCATGCGGACAACGATAGCGCCCGCCGTCCGCCGCCCCCGGGGGGCGACACGGTGCGCCAACCGTGCCCGTGGGGGGGAAAGCGGGGCGGTAATGTCCGTCCGGGTCGGTGCCCGAGCGGCCAAAGGGAGCAGACTGTAAATCTGCCGGCACAGCCTACGAAGGTTCGAATCCTTCCCGGCCCACCAACTGTGGTTGACGCCCTCGAGCGGACCGCCGCGCCGCCCCCGGAGCGGCGTCGGTTCCGACGGGACCCTCGATCCCGGGGCGACCCCGCAGCAGACGCCGTGACGCCCGGGGTGGTACCCCGGTGGCCGGGGGGCGACACTTGCCGGGGCCCCGCGGTTCATTACAATGCCGTTACGAACCCGTTCGGACCGTGTGGCGCTCCCGGAGAGCGGCGCCGGCCGGAGGCAACCGTACGAGCCCACGGAACGCTGGAACGAGGACGTCGAGGATGGGAGTAGTCGGGAGGAGCGCCGCCGCCGTGCGCGGCTTCGACCCCTCCGGGGTGCCCGTTCTCGGGCCGGTCTTCGATCGCGTCATGGAGTGGGACGAAAAGGTGCGGTCGCGCTGGCCCTTCAGCGCCCTGGTCGGTCCCGATCCCGAGCCCGACTCCGTGCAGGGCGACGGCTCCCATCTGCTCGTGCGGCCCGCCATCCTCGGCTTCGTCGCCGTCACCGCCATCACCTTGGGCGTGATCGTCCCCCAGCGCTCGCCGTTCGTGCTCAAGCTCCCCGGGGCGTGGTTCTTCGGCGTCCCGGCCGCCGGGACGACGACCGGCTCGCAGCACTGGGAGTTCCTGGGCCTCGTGGCCGTGTACGGCGGTCTCGTGCTGTTCATGCGGGTCTGGTACGGCCTCATCCGGACCCTGTCGAAGGTGCAGGGCGTCCCCGTCCGCAAGCTCGTGCTCGTGCTCGTGCTGTGGATCGCCCCGCTCCTTCTCGCCCCGCCGCTGTTCAGCCGGGACGTGTACAGCTACGCCGCCCAGGGCGAGATGATGAGCCACCACATCAGCCCGTACCACTACGGCCCCGGGGTCCTCGGGGCTGCCCCGTCGGTGGCGTTGGTGGACCACCTGTGGCTCAACACCCCCGTGCCCTACGGGCCGATGTTCATGCAGCTCGACGGGGTGCTCACGAGCGCCTCCCTGCACCACGAGCTCGTGGACGTGGTGCTGCTGCGGTTGCTCGCCCTCGTCGGCGTGGGGCTCATGGCGCTCGCCATCCCGACGCTCGCCCGCACCTTGAAACGAGATCCGGCCTACGCCTTCACGGTGGCCGTCCTCAACCCGGTCACGATCCTGCACCTGGTGGGGGGCGCCCACAACGACGCCTTGATGCTCGGCCTGTTGCTGTCGGGTCTGGCGGTGGCCCGCCGGGGAAGACCGGTGGCGGGCATCGTGCTGTGCGCGCTGGCGGCGGCGGTCAAGGTTCCCGCCGCCATCGGCATCCTCTACATCGGGTGGGACTGGATGGGAGCCGGGTTGCCCCTGCGCGCCCGGATACGCCCCATCCTCACCGCCGGCCTCATCGCCGGCGGCGTCATGGGAGCACTGTCTCTCGTCACCGGGCTCGGCTGGAGCTGGGTGCTCAATCTGGCCACGCCGGGAACGGTGCGGTCGTGGGTGGCGCCCGCCACCGGCGTCGGGATCCTGCTGACCGACGTGGCCCACCTGGTCGGGTTGGGGGTGCCGCTTCATTCCATGCTGTCGGTGACGCGCGCCCTCGGTCTCGTCGTGGCCGCCGTGGCCGGCGTGTGGCTGCTGCTTCGATCGGACCGCATCGGCTATCTGCGGGCCATGGGTCTCACCATGCTTCTCATCGTGGCCCTCGGACCCGTCGTGCAGCCCTGGTACCTGTCGTGGGGCCTCGTGCTGCTGGCGCCGGTGGCGACGGGCAAGGTGCGGACCCTGATCGTGGGCTTATCCATCGCCTCGGCCTTCATCGGCCTGCCCGGCGGCAAGCAGCTCGTGTCCGACCTCTTCAACGCCGACCCCCTGGCGGTGGCGGTGGCACTCCTTGCCTGTCTGGCCATCCTGACGGTGCCCCTGACGCCCTTCGACCGCGAGCAGCTCCTGCCCCGCTGGCGCCGACGCCACCACGACGGTGGCGGGCCCGACGACGCCGAGTCCGGCCCCGTCCCGGAGTACGCGCCGGTCTGAGTCAGAGCATGCGCTGCAGGACCGCCACGTCGATCCAGCGGCCGAACTTGCGCCCCACCTCGCGTTCGATCCCGACGAGCTCGAAGCCGCAGGCCCGGTGGAGGGCGATCGACGGCTCGTTGTCGCCCGACGTGCGGGCGATCACGGTGTGGAACCCCCGCGCCCGGGCCAACGACACCAGCTCCACGAGCAGGAGCCGGCCCACGCCCTTGCCCCGCCAGTCGTCGTCGACGTAGACGGAGTCTTCGACCGTGGTGGCGTAGGCAGGGCGGTCCCGGAACGACGACAGCGACCCGAACCCCGTGACGGCGTCTCCTTCGACGGCGACGACGGCGGGGTGGGCCCCCTGGTGGTGCGCCACCCAGGCGCGTTGCTCCCCGGCCGTCCGGGGCTCGATGTCGAACGTCACGGTGGAGCCGAGGACCTCGGTGTTGTAGATGGCCCGGATGGCCTCGGCGTCCTCGAGGCGCGCCAGGCGGACGTCCATGGCCCGATCGTAACGGCGCCCCGCCTGTGCTCCGGGGTCCGTCCGCCTGTGCTCCGGGGTCCGTCCGGCCGTGCTCCGGGGTCGGTTCGGCCCCCGGGGACGTCGTGGCATGGCGACTATGCTGTGCGCCGCGGTCTTCCGGCGCCGGGGGTGCCGGGCCCGCCCCCTTAGCTCAGTCGGCAGAGCACAGCCATGGTAAGGCTGGTGTCGTCGGTTCGATTCCGACAGGGGGCTCGCCTGGCGGCGTAGCTCAGTCGGTCAGAGCACACGGCTCATAATCGTGGGGTCGCGGGTTCGAGTCCCGCCGCCGCTACCAGTCAGAGGTCAGGTCCGCCCGACGGGGCGGTTCGAAGGGAGTTCCAGCCATGCCGAAGAACGAGAAGCGGGTCCAGGTCACCCTGGCCTGCGAGGTGTGCAAGCGCCGCAACTACATCACCATGAAGAACAAGCAGAACGACCGGGAGCGGATCGAGCTGACCAAGTTCTGCCGCTGGGACCGCCGCCACACCCTGCACAAGGAGACCCGCTGACGCTCCGGTGAGCGGCCACCGGGGCACTGCGGTCGCCCGCCGGCACCGGTCCGGTTCCGGCCCGGCCCGACCCGCCCGACGGGCGCCGGTGTCGACGGGAGCGCTCTCGCGGCCGGTGGTAACCTGGCTGCTCGGCCCCCATGGCCGCCCTAACCGGTGACCGGCGTCCTGGCCGCCGAAGGGCAGTAGCTCAACTGGTAGAGCACCGGTCTCCAAAACCGGCGGTTGGGGGTTCGAGTCCCTCCTGCCCTGCCACTGGCCGTCGAAAGGCGTGCGAAGCCGTGAACCGAGAGATGAAGCGCATGATGCAGCGCCAGGGCCAGATGGAGGCCGACGGGTCGCCCGCGGCCCGGCGGCCGCCGCCCACGCGCAAGCCCCCTCCCCAGTCCGACATCTCGCTCCCCGGCCGGGTGGCGGAGTTCTTCCGCGACGTCCGGTCCGAGCTCCGACAGGTGGCGTGGCCCACCCGGTCCGAGGTGGCGAACTCGGCCACCATCGTGTTCATGACCCTGGTACTCCTCGTGAGCTTGATCTTCCTCCTCAACTGGACCTTCTCCCACGCAGTCATCTCCCTCTTCAACGCATGACCGACATCGATCCCCAGGACCCCGCAGCCGAGGACGGCGCCTCCGACGACACCTCGTCGGACGGCCCTGACGCGTCCGTGGCCGCCAACGGGCACGCGCTCGGTGAGACGGAGCAGACGACCGGAGCCGATCTGGGAAGCCTGGCCGGGTCCGAGGACCCCGTTCCGGACAGCCCCGACGAAGCGGAGCCCCAAGCAGAGCCCGATCTCGTGGCCGTGCGGGCCGAGGTGGGCACGTCGGCCGAGCCCGACCCGGCCGAGGTGGGCGGTAACGGGCACGTGACCCTGGCCCCGGAGGAGAGCGTCCAGGAGGACGACTTCTTCGACGACGACGAGGAGGACCTCCCCGTCGTCGTCGAGAGCCCCTATGACCGCCCCGGGCGCTGGTTCGTGGTGCACACCTACGCCGGCTACGAGAACAAGGTGAAGTCGAACCTCGAGAGCCGGATCGTGTCCATGAACATGGAGGACCGGATCTTCGAGGTCGTCATCCCCATGGAGGACGTGGTCGAGTTCAAGAACGGCAAGAAGGTCGTCGTCCAGAAGAAGGTCTTCCCCGGGTACCTCCTGACCCGATGCGACCTCGACGACGACTCGTGGTCCGTGATCCGCAACACCCCGGGCGTGACGGGCTTCGTCGGCCCCGGCACCAAGCCCACGCCGCTGTCACGGCGCGAGGTCGAGAGCATCCTGCAGGTGAAGGTGGAGGGGGGCGTCGAGCCCGCCAAGAAGACCCGGCCCCGCCTCGAGTACGAGGTGGGCGAGACGGTGCGGGTGAAAGAAGGCCCCTTCGCCGACTTCTCGGGCCAGATCGACGAGATCAACGAGGACCAGCTCAAGCTCAAGGTGCTGGTCAACATCTTCGGCCGGGAGACGCCGGTCGAGCTCGAATTCAGCCAGGTCGCCAAGCTCTAGTCCGAGGAGGACGTCCCGAAGTGCCCCCCAAGAAGAAGGTTCTCGCCGTGGTCAAGATCCAGCTCCCCGCCGGGAGCGCCACGCCCGCGCCGCCCGTCGGCACCGCCCTCGGGCCGCACGGCGTGCAGACCATGGAGTTCTGCAAGCAGTACAACGCCGCCACCGAGAACCAGCGCGGGACGGTCATCCCGGTGGAGATCACGATCTACGAGGACCGCTCGTTCACGTTCGTGCTGAAGACGCCCCCCACCCCGACGCTCATCCGCGAGGCGGTGGGCGTGGCCAAGGGGGCCGCCGCGGCCGGCCGCGAGCGGGCCGGCGCCATCAGCGACGCCCAGATCGCCGAGATCGCCAAGATCAAGCTCCCCGACCTCAACACCCAGGACCTCGAGGCGGCCAAGCGCCAGGTGGCGGGCACCGCCCGCTCCATGGGCATCGCCGTCGAGGGCTGAGCGGCCGGGCCGGAAGCGAAGACAAGGAGCCCCACGTGCACAAGGGCAAGAAGTACCAGGCGGCGCTGGAGCGCTTCGACCGCCAGCACCTCTACACGCCGGTCGAGGCGGTGGCGCTGGTGAAGGAGATGTCCTCAGCGTCCTTCGACGAGACCGTCGAGCTGGCCGTCCGCCTCGGCGTCGACCCCCGCAAGGCGGACCAGATCGTCCGGGGGACGCTGTCGCTGCCCTCCGGCACGGGCCGCACCGCCCGGGTCATCGCCTTCGCCGCCGGCGAAGCGGCCGCCGAGGCACGGGCCGCCGGCGCCGACGAAGTGGGCGCCGACGACCTGGTGGCCCGCATCGAGGGCGGTTTCCTCGACTTCGACGTGGCCATCGCCACCCCAGACCTGATGGGCCAGGTGGGCAAGCTCGGACGGGTCCTCGGCCCCCGCGGGCTCATGCCCAACCCCAAGACGGGCACGGTGACCACCGACGTGGGGAAGGCCGTAGTCGAGTTCAAGGGCGGTCGTGTCGAGTACCGCACCGACAAGGTGGGCAACGTGCACGTGCGGGTGGGCAAGGCCTCCTTCACCGTCGAGCAGCTGCTCCAGAACGTCCAGGCCGTGGTGGAGGAGCTCATGCGGGCCAAGCCGGCCGCCGCCAAGGGCCGCTACCTGCGGTCACTGACGCTGTCGAGCACCATGGGACCCGGCGTCCACGTCGACCCGGCCCGGGCCCGCGAGGCGGAGGAGGACCTGGCCGCCTCGGCCTAGCGTGCTGGACGGCGTGCCCGGTGCCAGGTTTTGCCTGCCCGGGCGCCGTAGTACATTGCACACCCGGTCCTACCGAGGACCGACCAGATTCGAGCAGTTGCCGTCGCCGTAGAACTCCGGTCGTGCCGCTGGCACCGAAGGGGCCCGAGGGCCCGCCTGACGAGGCGACGAACGCGACACACGGTGGGGCCCCTGTGCCCTGCTCGGTGGATGCGGTGACGGCAGCCGATGAGCGGTGCCGTACCGTTCCGAGCACGGGAGCAGACGATGGACAACCCCAGGCCCGAAAAAGTGGCCGTGGTGAGCGAGGTCCGGGAGCGCCTGGACGCGTCCGAGGCCGCCATCCTCACCGAGTACCGGGGCCTGTCGGTCGCCCAGCTGGCGGCGCTGCGCCTGGCCCTCGAGGCGGCCGGCGGCGACTACAAGGTCTACAAGAACACCCTGGTCAAGCTGGCTGTTTCCGGAGGCCGGCACGAGGCGCTGACCCCGCTGCTCGAGGGCCCCACGGCCATCGCCTTCGTGACGGGCGAGGTGAGCGCGGTGGCCAAGGCGCTGCGCGACTACGCCCGCAGCGCCCCCGACCTCGTGATCAAGGGCGGCCTGCACGGCGAAGGCATCCTGTCGCCCCAGGACCTGGCGGCGCTGGCCGACCTGCCGCCGCGCGACGTCCTGCTGGCCCAGCTGGCGGGGACCATCGCCGCGCCGCTGCGTCAACTGGCCGGGCTCATGCAGGCGCTGCCCCGCAACCTCGCCTACGGCCTGTCGGCCCTGCTCGACCAGCAGGGGGGCGCCCCGGCCCAGTCGGAGACGGCCGAGGCACCCTCCGCCGAGGTCACCGAAACAGCGGCCGAGACAGCCGAAGCACCGGCGGCCGAGACAGCCGAAGCACCGGCGGCCGAGACAGCCGAAGCACCGGCGGCCGAGACAGCCGAGCCCGCCGCCGCCGCCGAGCCTGAGCCCGAGGGCTGACGCCCCCGAGGACACCCGTTCCACACCCAGTCGAGAAATCCAAAAGGAGCAGAGCCAACATGGCCACCAAACTGAGCAAAGACGACATCCTCGAGGGGATCGCCAGCCTGACGGTCCTCGAGCTGTCCGAGTTGCTGAAGGAGTTCGAGGACAAGTTCGGCGTGACGGCCGCGGCCCCCGTGGCTGTGGCGGCCGCGGCCCCGGCAGGCGGCGGCGACGCCGGCGGCGGCGAGGAGGAGAAGTCGGACTTCGACGTCATCCTCACGGCGGCCGGGGACAAGAAGATCCAGGTCATCAAGGAGGTTCGCTCCCTCACCAGCCTCGGGTTGAAGGAGGCCAAGGACCTCGTCGACTCGGCACCCAAGCCCGTCCTCGAGCGAGTGTCCAAGGACGACGCCGCCAAGGCCAAGGCCCAGCTCGAAGAGGCGGGGGCGACCGTCGAGGTCAAGTAAGGGGTCGAGGGTGGGGGGTCCGGTGCTTGACGGCCCCCCGGCGCGTCCGTAGCCTGTCCCCTGGCAGCTCCAGGGGGTTGCTTTGTATGGCGCGCGCGCGTATGCTGTGCGGTTGCCGTGCCCCTGCTTTCGCGCCACCCTTGCCGAAACCGGCTGATCGGCGCGCCCCAACGCCCGTTGCACCCCTCCGTCCGCCCCCGCCGCCCCACCTGACCTCGGCAACACCCCCTAGTCACCCGTCCCTACCCGTCCCCGCCCCCCCGGCTCGCCGGGGTGGCTCGTCGCCCCCGACCCGCTTCGCCGCTTTCCCGTCACTGCCCGCCACCCCACTGGGAGGAGTCGACCGTTGCCTGCACGGTCCAAGAGCCCGGATCGCTTTTCATTCGCCAACCTCGACGAGGTCCTGCGCCTGCCCGACCTCATCGCCATCCAGCGTGACTCGTTCCGCTGGTTCTTGGACAAGGGCCTGGCCGAGGCGTTCGCCGACATCAGCCCCATCGAGGACTTCACCGGTCAGCTGAGCCTCGAGCTCGAGTACGACCCGTCCGACCCCGACCTGCGCCCGCCTCCGAAGTTCCAGGAGGAGGAGTGCAAGGAGAAGGACATGACCTACGCCGCCCCCGTCTTCGTGCGGGCGCGGTTCATGAACGCACAGACGGGCGAGATCAAGGAGCAGACCGTCTTCATGGGGGACTTCCCCATGATGACGGACAAGGGCACCTTCATCATCAACGGCACCGAGCGGGTGGTGGTGAGCCAGCTCGTCCGGTCGCCCGGCGTGATCTTCCAGCCCGGGCGCGACGCCAAGACCATCGTCACCGGGACCATCCACCCCTACCGCGGCGAGTGGATCGAGTTCGACGTGGAGGCCAAGCCCTCCAAGGACGTCACGGCGGGCGCCCGGGTGGCGCGCAAGCGCCGTCTGTCGCTGTTCGTCCTGCTGCGGGCGCTCGGCTACGAGGACGAGGGCTTTCTCAACCGCTTCGTCCGCCACTTCGACTTCCTCGAGGGCCAGTGGGAGAAAGAGCGCGAGCTGGCGCCCACCCGTGAGGACGCCCTGCTGGAGATCTACAAGCGGGCCCGTCCCGGCGAGCCGCTGTCGGCCGAGGCGGCACGCGCCTACTTCGAGAATGCCTTCTTCAACCCCAAGCGCTACGACCTGACCCGGGTGGGCCGCTACAAGCTCAACCGCAAGCTCGGGCCCGAGATCGAGCGGGTGGCGAACATCCTCGACATCGACCTCGAGCGGCCCGCCCCCGACCAGGGCGTGCTCAGCCCGTCGGAGATCCTGGCCACGGCCACGTACATGCTGCACCTGGCCGACGGCGAGTCCGGCTACCGCATCGACGACCAGGACCACTTCGCCAACCGGCGCATCCGGTCGGTGGGCGAGCTGATCCAGAACCAGGTGCGCGTGGGCCTGTCACGCATGGAGCGGGTCGTGCGCGAGCGCATGACGACCCAGGACGTCGAGGCCATCACGCCCCAGACCCTGATCAATATCCGCCCCGTGGTTGCGGCGATCAAGGAGTTCTTCGGCACGAGCCAGCTGAGCCAGTTCATGGACCAGAACAACCCGCTGTCGGGTCTGGCCCACAAGCGACGTCTCTCGGCCCTGGGCCCCGGTGGCCTTTCCCGGGAGCGGGCCGGGTTCGAGGTCCGTGACGTGCACTCCTCGCACTACGGCCGGATGTGCCCCATCGAGACCCCCGAGGGCCCGAACATCGGCCTGATCGGCGCCCTGGCCACCTACGCCCGGGTCAACGAGTACGGATTCATCGAGACCCCGTACCGCCGGGTCGTCGACGGCCGCGTCTCCGACGAGATCGTGTACCTGGCCGCCGACGAGGAGGAGGAGCACGTCATCGCGCAGGCGAACGCCAAGCTCGACGAGCGCGGCCGCTTCGTCGACGAGCGCGTCCTCGTGCGCCGTGGCCCGCAGGGAGCGGGCGTGCGGGTCGGCGCCACCTCCACCTCCTACGGCACCACCAGCGAGATCGACTACGTCCCGCCGGCCGAGGTCGACCTCATGGACGTGTCGCCGAAGCAGATCGTGTCGGTGTCGACCGCCCTCATCCCCTTCGTCGAGCACGACGACGCCAACCGGGCCCTGATGGGCGCCAACATGCAGAAGCAGGCGGTGCCCCTGGTCGTCCCCGAGGCCCCCTACATCGGCACCGGGGTCGAGGCCCGCGCCGCCCAGGACGCCGGCGACGTGCTGCTGTCGGAGGGCGAGGGCAACGTGGCCGAGGTGTCGGGCGACCACATCGTGGTGGAGTACCGGGCCGGGCAGCGCGACCGCCTGGGCCACGAGCTCGGCCGCAAGCGCTACACCCTGGCCAAGTTCCGCCGCTCCAACCAGAACACGTCGATCAACCAGAAGGTCATCGTGGACGAGGGCCAGCGGGTCGGCCCCAACGACGTGCTGGCCGACGGGTCCGCCACCCACAACGGCGAACTGGCGCTCGGCAAGAACCTCCTCGTCGCCTTCATGCCGTGGGAGGGCTACAACTACGAGGACGCCATCATCCTGTCCGAGCGCCTCGTGCGCGACGACGTGCTCACCTCCATCCACATCGAGGAGCACGAGGTCGACGCCCGAGACACCAAGCTCGGGGCCGAGGAGATCACGAGGGACATCCCCAACCTGTCCGAGGAGATCCTGGCCGACCTGGACGAGCGGGGCATCATCCGCATCGGCGCCGAGGTCGACGCCGGCGACGTCCTGGTGGGGAAGGTCACCCCCAAGGGTGAGACCGAGCAGACCCCCGAGGAGCGCCTGCTGCGGGCCATCTTCGGCGAGAAGGCCCGCGAGGTGCGAGACACCTCGCTCAAGGTGCCCCACGGCGAGTCCGGCAAGGTGATCGACGTCCGGGTCTTCTCCCGCGAGGACTCCCACGAGCTGCCGCCCGGCGTCAACCAGCTGGTGCGGGTGTACGTCGCCCAGAAGCGCAAGATCTCCGAGGGCGACAAGCTGGCCGGCCGCCACGGCAACAAGGGCGTGATCTCCAAGATCCTCCCGGTGGAGGACATGCCCTTCCTGGCCGACGGCACCCCCGTCGACATCATCCTGAACCCCCTGGGCGTGCCCAGCCGCATGAACGTGGGCCAGGTGCTCGAGTCCCATCTCGGGTACGCGGCCCGCTGGGGCTGGGACGGGGCCGAGAGCCACGAGCAGGTGTCGCGCACCGACACCAAGACGCGGCCGCGCACCGACCCGGCCGTGTGGGTGTCCACCCCGGCCTTCGACGGGGCGCACTGGGACGAGGAGGACGACGCCGGACGGCACCCCACCATCCGGCGGCTGTTCGAGCTGCTGCACCCCGACTCGGCCGACGGCACCAGGCTCATCGGCACCGACGGCAAGGCCACGCTCTACAACGGCCGGACGGGCGAGGTCTACGACAACCCCATCTCGGTGGGCTACGTCTACATCCTGAAGCTCGCCCACCTCGTGGACGACAAGATCCACGCCCGGTCGACGGGTCCGTACTCGATGATCACCCAGCAGCCCCTGGGCGGGAAGGCCCAGTTCGGCGGGCAGCGCTTCGGCGAGATGGAGGTGTGGGCCCTCGAGGCCTACGGCTCGGCCTACGCCCTGCAGGAGCTGCTCACCATCAAGTCCGACGACGTGCTCGGGCGGGTGAAGGTGTACGAGGCCATCGTCAAGGGCGAGAACATCCCCGAACCCGGCATCCCCGAGAGCTTCAAGGTGCTCATCAAGGAGATGCAGTCGCTGTGCCTGAACGTCGAGGTGCTGTCGACCACCGGTGAGGAGATCGAGATGCGCGAGCTCGACGAGGACGTCTTCCGGACGGCCGAGGAGCTGGGCATCGACATCAGCCGGCCCGAACGAGGGTCGGACGAAGAGGACGAGCGCCGCGCTGCGGAGAGGAGCTTCTAGTCGTGCTGGACGTCAACAACTTCGACCAGCTGCGTATCGGTCTGGCCACGGCGGAGTCCATCCGCTCGTGGTCCAACGGTGAGGTCAAGAAGCCCGAGACCATCAACTACCGGACGCTGCGTCCCGAGAAGGACGGGCTGTTCTGCGAGAAGATCTTCGGTCCCACCAAGGACTGGGAGTGCTACTGCGGCAAGTACAAGCGCGTCCGCTTCCGCGGCATCATCTGCGAGCGCTGCGGCGTCGAGGTCACGCGCTCGAAGGTGCGCCGCGAGCGCATGGGCCACATCGAGCTGGCCGCCCCCGTGGTCCACATCTGGTACCTGCGCGGCACCCGCAGCTGGCTGGCGTACCTCCTCATGGGCACCGAGGCCCGTGAGGAGCTCAAGGCCAAGCAGCTGGAGAAGGTCATCTACTTCGCCGCCAACCTGGTCACCTGGGTCGACGACGAGCGCCGCCACGAGGACCTGTCCGCCCTCGAGGGGGAGCTGGCCGAGGAGGTCACCCAGCTCGAGCGCCAGCGCGACCTGGAGATCGACCGGCGCTTCAAGGAGCTCGAGAAGGAGCTGGCAGAGCTGGAGTCCGGTGGCGCCAAGGAGGCCGAGATCAAGGCTCGCCAGCGCGCCGCGGAGAAGGAGATCGGCTCGGTGCGCGAGCGGGCCGAGGCCGACATCGACCTGGCCAAGCGGGCCTTCGACGAGTTCCGCGACCTCTTCGCCCGCAAGATCATCGAGGACGAGCTGCTGTGGCGGGAGCTCAAGATCCGCTACGACGACTACTTCGAGGGCGGCATGGGGGCGGAGTCCATCGCCGGGCTGATCGACCGCATCGACTTCGACGACGAGGAGACGAGGCTGCGCGAGGCCATCGACGCCGCCGACGGGCGTCGGCCGCTGTCGGCCCAGCGCCGGCAGAAGGCCATCAAGCGGCTCAAGATCGTCACCGCCTTCAACCGCCGTGACGACCACGGGCGCCGTGCCAACGACCCGCGCGCCATGATCCTCGGAGTCGTCCCCGTGATCCCGCCCGACCTGCGGCCCATGGTCCAGCTCGACGGTGGCCGCTTCGCCACATCCGACCTGAACGACCTCTACCGCCGGGTCATCAACCGCAACAACCGGCTGAAGCGCCTGCTCGACCTGGGCGCCCCCGAGATCATCATCAACAACGAGAAGCGCATGCTCCAGGAGGCCGTGGACGCGCTGTTCGACAACGGACGCCGCGGCCGGCCCGTCACCGGGCCCGGCAACCGTCCGCTCAAGAGCCTGTCGGACATGTTGAAGGGCAAGCAGGGCCGTTTCCGCCAGAACCTCCTGGGCAAGCGCGTCGACTACTCGGGCCGTTCGGTCATCGTCATCGGCCCCACCCTGCAGCTGCACCAGTGCGGCCTGCCCAAGCTGATGGCGCTCGAGCTGTTCAAGCCGTTCGTCATGAAGCGCCTCGTCGACCTGGAGCTGGCCCAGAACATCAAGTCGGCCAAGCGCATGGTCGAGCGCCGCCGGCCCCAGGTGTGGGACGTGCTCGAGGGCGTGATCCAGGAGCACCCGGTGCTGCTCAACCGGGCGCCCACGCTGCACCGGCTCGGCATCCAGGCATTCGAGCCGGTCCTGGTGGAGGGGAAGGCCATCCAGGTCCACCCCCTCGTGTGCACCGCCTTCAACGCCGACTTCGACGGCGACCAGATGGCGGTCCACCTGCCGCTGTCGGCCGAGGCCCAGGCCGAGGCGCGCGTGCTCATGCTGTCGGCCAACAACATCCTGTCGCCGGCCACGGGCCGTCCCATCACCGTGCCCACTCAGGACATGGTGTTCGGCGCCTACTACCTCACCCTCCAGGTCGAAGGGGCCAAGGGCGAGGGCAAGGTGTTCCGCCACGCCTACGAGGTCGAGCGCGCCTTCGACGAGGGCGAGGTCGCCCTGCACGCCAAGATCATGCTGCGCACCACCCAGGGATCGTCGATGCACACCGCCCTCTCCAAGGCGCTCGGGGCCGACCCCGACGGCGAGGAGGTCCTGTCCATCGAGACGACCCCCGGACGCGTCTTCTTCAACAGCGCCCTGCCCAAGGGGTTCCGCTTCGTGAACGACATCGTGGGCAAGCGCTCCATCCCCATCGGGGGGATCGTGGAGGAGATCTCGGCCAACGAGCCCAAGCACGTCGTGGCGGCCAGCCTCGACCGCATCAAGGCGCTCGGATTCCGCTTCGCGTCGCAGTCAGGTCTCACCATCTCCATCGACGACGTCCGCACCCCGCCGGAGAAGCGGTCCATCCTCGACCGCTACGAGCGCGAGGCGGAAAAGGCGGAGACCCAGTTCAAACGGGGCATCATCACCGACGACGAGCGGCGCCAGAAGGAGATCGAGATCTGGACGTCGGCCACGTCGGAGGTGGGCCGGGCCATGGAGCGGACCCTGTCGGCCATGGCCTTCAACCCGCTCGACATGATGGTGGACTCCGGTGCCCGCGGGAACTCCCAGCAGATCCGCCAGATCGCCGGCATGAAGGGCCTCGTGTCGAACCCCCGGGGCGAGATGATCCCCCGGCCCATCAAGTCCTCGTTCCGTGAGGGCCTGTCGGTGCTGGAGTACTTCATCTCCACCCACGGCGCCCGCAAGGGACTGGCCGACACCGCCCTGCGCACCGCCGACTCGGGCTACCTGACGCGCCGTCTCGTGGACGTGGCCCAGGAGCTCATCATCCGCATCGACGACTGCGGCACCGGGCGC
>JBEKVE010000064.1:0-16592 GCA_049514335.1 Acidimicrobiales bacterium
CCCCGGGGACGTCACCGTGCACACCGGCGCCGGCACCCGCACCGTGCAGTACCGGGCTTCTGACGCGCCCGGTCTCGGTTGGGGTCGCGTCGACATGGGCGCGGCGCGCCTCGGCGAGACGCTGCGCAGCGACGGGCCGCCCGGCACCCGCTGGGGGCGCCTCGTGGACATGGGCAACCCGCACGTGGTGCTGTACGGCGCGGCCGTCGACGGCGACACGGTGCGCAGCGTGGGCGAGCGCCTCGGGCGATCGGTGCCGGGGGGCGCCAACGTCGAGTTCGTGTGGCCGGGCCCGGGCCCCGACGAGCTCGTCCTGCGGGTGTGGGAACGCGGCGTGGGTGAGACCCTCGCCTGCGGCACCGGGACCTGCGCGGCGGTCGCCGCCGCCCACGACCACGGGGACACCGGGCGGCGCGTGCGGGTCCACAACCCGGGAGGGTCCCTCGACGTGGAGCTGACGCCGCACGGCATCGCCCTGGCGGGGCCGACGCAGCGGGTGGGCGAGGTAGTGGTGGACGAGGCGGTGCTCGCCGCCCTGGTCGCCGCGCTCGACGTCGAGGCGTCGACGGCGCCCGCCGTGCCCGGAGCAGCGGAGGTGGCGAGCACCCCGTGACGCTCATCGAGCGCAGCTTCCAGGAGCGCATCGTGCTCGTGGGGACGGTCTTCCCCTGGACGTCTGCCGCCATGGTGGACACCGACCTCGACGAGCTGGCCCTGCTCGTGGCGACGGCCGGAGCGCTCGTGGTGGGCCGGGTGGTGCAGCGCCGCGACCGGCCCGATCCCGCCACCTTCGTGGGTCGGGGCAAGGCGTTGGAGCTGCACGAGCTGTCGGAGTCCACAGACGCCGACACCGTGGTGTTCGACGACGAACTGTCGCCGGCCCAGCAGAGAAACCTCGAGAAGCTGCTCGGTCGGACGGCCATCGACCGCACGGCGGTGATCCTCGACATCTTCGCCCAGAACGCCCGGTCCCAGGAGGGCAAGGCGCAGGTGGAGCTGGCGCTGTTGCGCTACCGCCTGCCGCGGCTGCGGGGCCGGGGGCGGGCCTTCTCGCAACAGGCCGGCGGCATCGGCACCCGCGGCCCGGGCGAGACCCAGCTCGAGGTGGACCGCCGCCGCCTGCTGCGGCGCATGACGCGCCTCGAGGCCGACCTGCGCCAGGTGACGGCCACGCGCCGGACCCAGCGCCGGTCGCGCCAGCGCTCGCGCCAGCACGTCGTCAGCCTGGTGGGCTACACGAACGCCGGGAAGTCGACCCTGCTCAACCGGCTGACCGATGCCGGGGTGCTCGTGGAGGACCGGCTCTTCTCCACCCTCGACCCCCGGACCCGGCGCCTGGCGTTGCCCGGCGGCGAGACCGTGCTCGTGTCCGACACGGTGGGATTCGTGCGCAAGCTGCCCCATCAGCTGGTCGAGGCGTTTCGCTCCACCCTCGAGGTGGTGCGCGAGGCGGACCTCCTCCTTCACGTGGTGGACGGCTCCGCACCCGAGCCCGAGCTCGAGATCGACGCCGTGCGCGCCGTGCTGGAGGAGATCGACGCCGCTGCGGTCCCCGAGCTGCTGGTGGTGAACAAGGCCGACGCCGCACGGCGCGCCGCCGCCCAGCTCGTGTCGGACCATCCCGGGGCGGTCATGGTCTCGGCGCTCACCGGCGCCGGCATGGACGACCTGTTGCGGGCCATGGGGGATCGCCTGCGCGGCGCGGACCGTGTGGTCGAGCTGCTCGTCCCCTTCGAGCGCGGCGACGTGCTGGCCGCCGTGCACCGCGAGGGCGAGGTGGTGGACGAGGAGCACGGCGAAGGCGCCACCGTCGTGCACGTGGTGCTGGACGAGGCAGGGCGGGCCCGCTTCCGTCAGTTCGTGGCGTCGTGAGCGCGCCCGGGGGTTTCACCCCGCCGCCCTATCCCTATGACCGCCTGGACCGCGCCGCGGCGCTCGCCGCCGCCGTCGAGGGCGGCGTGGTGGACCTGTCGATCGGTACGCCGTGCGACCCCCCGCCCCCGGCGGTGGTGGCCGCCCTGGGGTCCTCGGGGACCGAGCGCGGCTACCCGCCATCGGTGGGGAGCGCGGCACTGCGCAGCGCCGCCGCAGCGTGGATGGCACGACGCTTCGGCGTGTCGCTCGACCCGTCGGTGGTCGCCGCGTGCGTGGGCACCAAGGAGTTCGTGGCCACGGCGGCGTGGTTCTTGCGGTTGCGCACGCCGGGGCGCGACACCGTGCTCGCCCCCGCCATGGCCTATCCCACCTACGCCATGGGGGGCCGGCTGGCCGGCTGCCGGGTGGTGGACGTCCCCGAGTCCGAAGCCGGCGGGCTCGACCTCGGCGCCATCGACGACGCCGATGCCGAGCGGGCCCTGTGCTTGTGGGTGAACAGCCCTGCCAACCCCACCGGGACGTGCACGGACCTGGGGGCCGCGGCGGCCTGGGGCCGGGCCCGGGGCGTGCCCGTCGTGTCCGACGAGTGCTACGCCGAGTTCACGTGGGAGGGCGAGCCACAGAGCATCGTCCAGCACGGCACCGAGGGGGTCCTGGCGCTGCACTCGTTGTCCAAGCGCTCCAACCTGGCCGGCGTGCGGGTGGGCGCCTACGCCGGGGACGCCGAGCTCGTCTCGTACCTGTCGGAGCTGCGCAAGCACGCCGGGCTCATGGTGCCCGGGCCGGTGCAGGCCGCCGCCGCCGTGGCCTGGGCCGACGACGCCCACGTGGAGCAGCAGCGGCGCCGCTACCGGCACCGGCTGGAGCGCCTGGTGCAGGTGCTCGGCGCCGCCGGTCTCGACGCCACCATGCCGGCCGGGGCGTTCTACCTGTGGGTGCCGGTGCCGGCGTGGGCCCATGACCAGGGGGCAGACGAGGGGCGCCCCGGGGCCTGGGTGCTGACCGAGGCCCTGGCCGCGGCGGGGGGCGCGCTCGTCAGCCCGGGGGAGTTCTACGGCGAGTCGGCAGCCGGCTTCGTGCGGGTGGCGGCGGTGCAGCCCGACGAGCGGATCGAGCTGGTGGCGAAGCGCCTGGCGGCCTCGGACCACCCCCATCTGGGGGGACGGCCGGGAGGGCGCTCGGCGGGCGTCTCCGGCGACGAAGGGCGCGACCGGTAACCTCGGCCCGATGGCGGACCTCGCATCCCAGATAGAAGAATTGTGGGCGCGCGCCGGCGAGCTCGGCCCCGCCGACACCGACGCGCTGGCCGTGGTCACCCAGGCCGTGGACCTCCTGGACCGGGGCGAGGCGCGCGTGGCCGAGGTGGACGCCACCGGTGCGGTGGTGGTGCACACGTGGCTGAAGACCGCCATCCTGCTGCTGTTCCGGCTGCGGGCCATGCAGACCATCGAGCTCGGGCCCTTCGAGTACGCCGACAAGCTGCCGCTCAAGACCGGCTACGCCGACGCCGGGGTGCGGGCCGTGCCCGGGTCGTCGGCCCGGTGGGGGTCGTTCCTCGGCCGGGGCGTCATCCTCATGCCGAGCTACGTGAACATCGGAGCGCGCGTCGGCGCCGACACCATGGTCGACACCTGGGCCACAGTGGGATCGTGCGCCCAGATCGGCGAACGTGTCCACCTGGCCGGAGGCGTGGGCATCGGCGGCGTGCTCGAACCCCCCAACGCCGCCCCCGTCATGATCGGTGACGACGCCAACATCGGGAGCCGGTGCATGGTCACCCAGGGGGCTCGGGTGGGGGAGGGGGCGGTGCTGGCCGAGGGTGTCATCCTCAATCCCGGCATCCCCGTCGTCGACGCCCACAGCGGCGAGGAGCTCGGCCGCGGGGTGGTGCCCCCCTGGAGCGTGGCGGTGGGTGCGTCGCGGCGCCGGGAGTTCCCCGGGGGTGAGTTCTTCCTGCCGTGCGTGCTGGTCATCAAGCGGCTCGAGCCCGGCGAGCGTCACGACAAGGCCGCCCTGGAGGCCGTGCTGCGCGACCACCACGGCCCCCGCTGAACCGGTCCCACCCCCGCCCGCCGTGACCGACCTGCTGGCGCTCACCGCCGAGCTCGTGGCCGTGCCCTCGGTGAGCCACCACGAAGCCGCCCTGGCCGACCGGGTCGAGGCCGACCTGCGGGCCGCCGGCCACCTGGCGGTGGAGCGCGTGGGGGACACGGTGGTCGGGCGCACCCAGCTGGGGCGGGCGCGCCGGATCCTGCTGGCCGGCCATCTCGACACGGTCCCTCCGTCGGCGTCGGCGCCCGCCCGGGTGGAGGGCGACACCGTGTGGGGCCTGGGGGCGGTGGACATGAAGGGAGGGCTGGCGGTCATGCTCGACGTGGCCACCACCGTGTCGTCGCCGGCCGTCGACGTCACCTACGTGCTCTACGCCTGCGAGGAGGTGGCGCGCCGCCACAACGGCCTGGTCCAGCTGGCCGAGACCAGGCCCGACCTCCTGCATGCCGACGCGGCGGTGCTGGGCGAGCCGACGGGCGGCGTGGTGGAGGCGGGATGCCAGGGGACCATGCGGGCGGTGGTGACGCTCGTGGGGCGGCGTGCCCACACGGCGCGTCCCTTCGCCGGGGTGAACGCCGTGCACCGCCTGACCGGCGTCCTCGGCGCCCTGGCCGCCTACCGTCCCCGCAGCGTGGTGGTCGACGGGTGCGAGTACACAGAGCAGCTCCAGGCCGTCGGGGTGGAGGGAGGGGTGGCGGCCAACGTCGTGCCCGATCGCGCCGCTGTCACCGTCAATTACCGCTTCGCCCCCGGACGCGCCCCGGACGAGGCCGAGGCCGAGCTGCGGGCCCTGCTCGGCGCGTCGATCGACCCCACCTCCGGCGACAGCATCGAGGTGACCGACAGCGCCCCGGCGGCGGCGCCATCGCTCGGCGATCCCGTCATCGCCGCCCTGGTGGCGGCCACAGGGGCCCCGGCCCGGGCCAAGGTGGGGTGGACCGACGTCGCCACCCTGGCCGCGGCGGGCGTGCCCGCCACCAACTTCGGCCCCGGCGATCCGCTCCTGGCCCACACCCCCGACGAGCACGTGTCGCGCGCCGAGCTGGAGCATGCCCGCGCCGTGCTGGGCACGCTGCTGGCCTGAGGTGCTGCTGGCCTGAGGTGCTGCTGGCCTGAGGTGCTGCCCCCGAATTGCCGGGGAGTCAGAGCCGGCGCAGCACGGTGACGACCTTGCCGTAGATCGTCACCTCGTCCCCGGAGAACTCCATGGGTTCCATGGCGCTGTTGGCCGGCGTCAGCACGACCTTGCCGCGCCGCCGGGCGAACGTCTTCACGGTGGCCTCGTCGCCGGGGATGCCGGCCACCACCACGTCGCCGTTGTCGGCGTCGGGCTGGGAGCGCACCACGACGAAGTCGCCGTCGAAGATGCCCGCCTCGATCATGGAGTCGCCGCGCACCCGCAGCATGAACACCGATCCCGTGCCCGTGAAGTCCTCGGGCAGGGGGAGCAGCTCCTCGACGTTCTCACTGGCGAGCACGCCCGTGCCGGCGGCCACGTCGCCGAGCAGCGGAACGTGGCGCACGGGGCGGGCCGCCATGGCCGCATGCGACGAGGGGTCGAAGCGCACCTCCATGGCGCGGGGCTTGGTGGGGTCGCGCCGCAGGTACCCCTCGCGCTGGAGAACGGCCAGATGGGCGTGCACCGTGGACGAGGACGTCAGCCCCACGGCCTCGCCGATCTCGCGCACCGAGGGGGGATAGCCCCTCCGGCGGAGGCTGTCACCGATGAACTCGAGGATCTCGAGCCGCTTGCCCGTCAACGCCTCCGCCATGTGCCTCTCCTCCTCGAGCCGTCCTCCGGTTCCGGCCCCGCAAGGCATCGAATCCGAGCGGCGGCGAACACCAGTTCGTTCACGCTACTCCTCCGGCGGGCGCGAGGCAAACATCTGTTCGCATGGTGGGACCGGCTGTCACACCCCGGTGCGAGGCTGGCGTCGTGCCTATCCGGTCGGCAGATGCGGTCACGGGGACCCTTGACACGAACACCTGTTCGTGGTCACATGGGGTTGTGGCGAACGCACGTTCGACGAAGGGGGTACCGCTGTGGTGATGACCGCCGTGACCCTCGACCCGGTCACCACCGGCCGTCGGCCCCGACCGCTCGGCCTCGTTCCCGACGCTCCCAGCCGTGCGCCGGGGCCGGCGAGGCAGTGGCGTCCTCTGTCCATCCCCGAGCCCGAACCCCGGTGCCGTCCGGCGCGCCCCACGCCCGCCGCGTGCGGCACCAGGCGTTCCGGTGCCAGCGCCGCCGTGCGCAGGCGCCGGGTCGTGCTCGGAACCGTGGCGGCGGGCTTGCTCGCCGCCCTCGCCCTGCCGTGGAGCGGTGCCGGGGGCCATTCCCTCGCCACCCCCGGCTCCGCTCTGGCGGGCGATCCTGTCACCGCGCACGCGGCGTACGTCGTCCAGCCCGGCGACACCCTGTGGTCGATCGCGGTGCGACTCGATCCCACAGGTGACCCTCGGCCCGTCGTGGCCCAGCTCGCGGCGGAGGTGGGGGGCGACTCCGTCGTCCCGGGGGAGCGCGTCGTTCTTCCCTGAGGTCTCGGGCACGGGCACTACGGTGGGACCGGTGCGGTGCCCGTGGTGTCAGACCCTCGAAGACAAGGTCGTGGACTCGCGCCTTGCCGAGGACGGGGTCGCCATCCGCCGTCGTCGTGAGTGCCTGTCGTGCAACCGCCGGTTCACCACCTATGAGCGCCTGGAGGAGGCCCCCCTGTGGGTGTCCAAGCGCAGTGGCCTGCGCGAACCCTTCGATCGCGCCAAGGTGGTGGCCGGCGTGCGCGCCGCCACCAAGAATCGGCCCGTCTCCGAGGAGACCCTCGAAGAGATCGCCCAGCAGGTGGAGGAGTCGCTGCGGGGGGAGGGAGCCGAGGTCACGAGCCAGCAGATCGGCGTGGCCGTCCTGGAGCGACTGCGCGACGTGGACGACGTGGCCTACCTGCGCTTTGCGTCGGTGTACAAGGGCTTCGAAGACATCGGGGACTTCCAGCGCGAGGTGGGCCTGCTCACCAAGACCACCGAGCCCAAGCGCAAGGGCTGACGCCGTGGCGGAGCTGATCGACGCCGTCCCCGGCCGCGTGCTCGCCGTCTACGCCCATCCCGACGATCCCGACGTGTCGTGCGGCGGCACGCTGGCCCGGTGGGCACGGGCCGGGTCCGAGGTGCACGTGCTCATCTGCACCAACGGCGACAAGGGCACCACCGACCCCGACGTCGACCCCGTGGTACTGGCCGCCGAGCGGACAAAAGAGGCAGCCGCCGCGGCGGCGGTGGTGGGACTGGCCGGCCAGCACTTCCTCGGGTACCCCGACGGCGCCCTCGTCGACGACGCCGAGTTCCGCGGCACCCTGGTGTCGTGGGTGCGCAGGGTCCAGCCCGTCACCGTCCTCGGTCCCGATCCGACCGCCGTGTTCTTCGGCGAGGACTACTTCAACCACCGTGACCACCGCACAACGGGGTTCGCCCTCCTCGACGCCCTGTCGCCGGCCGCCGCCCTGCCGCACTACTTCCCCGAAGCCGGTCCGGCCTTCCAGGTGGAGACGGCCCTGTTGTCGGGCACGCTCGAGCCCACGGTCTGGGTCGATGTCACGTCGAGCATCGACGACAAGGCGGCCGCCGTTTCGTGTCACCGCAGCCAGTTCGCCGACGGCGGGGAA
Organism: Acidimicrobiales bacterium; assembly: GCA_049514335.1. Lineage (GTDB taxonomy): Bacteria > Actinomycetota > Acidimicrobiia > Acidimicrobiales > UBA8190 > JBEKVE01. The sequence continues at coordinate 7,584 of JBEKVE010000064.1, forward strand.
TGGGCCGGGCGCGCCGTGCGGGACCGGGCCGCGCAGGACGGCCGGAGCGCCGGGGTGGCCTTTGCCGAGGGATTCCGCCGCCTACGGCTGGTGGGCTGAGCCCACGGTCGGTCCGGAACCCGCGGTGTGCACCCCGAGCGCGCAGGACACAGACGCCTGCACGGTCCTCCACGTGGACATGGACGCCTTCTTCGCCGCCGTCGAGGTCCTCGACGATCCCTCCCTGGCGGGCCGGCCCGTCATCGTGGGGGGCTCGGGGATGCGGGGGGTCGTGGCGTCGTGCACCTACGAGGCGCGCGCCTTCGGCATCCATTCGGCCATGTCGTCGGTGGAGGCCCGGCGACGGTGCCCCGATGCGGTGTTCGTGGACGGCCGCTTCGACCGCTACGCCGAGACGAGCGAGCGACTGCACGCCGTGCTGCACCGATTCTCGCCGGTGGTGGAGGGCATCGGCCTCGACGAGGCGTTCGTCGACGTGAGCGGCAGCCGCCGTCTGCTCGGCTCACCCCCCGTCATCGCCCATGCCGTGCGCGCCGCGGTGCGCGACGAGCTGCATCTCGACTGCGCGGTGGGGGTGGCGCGCAGCAAGCTGCTCGCCAAGTTGGCATCGCGCGCCGCGAAGCCCGTCCCCGCACCGGGCCGCCCCCGTCCCGGAGCCGGCGTCGTCGTGGTGGCGCCGTCCGACGAGCTCGCCTTCTTGCACCCACTCCCGGTGCGGGCCTTGTGGGGCGTGGGACCCGCCACCGCCCAGCGGCTCCAGGACCTGGGCGTGGCCACCGTGGGCGACCTGGCCCGCATCCCGCTCGACGTGCTGTGCCGCACGCTGGGGGCAGCCAACGGCCGGCACCTCGGCGCCCTGGCCCGGGGGGACGACCCCCGTCCGGTGGAGGCCAACCGCGAGACGAAGTCGGTGGGCCACGAGGAGACCTTCGCCGTCGACCTTCGCAACCACCCCGAGCTCCACCGTCACCTCGTGCGCATGGCCGACGCGGTGGGGACCCGGTTGCAAGAGGCGCACCTCCAGGGCCGCACCGTCACGGTGAAGGTGCGGTTCGCCGATCGAAGCACCATCACCCGCTCGCACTCCGTGGCGGCGCCGACCGATTCACCCCGGGCCATCGGGGCGGTGGGGTCGGCCCTGCTCGAGGCCGTCGACGTGGTGCAGGGCGTCCGCCTCCTCGGGGTCTCGGTGTCGGGACTGGCCCGGGCCGCCACCACGACCCACCAGCTGACGTTCGACCGGGACGAGGAGCCCGGCCCGGCCTCACCGGGGGAGGGAGCCGAAGCGGGGTCCGACGCCGCCCGTCCCCTGTCACCGGCCCACCCTGCCTGGGACGAGGTCGAGGCGGCCGTGTCTGCGGTCCGGGCCCGCTACGGGCACGCCTCGGTGGGGCCCGCCGCCCTGGTCGACCGGGACGGCCTGCGGGTGAAGGAGCGGGGCGACCGGCAGTGGGGCCCGGCCGCCCCCGACGAGCCCGACGGTCACCCGACGTGAGCACGCCGGGGCCCCGGGGCTGCCCCCAGACCCCCCACCCGGGATCCGTCGATACCCTGCCACCAGGTGTTTGTCGGCCCGGAGCCCGTTGCGAAAGAAACCGGTAACCGGTGGGGCGCCGTTGTCTTAGCGCGCGTCCGTGCCTAAGATTGCTTCGCGCACGTCACGTCGAACTGACAGTGGGAAGGGGGTGAGCGTGCCACTCTCCGAGCACGAACAGCGAGTCCTGCACGAGTTGGAGCAGGCGCTGTACCAACACGACCCGGCATTCGCCGATCGCGTGCGCTCGGAGAGCGTGTACCGCTTCGCCGGCCGCTACATGAAGTGGTCCGTGCTCGGCTTCGTGGTCGGCCTGGCGGTGATGCTCGCTTTCTTCACCACCAACGTCTTCCTCGGCTTCCTGGGCGTGCTCATCATGTTCGGCTCGCTCGTGACGTTCTGGACCAACGTGCGGCGCATGGGCAAGGCCAGTCTCGAGGACATCGGGCGTTCGCTGCGCACGGACGGCATCGGCAACGCCCTCAGCGACAGTCGGACGTGGCTGCGCGACCGCTTCCGTCGCAACAAGTAACAGCGGGCCGGGGCACGAGCCCGTGCCGGTGGCGGGGCCCGAGGACGGCCCGGCGGTAGCGTGCGGTTCCGTGGAGCTGTGCCTTGCCATCGACATCGGGGGCACGAAGCTGGCCGCAGGTCTCGTGTCGAGAGATGGCGAGTTGATCGGGGACCGGCGGGTGCCCACCCCCACCACCGACGATCCGGCCGTCCTCTTCGACGAGTTGTCCCGATTGATCGAGGCCGTGCTCGGCGCCGCGCCCGCCGCCCCCGTGGTGTGCGGGCTGGGGTGCGGGGGACCGATGGACCTCGTGCACGGGACGGTGTCACCGCTCAACATCCCGGCCTGGCGTGCCTTTCCCCTGCGATCGCAGGTGGCGCGGCTCACCGGGCTGCCGGTGACCATGGACAACGACGCCAAGGCCTTTGCGCTCGCCGAGGGGTGGACGGGTGCAGCGCGCCACTGCCGCGACTACATGGCCATGGTGGTGTCCACCGGCGTGGGCGGGGGCGTCGTCGTCGACGGTCGCCTCCTGCACGGCGCGTCGGGAAACGCCGGGCACGTGGGCCACATGAACGTCGAGCCCGACGGCCGGCTGTGCGCGTGCGGGGCGCGGGGTTGTCTCGAGGCCGAGGCCTCGGGGACAGCCATCGCATCGGTGACCGGACACCCGGCGCGCCAGGCGCCGGTCGACGTGGTGCAGCGCACGGGACGTCTCGTGGGCCGGGCCGTGGCGTCGGTCGTCAGCTTGCTCGACATCCGCCTGGCGGTGGTGGGGGGGTCGGTCGCCCTCGGATTCGGTGCCCCGTTCCTCTCCGCCGCCAACGAGGAGCTGCACGCCCGCGCCCGGCTGTCGTTCGCCGCCGGCGCCCGCATCGTGGCGTCGGGGCTCGGCACGGCGGGACCCCTGGTGGGTGCGGGAGCCCTCGGCTGGCAGACCCCGGCGCGCGGACTGGTGCCGACCCCGTGAGCGACGCCGGCGTCGCACCCACACCCCCGCCCCCCTCGCCGGGCGCGCTGCTCGGGGCCGCCGTGGCGGTGGGGGTGCGGCCCTGGTTGTGGCCGGCGGCGGTGGCCGAGGTGGCGCGGCTCGCCCCACCCCGGTGGTGGCGCCGGTGGCCCCCGGTGCCGCTGCCCGACGGCGCCCTGTGGCGCTTCCGCATGGAGACTGCCTACGGCGGGTCGGGCGACGCCACGCCGAGCGCCGAGGACGTCGTGTCCTTCGTCGCCTGGTGCGGTGCCATGCGACGCTGGGGGCGCTAGGCGGCGGGCACGGGTCGAGAGACGCACCCCGCCCGTTGCCCGGGCGCGAACCGGAGCCGGGGGTACCCTTTCGGTGATGTTGGTGGGGGACCGGGGTGCCGGTGCCAGAGGGGTGGGTCGTGCGCTCGTCCTCAACGCCACCTTCGAGCCTCTGGGCCTCGTGTCGACGCGCCGGGCCTTGCTCCTCGTCCTTGCCACCAAGGCGGAGCTGGTCCACGCCACCGAGGCCGTCTTCCGGTCCGAGCGCAGCGCCTTCCCCGAGCCGTCGGTGGTCCGCCTGGCGCGCTACGTCCGGGTGCCGCACGACCGCACGGTGGCGGTGAACCGGCGGACGGTCTTCGCCCGCGACGGCCACCGCTGCCAGTACTGCGGGCTGGCGGCCGAGAGCATCGACCACGTCATGCCCCGCAGCCGCGGCGGTCTGCACGCCTGGGACAACGTGGTCGCCGCCTGCCGGCGGTGCAACACCCGCAAGGAGGACCGTCTGCCTCACGAGGTGGGACTGGTCCTGCACACGCAGCCGAGCGCGCCGCGCCAGAAGGTGTGGTTGCTCGCCATGAGCGGCGGGGCACGCGACGAGTGGGCCCCGTATCTGCGCGAGCAGTCCCTGACGGCGTGAGCACCGCCCCCCGGGGCGGCTGGGCGTTCGAGCACCGCGTCGCAACGGCCGGGGAGCTGCACGAGCCGTGGCCGGGCGATCCCACCGGCGCCGGGGTCGATCGTATGGCCGCGTTGTGCACCGTCACGCGTCCTGCGATCGTGCTCGGGAGCACGCAGCAGCGCACCACGGTCGACACGGCGCGTGCCGCCGCGCTCGGCATCGACGTGACGCGCCGGGGCTCGGGCGGCGGCGCCGTCCTCGTTGCCCCCGGTGCCCAGGTGTGGTTCGACGCCTGGATCTCACGCCACGACGTGTTGTGGGAGGACGACGTGCTCCGGTCTTCGGCATGGCTGGGCCGACTGTGGGCGCGGGTCCTCGAGGCGCTGGGGATGCACAACGCAGACGTCCACGTCGGGCGCGCCGCCGCCGATGCGTCGTCGCGCCTCGTGTGCTTCGCCGGGCTCGGCCCCGGGGAGCTCAGCACCGGAGGAGTGAAGGTCGTGGGCGTGTCGCAGCGTCGCACGCGCCACGGGGCGCGCTTCAGCTCGGTGGCGATGGTGTCGTGGGACCCCGCCGCTGTCGTCGACCTGCTGGCACCGGCGGCACGCGGGGTGCTCGGACCGGCCGACCGCCTGGCCGCATCGGCCACAGGGCTGCGCCACGCGCTGCCGTCGTTGGCTCGTCACACCGACGAGGGGATCGTGTCGCTCGTCGGCAACGCACTGCTCGACGCGCTGCGCTGACGCGCACGTCGTCGTCGGTTCCACGCCGCCGCACCACGCGCTGACGCGCACGTCGTCGTCGGTTCCACGCCGCTGCACCACGCGCTGAGGGGCGCGCCCCGAGCCATGGCCCGAGCCCGCCATTCGCCGCGTCCGGCGGGGGTGGGGCTGACCCGGCGGTGCCGACGAGGCGCACGACGGCGGTCCCTCGGCGTGTCCCCGAACCCGGCGCCCGCCCCATCCTGCCGACCGGGTGGGACGTGGAAGGAGGTGGGGGAGAAGATTGACCTGTGGGGTGAGGGGGTCTAAAGTGGCGCGAAGTGGAGTAAAGGGGAGGAGCCCGCGATGCGGGGGGAGCGGCGTGGGAGCTCAAATCGGTGGCACGGTTCTTCGGGACGTACGAGCATTCGCTCGACAGCAAGGGGCGGGTCATCCTGCCGTCCAAATTCCGGGCCGCCTTCGAGCAGGGCGGCTATCTCACCGAGGCCCGAGACGGGTGCCTGGCGCTGTGGACTCCGGAGGAGTTCGAGCGGCAGATGGAAGAGATGCAGGAGCAGGCGGCCGCCAGCCGGGCCAACCGCAACATGGCGCGGTTCTGGGCGTCGGCCAGTCGCGAGCTGGAGGTCGACCGTCAGGGCCGGATGGTGCTGCCGGCCCGGATGCGCGAGTACGCCGAGCTCGAGACCGAAGTGGTCGTGGTGGGGGTCATCGACCGGGTGGAGCTGTGGAACCCGGCGCGCTGGCAGGAAAAGGTCGGACCCGAGGAGCAACGCCTGACCGAGGGGGCCGACGACTGACCCCGGGTACGGCCGAACAGAGCAACAGGAAAGGACCACGCAACACGCAGACGACCGTCACGGCACACGACGACACCAGGTGCATGCGCAGCCCCTCGGCTGGTTCGGTGGAAGACTCCTCCTCCGCCCGCTTCCAACCGAGTCGCAGGAGCAACCCTCCCGACGGCATCCCGCCAGTCGAGGGGCTGCGGATGCCCCAGGTGTACCCGCACGAGCCGGTCATGGTCGACGAAGTGGTGGCGTTGTTCGCCCCGGTTCCTCCCGGTGTCGTGGTGGATGCCACCGCCGGCGCCGGGGGGCACGCCGCTGCGGTCCTCGATGCCCACCCCCACCTGCGCGTGCTGTGCCTCGATCGCGACGCGCAGGCCGTCGCCACGACGTCGGCGCGTCTGTCGCCCTACGGGGACCGGGCCGTCGTGCGCCATGCCCGCTTCGACCGCCTCCAGGACGCGGCGGCGTCGGTGGGTGTCGGACCGGGGTCGGCGAGCGGCGTGCTGTTCGACCTGGGCGTGAGCTCACCGCAGCTCGATCAGGGGGAGCGGGGGTTCTCCTACCGCCTCGAGGCCCCCCTCGACATGCGTATGGACCGGGACCAGTCGCTGACCGCCGCCGAGCTCGTCAACTCCATGACCGAGACCGACATGACCCGTCTGTTCGCCGACAACGGCGAGGGCAGGTTCGCTCGCCGCATCGCCCGCGCCATCATCCGTGCCCGGCCGCTGCGTACCACCACCGAGCTGGCCGAGGTGGTGCGAAACGCCATCCCGGCCGCGGCGCGCCGTCACGGCGGGCACCCGGCGCGACGGGTCTTCCAGGCACTGCGGGTGGCCGTGAACGAGGAGTTGGACGTGCTCAGCCGCGCCCTCCCCGACGCCATCGACCTGCTCGCTGCGGGCGGGCGCTGCGTCTCGCTGGCGTACCACTCCGGTGAGGACCGCCTCGTCAAGGCGGCGTTCGCGACGGCCGTCACCGGGGGCTGCACCTGCCCCCCGGGCCTGCCGTGCGGGTGCGGCGCGGTGTCCCTCGGTCATCTGGTGTTCCGCGGCGCGCACCGGCCGGGGGAGGCCGAGGTGGCGGGCAACCGCCGCGCCGAGAGCGCCCGCCTGCGCGCCTTCGAGCGAGAGGCGGCCTGATGCCGGCCGTCGCTGCTCCCGAGCTGACCCGGCGTCCCGCCTCGACGGAGCCGATGTCGACGCCGGCGCCGTCCCGGGCCCCGGCGACGCCCCGTCCTGCTGCGGGCCGTCCCCGGGGCGGGACCCTGCCCCTTCGGGCCATCGCCGTGGGTGCCACCCTCATCGTGGCGAGCCTGTTGGCGGTGGTGGGGGCCGACGCCTATCTCACCCAGGGCCAGGTCCGGCTCACCCAGCTCCAGCAGCAGCTGACCTCGGCATCGGGTGCCCACCGCGACCTCGAGGCGCAAGTGGCGCGACTGGTGAGCCCCAACACGGTCATCTCCCAGGCCGAGCACGACGGGCTCAGCGCGCCGAGCAGCGTGACCGACATTCCCGAGGTCACGGTGCCCCCACCCACGACGCAGCCGGCGTCGGGTGGCGTCACCGCCACCACCGCACCCGTCCGCACCTCCACCGGGCCCACAACCAGCCGGTGAGCGGCTCGTCGAAGGACCAGGGGCGAAGCGGCGCGCGCCCCGCCACGGCACGCGCCCGGCGCACGGGCACCACGCCACGCACCGGACGCGGCGCGCCGAGCGCCACTGAACCCAAGCGCACGGCGCGGCGTGTGGGCACGGTCCGGCCGGTCGCCAAGAGCGCCGCCCGCACCACGTCGGCGACGCGCAGGGCGACCTCCACGCGCACCGGCGCCACGAAGGCATCGGCGTCGACGGGCTCGGGCATCTCGCGCAACGGCGTCACGCGGACCGGGGTGATGCGCACCGGTGTCACGCGCACCGTCCGCACGGCCCGTCCGGTTCGGGTCCGGCGGCCGACGCCTCGGCCCGAGCGCGACGAAGCCATCCTGCGGGTGACGAGCTCGACGCGTACCGAGGCACCGGCGCGTCCCGCCGGCCGGCGGGCGCGGGGCTACGAGCGCCGAACCGTTCCGCCATCGTCGCGGCGTCGCAAGGGGGGTGTGGCCACGGGAGGCGTGTCGCGCCGGCGCGTGCACGTCATGCGGATCGTGGTCGTCCTCGTGTTCGTCCTGCTGGCGCTGCGCCTGGTGGGTGTGCAGGTGTTCGGGAGTGGCGGCTACTCCGCCATGGGCACCAACGAGGTCACCACCACGGTGCAGGACCCTGCCGTGCGCGGGGGCATCTACGACCGCAACGGCGCCGCCCTGGCGCTGTCGGTGCCCCGGTGGACGATCATCGGGGACCCGTTCCTCATCCCGCACCCCGCCCCCACAGCGAGGGCGCTGGCCAAGGTGCTGGGCGTGCCCGCCACCCGCGTACGCGCCGAGCTCTCCGAGAAGCACACGGGGTTCGTCTACCTGGCCAAGCAGGTGAACGACACGGTGGAGAAGAAGGTGCTGGCGCTCTTGCTGCCCGGGATCAACGCCGAACCAGCCACCGAGCGCGTCGACCCCGACGGGAACCTGGCGGCACCGTTGCTCGGCCAGGTGGGGGCGCAGGAGACGGGCCAGTCGGGCCTCGAGTACCAGTACAACTCCCTCCTGGCAGGGCGCAACGGCTCGGCCACGCTCGAGACGTCGCCGACGGGGATACCGCTGCCGGGCCGCACCCTGCACAGCACCGCCACCGTGGCGGGCAAGGGTCTCGAGCTCACCATCGACGAGCCGCTCCAGTACGTCACCGAGCAGTCGCTACGCGCCGAGGTGCTGGCCTCGCACGCCAAGAGCGGGATCGCCATCGTCATGAACACCCACACCGGCGAGATCCTGTCGATGGCCAACGTGATCGCCACCACCGTCCCGGGCAAGGCACCCCCGGCGCCCGCACCGACACCCACGTCGACGACCACACCGGGGGCGACGACCACGACGACCACCGCACCACCGCCCCCGCCCCCCGTGACCACCCTGCACGAGGCGGCGCAGAACCTGGCGCTCACCCAGGTGTACGAGCCGGGCTCGGTGTTCAAGCTGGTGACCTTCTCGGCCGCGCTCCAGGACGGCATCATCACCCCGGACGAGGTGTTCACCGTCCCCAACTCGCTCACCATCGACGGCTGGGTCTTCCACGACGCCGAGAGCCATCCCACCGAGCAGCTCACCGCCACGCAGATCCTGGCGCAGTCGTCGAACATCGGGACCATCGAGATCGCCCGGCAGCTGGGCGAGGGCCGTCTGGCGGCACAGATCGCCACCCTCGGCTTCGGCCGGCCCTCCGGGCTCGATTTCCCGGCCGAGTCTCCGGGGCTCGTGAAGAGCAACCCGGCCACGTGGCACGTGTCCGACATCGGATCCACTCCCATCGGCCAGGACGACGCCGTCACCGCCCAGCAGGTGCTCGACATGGTCAACTCGGTGGCCACGGGGGGCGTCTTCGTGCCGCCGCGCCTGGTCCGGGCCACGGTGGCGACCGACGGTGCCATCACCGACGTCCGCGCCGCCCCCACCCACCGCGTGCTGTCGCGCGCCGTCACGGCGGAGCTCACGAC
>JBEKVE010000065.1:0-15883 GCA_049514335.1 Acidimicrobiales bacterium
AATAAGAATTCGGATATGAATGGGTCAAATCGAGGGGAGCGACACCGTCGATCGCCGGCGGGCGCTGTGGCGGGCGGCGTCGAGGACCTCGAGGGCGGCCACACCGTCGGCGGCGGCGACGGGTGCCGGAGCGCCGGTGCGCAGCATCTGCTCCACCCCGGCGTAGAAGGCGCTCCAGCGTCCCGGCTCGCTGCGCACGGGCTCGGCCACGTCGCCGCGCACCAGGCGACCCCAGTGCGGCGCCGGCTCCGAACCGAAGGCCGGGTCGTCGGCGCGCATCCCGGCCCGCAGCGCCTCCTCCTGGCCGTCGAGGGCCTCCACCACATAGGCCCCGGCACTGCCGAGCACCCGCAGTCGGGGGCCGGGGGCGGCGGCCACGGCGCTGGCCCAGAGATGGGAGCGTCCTCCCGCCTCGTGGGTGAGCGCCACGAACACGTCGTCGTCGGCCCCGCCGCGGCGGGCGTCGATCTCGGCGTAGACCTCGGTCACGGGCCCGAGGAGCATGCGGGCCTGGTCCACGAGGTGCACGCCCAGATCGAGGAGCACCCCACCCCCCTCCTCCGACGACAGCCGGTGGCGCCACGCCCCGGTATCGGGCTCGGGACGCCACCGCTCGAAGCGCGACTCGTACCGGCGCAGCTCCCCGAGCGCACCGCCGTCCACCAGACGGCGCAGGGTCAGCTGGTCGGAGTCGTAGCGGCGGTTGTGGAACGGCACGACCGCCACCCCGGCCCGCCGCCCCGCGTCGAGCACGGTGCGGGCGTCGGCGACCGTGGCCGCCATGGGCTTCTCCACCACGACGGGCAGACCGGCCTCCACCGCCGCCAGCGCCATGGCGGCGTGAACGGCGGTGCCGGCGGCCACCACCACCAGGTCGTGATCCGACGACCGGTCCCACAGGTCCTGCGCCGCGGCGAGCACCGCCGCCCCGGGGAGATCGGCGGCGACCTGCCGGCGCCGACCGGGGTCGGCGGTGACGACACTCGTGAGCTCGAGGCCGGGCGTGGCGGCGATGAGCGGGGCGTGGAAGACCCGGCCAGCCAGCCCGTACCCGATCAGGCCGACCCGGATCACCGCCGCGGCTCCTGGCTGCGAAGCGGGGGCCTCAGCGTCCGACCGAGCCCCTGGTGCTCCCCCGCCGCGACAGGGCGTCGATCGTGACGGCGGCGATGAGCACCCCGCCGGTGACGATGAACTCCCACTGCACGGCCAGGCCGAGGAGGTACATGCCGTTGTAGATCCCCCCGATGACGAGGCCGCCGAGGACGGCGTGGATGATCTTGCCCCTGCCCCCGAACAGCGACGTGCCCCCGATCACCGCCGCCGCCACCGCATACAGCACGAGCTGGCCGCCGTTGACGTTGTTCGACACGCCCCCCAGGTACGAGGCGTAGAGAAGCCCCGCGAACCCGGCGGTGACGGCGCACAGCACGAAGGCCATCGTGCGGATCATGGCCACGTTGATGCCGGCCCGCCGCGCCGCCTCGGGGTTGCCCCCGATGGCGTAGACGTAGCGGCCGTAGCGGGTGCGCGCCAGGAGGAACGACCACGCGGCGGCGATGCCGAGAACGATGAAGATCACCCACGGGACGCCTGCAAGCGTCCCGATGGCGGCTCGGTTGACGTTGCACACGATGACGACGGCCACCCCGACGACGGCCATGAACACGATCTTGATGAGCGTCAGGGCGAGTGGTGGCGCCACCAGCCCGCTCCTGCGGCGGCGGTTGTCGCGCAGGAACAGGTTGAGGCCCCACAAACCCACGATGGCGGCCATGGCGATCCACCCCACGACCGGGGTCACATGCCCCCACATGAGGTCGTAGATGGCGTGCAGGTTCGCCGACCGGCCGATGAGGCTCGGATACCCCGAGAACGGTCCGAAGGCGAGCACGATGAGCAGGACGCCGTTGAAGATGAGGTTCCCGGCCAGGGTCACGATGAAGGAGGGGAGCCTGAGGCGGGAGATGAGCGTGCCCTGCAGGGCGCCGACGAGACCCACGGCCACCAGGGAGATCACGATGGCCACCCACCACGGCCAGTTCACCGTGACCGGCTCCACCAGCTGCACGGCGATGACACCGCCCACCACCCCGACATAGCCGATGGACAGGTCGATCTCGCCCAGCAGCAGCACGAAGACCTCCGCCATGCCGAGCACCATGAACACGGCGCTCTGCTGGAAGAGGTTCACGATGTTGCCGGCGGACAAGAACACGTGATGCGGGCTGATGGCCTGGAACACGATGACGATGGCCACCATGCCGAGCATGACCGGCAGCATCCCGCTCTCCCCGCCCCGTATCCGCTGCCACGACGCGCGCAGGTACTCGCGCATGGTCTGGGCCATGATCTCGGGCGGGGCGAGGAGCGCTGCCCCTTCGGCCGAGGTCAGATCGATGTGCTCGTCGGGAGCCGGTACCAGCCCCGGCTCCGGGAGCACCCCACCGCCACCTGCGGGCCGCTCGGGGTCAATCCTTGCCATGCTCGACCGCTCCGTTCCCGGTGCCGGCACCCCTGGCGGTGAGGCCCATGCCCCCTGTGGTCATGTACTCGATGACGCTCTGGCGGTCGACGTCCGCCACGTCCTGCTGCGTCACCAGCCTCCCCAGGTAGAGGACGGCGACCCGGTCGGCGACGGCGAAGACGTCGTTGAGGTTGTGCGAGATCATCAGCACCGCCAGACCGTGATCACGCAGGCGTCGCACCAGGTCGAGGACCATGGTGGTCTGGGCGACGCCCAGGGCGGCGGTCGGCTCGTCCATGATGACGAGCTTCGAGTTCCACATCACCGCCTTGGCCACCGCCACCGACTGGCGCTGTCCACCCGACAGCGACCCCACGGGCTGGCGAATCGATCGCACCGTCGTGACATGCAGGCCGGCAAGCGTCTCCGCCGCGGCACGCTCCATGTCGTCCTCGTCGAGCAGGCCGTGGCGGAGCCGCTCGCGTCCGAGGAACATGTTCTGGACGATGTCCAGGTTGTCCGCCAGCGCCAGGTCCTGGTAGACGGTCTCGATCCCGAGGGTCGAGGCGTCGTGGGCGTTGTGGATCCGGACGGGCCGACCTTCCCAGAAGATCTGGCCCCGGTCCGGTTCGTGGATCCCGGCGATGCACTTGATCAACACCGACTTCCCGGCGCCGTTGTCACCGCACAGCGCGGTGATCCCCGGAGCCGGTACGTCGAGGTTCACGTCGGCAAGCGCCTGGACCGCGCCGAAGCTCTTCGAGATGCCCTGCAACCTCAGGAGGGGTTCGTCCACGCTCGCCTCGGTCAAGTCGTCGCGTTCGTCGCGTTCGTCGCGTTCGTCGCGTTCCCACACTACGGCATGCTGGGCCCAGACGCGGGACCGTCGCCGCACGAGGCGGCGACGGTCCGCGCATCATGGCCTGGTGAAACTGGTTACGGCGTGATGCCTGCTGCCGTGCAGACGCTGTTACCCACAGCGGTGCACAGAGCCGATGCCGAGATGAACTGGTCCTTGATCACCGTCGACTCCATGTTGGAACCGGTCACCCACTCCGGGGTGAGCAGGGAGGCGGGCTGCGCCGACCCCGTCACACCCTTCGGAGGCGTGGTGGTCGAGTTCACGAGCGCCGTCGGCGGGGTCTTCCCGGCACGGAGGATGGTGGCCAGGGCGACTGCGTCCTGGGCCTCCTCGTAGATCGGCTTGTAGACCGACCCGCACTGGTAGCCCTGGAGGATCCACTCCATGCCCTGCAGCGTGGCGTCCTGACCGGTGGTCGGGACCTTCTTGGGGCCGACACCCTTCGCCTTCAGGTCACCGATCACCGCGTTGGCGAGACCGTCGTTGGCCTCGACCGTGGCGTTGATGTTGGTGTGAGCCGTGAACTGCTGGGTGAAGATGGTGGCACCCGTGGCGTTCACCCATCCGGGGGTGATCTGGTCGCCGACCAGGGTGTAGCCCTTGCTGTTGGTGAGACCGGCCGTGAGCGGCGTGGTCTGGCTGTTCCAGATCACGGAGTTGTAGCCCTCGGCGAACGACACCGCGTTGGGGTCGGTGTCCTCACCGCCGTCGAGCTCGAACACCTCGGGCTTGGCGATGCCCCAGGAGGACACGCACTGCTCGAAGCCCTGGCCGATGAGCTGGCCCACCTTGAAGTTGTTGAAGCTCACGTAGTACGTGTTCGTCCCCGTGAACGTGGCCCGGTCGTAGCTGATGACCGCAACGCCGTGCGACTGCGCGTAGGACTGGACCTCTGCCCCGACGGTGGAGTCGATCGGGTCGAAGACGAGCACCTTGGCGCCTTCGGTGATGTCGGCCTGGGCGTCGGCGAGCTCAGTGGCGTCGACGCCGAGGGCGTTGTCGATCTTGAAGTCGGAGGTGCTGTAACCGGCGTCGGTGAACGCCTTGGTCAGGTAGGGCGCGTCGAAGTCGACGTACCGGGTCGACGACGTCTCGTCGGGCAGGATCACCCCGACCAGACCGGTTCCCGCCGATGTGAGCGACTTGAGCGCCGTCATCTCGGAGAAGTTGACGTTGAACGACGACACGGTGAGGCTCGACGGCACGGCCGCCTTGGGCGCACTCGTCGTGGTCGTCCCCGACGTGGACGGGCTGCTACTGCACGCAGCCATGAGGCCCGCCAGTGACAGCACGGCCACGGCGACACCCAGGCGCCGCGATCGGCTGATGTTGCGAACGTTATCCATGTGTCCTCGGTCCTCCCTAATAGGCAGCCGACATGGCTGCGCTCACTGAGCCACTGCTCGCACCACAGCCGGGGCCAGTCCCGCCCGTAGCACAACCGTCACAACCGCCCGCCAGCATCCCGCACTCCGCTGCCAGACGACAGGGTCGAAAGTCCCTGGTGACCACTACGAAACGGCGCCAACGCCCCTGTTGTCGGGTGCACCCCTCTGACCACCGGATAGAAACCTAGCGTTTCTCCATCGTCACGCGCTTGCAATCTCTTCGTGCATCAGATCACAAGCTCGGCCCGGACGGGTAGATGGTCCGAACCGCCGACGCGCAACACCGACCCCGTCCCTTCGATGCCACCTGAGACGAGGACGTGATCGCTCTGCGCCACGGGTCGGGGCAACCACGTGGGCCACGTCCTTCCCCGCACAACGCGCGACCAACCGGGGAGCAGGGCCACGAGTGGCGGACCCCACATGTTCATGTCGCCGGCCAGCACGCCCCGCCCCGCGCCCTCGCCGGCCCTCTCGTCTGCGCCCCCGCCGTGGCGGGCGGCGACGCGCCCCAACCCTTCGGCGCGCAAGCGGCGGCGCAGCACGGCGATGTGGCGCGGCGAACCCTGACGGATGTGGGCGAGGTGCGTGCCGACGACAGGAACGGCGTGGTCGACGCCTTGGAGCAGCACCTCGACGACCACCGCACCGCGACGCGCCGCGTCACCGTGCAATTGCGGAAGCTCGATCGTCCACGTGCGCCGGATCGGAAGGCGACAAAGTACGGCGATCCCCCACGTGCCGAGCTCCATGTCGTGGCGCGCCGTGACCCGGGGCCGGTCGACCCGGCGCGGGCGGCGACGGACGATGCGCAGGCCAAAGGAACTGCGTGCCCACACGTGGGGACCCCATCGACGGCCCATGTCCGCCGGGGGCACGAGGATGCGGCCACGGGCGAGCACGAGCTCCGAGGCCACGTACCCGAGGGCGTCGGCCACCGTCGCCGCCAGCGACGGTCGGCCGTCGGGTGCCCACGACTCCTGGAGCACGAGCACGTCGGCGTCGATGCGCCGGCAGGCGTCCACCACGTCGAAGGGACGTCCCCAGCCGTCCACCCCCCCGTGCACGTTGTAGGTCGCCACCACCAGGCGCGCCATGAGAAGTCGGAGGCTACGACGACGGCGGCCCGCGCCGCGCCATGCCCCCGGTCCGGTGCCCCGGTGCCGCCGGTGGCGCCCGTGCGGAGCCGACAGGTTCTCTTGAACGCGCCCCGGGCTCGTTCGGATGGACCCCCGATGGGGGTAGCGGCCCGAGCAGGGCCAGCAGCCCAATCCGGAGCAGGGTTCACCACGCTGCGCGGTGGCCAACGGGAGCACCCTGCGTGAGCTGCTCAACCAGGGGCCGGGCGCGCCCGATAGCAATTGGGATGGCGTTGTGTCGAGTGGACGAAGCGGCTCCGATGACGGCCCCCGCCCGGTCGCGCACGCTCCGGAGGCGGGGTCTCGCCACCCTGACGGCCGGTCTGTTCCGGGCCCGGCGCCCTCGACTGTCGGCCACGGTCGCCTCCATGACGTTGCCGGAGCGCCCCACACCCGAGCTGCGTGCCGCGCCCAGCCTGCGCTTCAACGACCCCCGACGCGCCCCGGCGGGCGACTTCGCCGCCACCGCCGTCACCAACGGCGCCCTCACCCGGGCCGCCGTGCCCGGACCGGCGTCCTCGTGGGACGAGGTGTCGGACTTCTGCTTGACCTACGACGGATTCGCGTATTGGAACGACCTGCCCGAGCTGGCCACCCGGGCCGTCCAGACCTGGACGCGCCAAGGTGTCCTGCCCGCCGGGCTCGACGAGCTGCGCGCCTGCCTGTTCTACGAGCAGCGCCGGTGGCATCGCTTCGACGAGGAGCCGAGCGGCCGGTCTGCGGTCTACATCCGGGCCCTCGTCGAGGGCGTGGGCGCCCTGCTCCCCGTTCCGGCCGCTCGTCCCTCGGTCCCCGGCGTCGGCCCCATCGCCGATCCCCGCGTGCGGGTGGCGCCCGAGGCACACGTGCGGATCGTGCCCGCGCACCGCGTCACCCCGTTGGTGCCGGCAATGGCCGGGCGCCACGGGCTCGACGCCGACGACGTCTCGGCGCTGGACGACACGGCGCTTCTCGATGGCGCATCCTTGTCCGACCGCACCGGTGCCGAGCCGCTCCGACCCAGGCTGCGGCCGGTGCCAGACGTTGCGTCGATCCGGCCACTTGCTCCGCACCGCGCCCGGCCGGTTCCCGCCGTCGAGGCGCACGTCCGGCTGGTGTCGTCCATCGAGGCGGAGGGGCGGGGCATGACCGTGCTCACCACCGCAGACGCCTCGGCACGACACGCCCAGGCACGGCACCCCTCGGCCTACCGGCCGGTCCCCCACGACGTGCTGCACTCCGGCGGTGCCGAGCTCAGGCCCATGCCCTCCGCCGACCCCCTCCCGAAGCCTCCGGTCATCTCCCGCCGACCCCGCCCGGGACGGCAGGCCGAGTCGAGGGGACCGGTGGCGCGCATGAGCGTCCTTCCCCCCGTGACTGCGCACGTGGGCCCACCGCCTCGCGCCGTCCACGAGACGCCGGGGACGCCAGCAGCGACGGCGACGACGGCGAAGACGGCAACGCCCTTCGTCCGTGACGACGACGGCTACCGGACATGGCTGGCCGCCCACCCGCAGGGCTTCGTCCTCAACGTCACCCGTGGCGCCGCTGCGGCATCGGTGTTGCACCGCGCCGAATGCCCGACGCTGCACGCCGGGGCAGCAACCCGGCAACAGGCCACCGGGCGGGCCCCCAAGGTGTGCGGCGACGCCGGCGCGCTCGAGGCGTGGTGCGCCGCACAGGGCATCACCGCCACTGCCTGCCGACACTGCTTGGGCTGACCTCGGCCTCCGGAGTCCGCGCCCACCCGGGCGACGTCCTCCTCGGCTGGTGGCTCAGCGTGCCAGCGCAGCCGGGGCGATCGCAGGAACCCCAGGATCCGCAGGAAACCCAGGATCCGCAGGAACCGCAGGACGTGCGCCGTCGCATTCCCGCAGCGCCAACAGGGCCTGGTGGATGGCCAAGGTCGCCTCCCCGAGCCCCAGGACGGCGCGGTCCACGTCGTCGTTGCCGGTGGCATTCCACAGCCGGTCCATCGCCTTGGAAGCCAACCGGAGGTGGATAACCGCCCGCCTCACATCACCGTCGATCCCCGCCACCACGACCTCCTACCCTCGTGCCCCCCCCAGGCACGGCTTCGCTCCCGTAGGGTGGCCCAACCGGCGGCCCAGGAGCAGGGTCCAAAGTCACCAAATGTGCCGCTGCGCCACAAGGCGCCGCAACGCCACAGGTCGCCACCGGAGGTCCGGGCGCAGAGCACCTAGTGTGGGTTCGTGCTCCTGGTGGCGGCCGCGCCCGAGCTCGACCGTCACGACGTAGGGCCCTCCCATCCCGAACGCCCGGCCCGGCTCGGCGCGGCGTTGGCCGGGATCGACGACGCCGGCCTGCGCGACGGCGTCGTGGGCCTCACCCCCCGGCGCGCCACCGAAGAGGAGCTCTCGCTCGTCCACCCCGTGTCCTACCTCGAGGCCTTGCGCACGTTCTGCGACGCCGGGGGGGGTTCTCTCGATCCCGACACCATGGCCGGTCCCGGCTCGTGGGACACGGCCTTGGTGGCGGCGGGCGGCGCCCTGGCCGCCGTCGACGCCCTCGGACGCGGCGAGGGTGAGGTGGCCTTCGTCGCCGCCCGCCCGCCCGGGCACCACGCCCTGCGAGACGAGCCCATGGGCTTCTGTCTCCTCAACAACGTGGCGGTCGCCGCCGCCCGGCTGGCCGAACGCGGGGAGCGGGTGCTCGTCGTGGACTGGGACGTGCACCATGGCAACGGGACGCAGGCGATCTTCTGGGACGACCCTCGGGTGCTGTACGTGTCGACGCACCAGTGGCCCCTCTACCCTGGCTCCGGGCGCGTGGGCGAGACGGGCGGTCCGGGCGCGCCGGGCCTCACCGTCAACATCCCGGTGCCGCCGCGGGCCACGGGCGACGTCCTTCTCCGGGCCCTCGACGAGGTGGCCGCCCCCGTGGTGGCACGCTTCTCCCCCACCTGGGTGCTCGTCTCCGCCGGATTCGACGCGCATCGCGCCGACCCCATGGCGGGGTTGTCCCTCACCGCCGGCGACTTCGCCGACCTGGCCCTGCGGGTGAGGGACTTCGCCCCCGCCCCGGGCCGGCTCGCCATCGTCCTCGAGGGCGGCTACGACCTGCCGGCCCTACGCGCCTCGGTGGGTGCCACCCTGGCGGCGTTGATGGGGGTGGCGTTCCGGCCCGAGCGCGCCTCGAACGGCGGCCCCGGCTCCGACGCCGTCGACGCCGCCCGGCAGGTGCATGCCCACCCCGACGAACCCGGCCCCGGAGCGCCGCCGCCATGAGCGCACCTCGTCGCATCGTCGTCGGTGTCGACGGCTCCCCCTGCGCCCGGCGCGCGCTGTCGTGGGCACTCGACACGGCGGCCGCGCTCGGGGCCGAGGTGGTGGCGGTGCACGCCCTCGGGCTGCTCACCCACCTCGGTGCTGCAACCGAGCCGGCCGAGAGCCACCGCCGCAACGTCCAGCAGGCGTTCGACGAGGAGTGGTGCGCGCCGCTGCACACCTCGGCCGTGCCCAACCAGCGCGTGCTCGTGGACGGCAATCCCGTCACCGCCTTGCTGGCGGCGGTCGGCGACTTCGGGGCCGATCTGGTCGTGGTGGGAAGCCGCGGCCACGGCGGCTTCCCCGGTCTGCAGCTCGGTAGCACCAGCCATCAGCTCGTGCAGCACGCCACCACACCGGTGGTGGTGGTGCCGCCCGACGCGCCATGAGCGGAGGCGGCGGGCCGCAGACCCCCGAGCGGTGGCACCGAGGCGTGATAGGACGACAAGCATGACCGCCAGCACCCACGACCACCCCCGGCCCCACGAGCTGCCGCCGCCGCGCACCGAGGAGGTGGCCGACGGCGTCTTCGCCTTCATCCAGCCCGACGGCGGGTGGTGGATCAACAACACCGGCTTCGTGGTGGGCGACGGCGCCGTCGTGTGCATCGACACCTGCGCCACCGAGCGCCGCACGCGCGCCTTCGCCGACGCCGTCGACGCCGTGGTGGCGTCTCGCCTGACACCGCGCCCCCGGGCCCGCACGGTGGTGAACACCCACCAGCATGGCGATCACACCAATGGCAACTGCCTCTTTCCTGAAGCCACCCTCATCGGCCACGCCGGGTGCCGGGAGGGCATCAAGGCGCTCGGCATCCTGCGTCCCGGGGGCATATGGGAGGAGGTGGATTGGGGCGACCTCGAGGCCGCACCCCCGTTCGTCACCTTCGAGCACCGGCTCGACGTGTTCGTCGACGATCTCCAGGTCGAGTTGCACCACTTCGGAACGGCGGCCCACACCACGAACGACATCGTGGCCTGGATCCCCGGTCGCGGTGTGGTGTTCACGGGCGACCTGGTCTTCAACGGCGGCACACCCTTCGTCCTCATGGGATCGGTGGCCGGGTCGCTGGTGGCCCTCGACTGCCTGGCCGAGCTCGACGCCGAGGTGCTCGTGCCGGGCCACGGTGAGCCGTGCGGGCCCGAGGCCATGGACATGGCGGGCGCGTACCTGCGATTCCTGCAGACCACGGCGGCCGAGGCCATGAGCGCAGGGTTGACGCCCCTCGAAGCGGCACGACAGGTCGATCTCGGTGCGTTCGCCTCGCTGCAGCACCCCGAGCGCCTGGTGGGCAACCTCCACCGCGCCTTCGCCGAGTGTGGCGGTGCACGTCCCGGCGATCCCCTCGACCTCGGCGTGGCTTTCGCCGACATGGTGGCGTTCAACGGCGGACGGCCGCTCACCTGCCTGGCCTGAGCTCAGGCGTCGAGGTGGGCGGGTCTCCCCTGGCCGGCGCTGATGGTCTCCGCCGCCGCTTCCACCAGCTTGTGGGCGAGATCCGACAACGCCCGGGCGGCGGCGAGCTCCTCGCCCACCATGGGCAGGTTCGGGTCATCCGGATTGCGACGTGCCCTCCCCCATCCGGTGAAGGTCGCGCCCCGCAGGGCGATCGAAGCCCGCGCCTCGGTCTCGTCGCCGTCCTCGTGGAACGTCATCTCGATCTCCGACGTCTCGATCATGCAGACCTCCTGTCCTGCCTCCCAGGCTAGGACCGAAAGCGGGAACGGTCGCCCGTAGCCCAGGGGGGACGCAGCGGACCCGTCGGGCACCCGTTGGCCGATTGTTGACGGCGGATAGAGGATCCGGTGAGCCGGGGCTGGCAGGGTGGCCGGGCGAACGTTTCCGGGTCGGCCCGTCGCGGCCGCACTGTTGGGGGGACCATGTCGATCGTCGACGACACGCAGGGCGTGGACACAGAGGTCCGCGACACAGCGGGCAGAACCCGCGACAAGCGGGCCTCGAAAGGCCGTGACACCGGGTTGTGGCACGGACCGGACCCGACCGGCACGGGCCGGGGCCGGATGACGGTGATCTCCCCCAAGAACAAGAAGGCCGTGGAGCCTCCGGTCTTCGCGCCCATGTCGTCGGCCGAGCAATTGTGGAAGAGCAGGATCGAGCTCGTCGTGTCGGCCGGCGTGTCGGGTGACGCCGCGCACCAAGCCACCGCCCGGGCAAGACGCGAGCGGTCGGAGGAGACGTTCGACGCCTTCTGCGCGCAGTGCGCGGTGGAGCTGCGACCCGTCCTGGACTCGAGCGCGGCGTTGCTCCGGCAGTGGGGTCTGAGCACCAGGGTGACCGAGACCCTGCGCGACCGACCGAGCCGCTTGCCACGCATCTTCGACCTCTCGCTGTGGATCGACCGCTTCGCCGAGCGCGGCCCGGGCCGGCTCACCATCACGGCCACCGAGCCGTGCGACTTCGTGCGGGTGAAGCTCAAGGTCGGCCCCACCTGGACCGGCGACGTGCACGAGCACGTCGGCACGACGGTGGCCCGCGACCTGTCCGACGCCCTCGTCGGAGGCCTGGTGGCGACGTTGGTGGAGCGCATCTTCGAACCCTGAGGGCCCCGACGTCCTCGACGGGACGCGGCCCCGGTCCCACAGCCCGGACGGCGACCCGCCCGTTCCGTGTCAGCGCGACGCCGGCGCCAGACGCTCGGCCAGGTAGGCGAGCGCCAGTGGGTAGCGCCAGCCGATACCGCCGTGGCCGGAATCGATCAGCTCGAAGTGCACGTCGCTGACCCCGACGCCCGCCAGCGCGTCTCGGAACGCCATGGCCCCGACGTCGAGGAACCACTCGTCGTGGGTGCCGGCGTCGATCCACACCGCCTTCAGCGGGCGCAGCGCGTCGGCGTGGGACGCCACCATCCTGACGGGGTCGAGCGCCAGCCAGCGGGCCCACACCTCCTGGCGCAGCACGCCGGTCACGGGATCGAACGGCAGCGTGGGCGTCCCGTCGGCGGCGGCGGAGAAGCACGCCGACACGCCCAGCATCATGAGCAGGAGGTGGTCGTCGGGACGCGAGATCTCGGTCCGGGGGCGGAAGTCCTCCCACCACGCCCCGATGTCCCCGTCCCAGTGGCGCAGCGCCCGCACCGCCTTGGGGAACTCCGGGATGTAGCAGCACTCATAGAGCGCGTCCCCGGCGTGCGTGGCGAGGCCGCCGAAGAGATCGGGGCGAAGCATCGGGGTGATCATGGCGCCGAACCCTCCGCTCGACTTTCCCTGGACGCCGCGGTGCTCGGGCGCGTCGAGTGTCCGGTAGCGCGCGTCGACGAAGGGGACGACGTCGTCGCAGAGGTAGGAGTGGTAGTCGCCGGTGCCGGGCGAGTCGACGAACTGCGACCCGCCGTAGGCCGTCCAGGCGTCCACCCACACCACGATGCACGGCGGGGCTGCGCCCGAGGCGAACACGGCATCGGCCGCCTCGGGGAAGGGCCGGCGGAAGGGCTCGCGGTTGGCCCATGCCGCCAGGAACCCGGTGTAGCCCTGCAGGACGTACACCGTGGGGAGCCGATCGTCGCTGTCGTCGTACCCGGGGGGCACGTACACCCACAACGGCCGCTCGGCGGGGTCGCCGAGCACGTTGCCGGTGAGGGCGTCGGAGGTGATGTGGTGCAGGTCCATGCGGCCCGCCAGCTGTCCCCACCACGATGGGGAGGCGGGCGGTGCGAACGGTGTCGACGACATCGCCCCAGGATGGCAGACCGGGCCGGAGCGGTCGGGGCCGGAGCGGTCGGGGTCAGGACGGACCGGGGCCGGGACCGGCCCTCGGGGACGCGTCAGACGCCGGCCGGGCGCCGGCCAGGGACCGTGGCCAGCCACGCCCGCAGCTTCTCCGCCGGCATCGGCCGGGCCAGGAGGTACCCCTGGGCAAGGTCGCACCCGGCCTGGCGCAGGGTGGCGAACACCTCGTCGGTCTCGACCCCCTCGCCCACGACCCGCAGCGACAGGTTGTGGCCCAGGTCCACGATCGACCGGACGATGGCAGCATGCGCGGGGTTGGCGAGCATGTCGGTGACGAAGCTCTTGTCGATCTTGAGCTCGTGCACGGGGAGAGACGACAGGTAGCCGAGTGATGTCTGTCCGATCCCGAAGTCGTCGAGACTGACCTTCATGCCGTAGGCGTCCAGCTCGGCCAGGACCTGGGCGGCGCGCGTGGGGTCGGAGAGCAGCGCCGTCTCGGTGATCTCCACGATCAGCCTGTCGGCGGGGACGTCGAGGGACTCCAGGGTGGCGATGACGTGCTCGGCGAAGCGCTGACGCCCCAAGGTTCGCGCCGACACGTTGACCGACACCGCCACGTGGGTGAGATCGCGGACATCGCGCAGGGCGGTGCGCAACACCCACGTCGTGAGCTTGTCGATGAGGTCGGTCTGCTCGCACAGGGGGATGAACCGGTCGGGGTACAACAGGCCGAGGCTCGGGTGCTGCCAGCGCACCAGGGCCTCGACCGCCTCCACCCGCCTGTCGTCGAGCGCCGCTTTGGGCTGGTAGTGAAGGACCAGCTCCCCGGCATCGATGGCGCGGCGCAGGTCGGCGATCAGCCCCAGGTTGGCGGCGTCGTAGTGGTCGAGGTCGGGGTCGTAACGCACGACACCGGCGTGGCGGGTCTTCGCCACGTACATGGCCACGTCGGCGTGCTGCAGCAGATCGTCGACGTCCACGCCGTCGTCGGGCGCCAC
The DNA here is from genome assembly GCA_049514335.1 of Acidimicrobiales bacterium. Classification (GTDB taxonomy): domain Bacteria; phylum Actinomycetota; class Acidimicrobiia; order Acidimicrobiales; family UBA8190; genus JBEKVE01. The sequence continues at coordinate 13,807 of JBEKVE010000065.1, forward strand.
CACGAAACCAATGCTCGACTCGATCGACAGTGGCAGGCCGCTCACGTCCACCTCGTTCTCGATGACCGAGCGCAGGCGGCGCAGGACGTCTTCGGGGTCGGTGACCTCGGTGAGGATGAGCCCGAACTCGTCTCCGCCCAGCCGGGCGACGCCGTCCTGGGGCCGGACGTGATCGGCCAGGCGCTGCGCCAGGCGCGTGAGCAGCTGATCGCCGTTGTGGTGCCCGAGCGTGTCGTTGATCTCCTTGAACCGGTCCAGGTCGACGATGGCCAGTGCCGTCCGGGTGTCGCCGCGCACCGCCGCGGCCACGGCCTCGTGGGCACGCTGGTGGAACAGCGACCGGTTGGGCAGATCGGTGAGCGGGTCGTGCTCGGCCATGAACTTGTTCATCCGCACCTGCTGGCGCAGCCGCCGTGTCACCGAGAACGAGATCAGGAACAGCGCCAGGTACAGCGCCACCAGACCGATCACGAGGTCCCGGTACAGGCTGTGCAGCCCGGCACTCACGTCGGCGTCGATGGGCGCATAGGGCAGGTAGACCTCGAGCACGCCGACGCGGTGCTCGGGTGTGCCCGCCGTGAGCGGCAGGTAGACCTCGACCGATTCCGGCCCGATCGGCCCTGTGTCGTCGGGGTCCGAGTTGAGGCGAGTCAGGCGAGCCGAGATCTCGCCGTGGGCGGCGTCGAGGGCCTCGTCCTCGGGTCGCTGCTTGAACCCCGAGCCGTCGTCGGAGAACACCACGTTGCCTTGCAGGTCGCGCAGGCGAAGACGGGCCACGTTGTGGTCACCCACGGCCCGGTCGACGAGGTGGCGCATGGCGGACTCCTCCGACGCCGACAGCCCTTGTGCCAGGGGGCGGCCGTCGAGGACCGGCTCCACCGCCGTCTCCGCAACGAGCAAGGCCTCGGCCCGGCCTTCGTCGACCCCACGCTGCTCGGCCTCGGCGCGGTAGTTGAAGGTGAGGGCGACGCCCAGGAGCGCGACGGGGACCACCGTGATGGCGGCATAGGTTGCGAAGAGCCGCGGCAGCGAGCGCCCTCGAAGGGCGGCGGGCGACACGAGTGGGTATGTCGGCTGCCCCGTCCCGGGACTTGAGAGACCCCGCCCGATCAGGACGTGGGAGTGGCGGGGGCGGCCCGGGGAGGGCGACGCCGCGGGCGTGTCGCCGCCGCCCGGGCGGCCGCCGCAGCCCGCAGCCGGGGCACGACCACCACGACGTAGGCGGTGGAGAGTGCGCCGAGCACGGCGATGACGGCCACGGGAGCGGCGGAGAAGTGACGGGCGTCTCTCGGGTCCGAGAAGCCCGTCGCCACGAAGAGCACCCCGAAGATCATCACCCCGGCGACGGCCAGAGGGCGCCCGGCCCGGAGCCGGAAGGGCCGCGGCCGGGTCTCGCGCCGGCGCAGCACGACCAGGCACAGCGAGCCGACGGCGTAGATCCCGGCCTCGATCGTGGCGCCCACGGCCACGAGGAGCAGCCACTGGCCCGTGGCGAAGACCACCGCCGCCACCGCCGCCGACGTCACCGAGAGTGTGCTCACCGCCAGCCATGGCACGGCGCGCAGGTTGAGCCGGGCGAACGAGCGCGGCAGGTTCCCCTCGCGGGCCGCGGCGTAGAGAAAGCGCGACGCAACCAGGAAGCCGCCGTTGAAGGTGTTGAGGGCGGTGAGCACCGTCAACGCCAGCATCCACAGCTCGCCCACCGTGCCGAGCGCCGCCTTGCCCATGAGGAGCTGCGGGTACGCCACGCCGTGAAAGCGGCGAGCGGGCACGAGATGGGCGAGACCGAGTGCGAACACGGTGGCCACGATCCAGATGAGCACGGGAGCGAGGAAGAGGGCCCGGGTGATGACCCGCGGGGTCCTGGCCTCCTCTGCGGTCGTCGTCACCCATTCGAAGGCGGCGTAGAGAAACAGGGCGAACGCCACGGCCTGGACCCCCGAGAAGGCGCCCTTGCCGAACAGGCCCAAGGGGTGGGGGAACGCCCCGCCGACGTGGAGGACGGCGATCACCGACAGGACGAGCGTGCCGCTCAGCACGGTGTAGGTGACGACCGTCTGCACCCATCCGGCCAGTC